>NZ_JBIBBZ010000004.1:0-449801 GCF_042900925.1 Streptomyces sp. NPDC012825 | reverse complement strand
CCGGGGCGGCGCCCCCCGGTTCCTCCCCCGCCCCCCCCCCTTCCCCCCCCGCCCCCCCCCGGGGGGGGGCCCCCCCCCCCCCCCCCGCGCGGGGGGGGCCCCCCCCGGGGCGGGGGGGGGCCACCCCTCAGTCGCGGGGCGACGGATCAGACGTCGCGCCACTTCGCCTGGCCGAAGGAGAAGATCCCGAAGAGGACGAGTCCGACGGCCACGGCGACCAGCAGCCACGGTCCGGCGGGGGTCTGCGCGAACGAGCGGATCGCGTCGTCCATGCCCTTGGCCTCGTCCGGGTCGAACTGGATCGCCGCCTTCAGGCCGAAGAAGCCGATCGCGGCGAAGACCAGCCCTCGTCCGACGCCTCCCACGATGCCGGTCACGTCCATGAAGCGCCGCTGGTTCGCGGACATCGTGGCCCATGTCAGATGCTTGCGGTACTTCCGCATCACGGCCCGGACGCCCATCCACAGGCCCGCGCCCAGGAAGCCCAGGGCCGCGGCGCCGACCAGCCACTGACCGGCCGGCAGGCCGAGGAGACGGCCGGTGATGTCGTGGCTCTGCCGGTCGGTCGCACCGGCGCCGCTGTCCCGGTTCCCCGCCGCGAAGGACAGGACGAAGAAGGCCGAGACGGCGTAGAAGACGCACCGGGCGCCGGACGTGATCCGCTTGGTCGGCTTGTCGCCCTTCGGGCCGGCGCTGCCGAACAGGGCCTCCGAAAGCCGCCACAGCGCCATGCCGACGAGTCCGATGCCGAGGGCCCAGAGGATCACGGCTCCGAACGGCGTTCCGGCGACCTGCGCGAGGGCGCCGCCCTTGTCGGCCTGTTCACCCGTGCCCGTGAGGCCGATGCGTACGGCCAGGACCCCGATGAGCAGGTACAGAGCCCCCCGCGCGACGAAGCCCGCACGGGCACCCGCTCGTACCACGTCCCCACGGGCCGCTCTTCTCGCGACGGCCGTGGTCGACCCCCCTGCGCTCATGCCCATTCACCCCTCTCGGATCGGAATGACCGGGTGCCCCGTCTTCTCCGTTCGAATCTCCATGGCGCGTTCGGGCACCGGCCGGTACGGCGCCCGGGGCGGTACGGGTCACCGTTTGCGGCCTTCCGGGGCCCGGCGGAGACTGGGCGGGACAGGGGGCCGATCCGGAGAGGGCGTGGACCGATGGGCGCGTACGCCGACCTCCCCGGGGTCAGGACCTGGTACGAGACCGAGGGCGAGGGCGACCCGCTGGTCCTGCTGCACGGCGGCTTCTGCACCAATGGGACGTGGGGCGCCCAGCGTCCCGACCTCGCCGGCGAGTACCGCCTCTTCCTGCCCGAGCGGCGCGCCCACGGGCACACCCCCGACGTGCCGGGACCGCTGTCGTATCAGGACATGGCCGATGACACGGTGGCGTTCCTGGAGCGGGTGGTCGGGGGCCCGGCGCACTTGGTCGGGTGGAGCGACGGCGGTGTCGTCGCGCTGCTCGTCGCCGCCGCCCGGCCCGATCTGGTCCGCGGGGTCGTGGCGATCGGGGCGAACTTCCGCCCCGGCCCCGAGTGCTTCGTCGATCCGTCGATGCTCGACGCGATGACGCCCGACAGCCCGGACATGGAGTTCTTCCGCGAGATGTACGCGGCGGTCACGCCGGACGGCGCGGACCACTGGCCGGTGGTGGCGGCCAAGGTGATCGACATGTGGCGGACCCAGCCGGTGCTCACCCCCGAGGACCTGGGGCGCGTGCGGGCGCCCACCCTGGTCGTGGTCGGCGACGACGACATGATGACGCTCGAACACACCGCCGCCCTCTACCGGGCGATCCCGGGGGCCCTGCTGGCCGTGGTGCCCGGGGCGTCCCACCTGGTGCCGCTGGAACAGCCGGCCCGGGTCAACCGGATGATCCTCGACCACCTGGCGCGGGACGCCGCCGTCGAGACGATGATGCCGGTCCTGCGCGCGGCGTCCGGGGCCCCGGGCGGTGCTTCCGGCTGATCCCGGGCGGAACCGTGCGCGGCGGGCTACGCTCGTGGCCATGGCTGGCGACGGTGGGTACGAACGCGACCGGAACTACATCACGACGCGGATCACGGCCGACGGCCGGGACGGCTATCCGGTGGAACCGAGGCGGTACCGGCTGGTCGTCGCGCGCGCGTGCCCGTGGGCGAACCGGGCCGCGATCGTCCGGCGCCTCATGGGCCTGGAGGACGCCCTGTCGATGGGCATCGCCGGGCCCGTGCACGACGAGCGCAGCTGGTCCTTCCACCTGGACCCGGACGGCAGGGACCCGGTCCTCGGGATCGAGCGGCTCCAGGAGGCCTTCTTCCGGCGGGATCCCGCGTACGCGCGCGGCATCACCGTGCCCGCGATCGTCGACGTCCCCACCGGCGCGGTCGTCACCAACGACTTCGCGCGGATGACGCTCGACCTGGGCAGCCAGTGGACGGCCCATCAGCGGGACGGCGCGCCGGAGCTGTACCCGGAGAAGTGGCGCGACGAGATCGACGACGTGGCCGAGAAGGTGTACCGGGACGTCAACAACGGTGTCTACAAGTGCGGTTTCGCGAGCGACCAAGAGGCGTACGACAAGGCGTACGGCAGACTGTGGGACCGGCTGGATTGGCTGGAGGAGCGGCTCGGCGACCGGCGCTATCTGGTCGGGGACACCATCACGGAGGCCGACGTCCGTCTCTTCACGACCCTCGTGCGGTTCGACGCCGTCTACCACGGCCACTTCAAGTGCAACCGGCGGAAGCTGACCGAACTCCCGGCGCTGTGGGGCTACGCGCGGGACCTGTTCCAGACGCCCGGTTTCGGCGACACCATCGACTTCGAGCAGATCAAGACGCACTACTACGTCGTCCACCGCGACATCAATCCGACCGGGATCGTTCCCCTGGGCCCGGACCCCCGCGGCTGGCTCTCGGCGCACGGACGGGAGGAGCTCGGCGGGCGTCCGTTCGGCGACGGCACGCCGCCCGGCCCGCCGCCCTCGTCCGAGCGGGTGCCGCCGCTCGGCCACGGCTGAGCCGGACGCGCCTCGTACACGCGTCGGCCCCCGCCCTGTTCACGGGCGGGGGCCGAGGTGCGGAACGCTCAGGTCAGCGGTTCCGGAGCGGGTCCCGGCGGGGGCAGCGGGCCCGGCTGCGGGAAGGGGTCCGGAGGCGGGGTCGGGGCCGGCGGGTCCGGCTCCGGCCGGGGCGGCGCGGGCGGAACGGGGTCCGGGCCGCCGGGCCCGGGAACCGGCCCGGGCAGCGGTCCCGGACCGGGAGCCGGGCCGGGCCCCGGCGGGGGCGTGGGGCTCGGAGGGACGGGATCGTTCGGGGGCGTGCTCATGAACCCTCCTGACGGTTCGACGCGATCTCGACGGTTCGTCGTGATCTCGTTGTCGAACCCGCGCCTACCCGCGTCCGGAGCGGTCACTCACCCCGGCACCCGGGGCCCGGTCGTGCCTCCGGCGGTCTCTCACCCCTCACGGCCGCTCGCCCCCGGATCCGGGGCGCGTCCCCCGCCGCGGCCGCTCGGGTGCCACTCGGTGAGCAGGATGGTGGCGTCGTCGCGCAGCTTGTGGCCCTGGTGCTGCCGCAGGCCCTGGACCAGGCGCCGGAGGGCCTCGGGGGCGGGGGCGCCGGCCGCCGTGGCGCGGATGACGGTGTCGGCCAGCCGTTCCTCGCCGTAGAAGTCGCCTCCGGGCGAGCGCGCCTCGGTGACGCCGTCGCTGTAGAGGAGGATCCGGTCGCCGGGCTGGAGCCGCTCGGTGTGCTCGGTGGGCGGCGACTCCTGGAGGAAACCCCAGCCGAGGGGCAGGTCGGGCTCCCGGTCGAGGACCTGCGGGAGGATCCTTCCGTGACGGATCAGCAGGGGCGGCGGATGGCCGCAGTTGATCCAGGTCAGCCGTCCGTCGGAGGTGTCCAGATGGGCCACGACGGCGGTCATGAGGCGGTCGGTGAACCAGGTGTCGAGGATCTGGTCGATCGAGGTGACGATGTCGCTCAGCGAGCCGCCGGAGCGGCGGGCCGCCCGGCAGGCGGCGAGGCCGGCCGCGCTGGCCCCGCCGGAGGCGAGGTCGTGGCCCATGGAGTCGATGACGGTCAGGTGCAGGCCGCTGTCGTCCAGGGTGTGGTCGAAGGTGTCGCCGCCGATGTCGTACGCGGGTTCGAGGACCGCCGAGGAGGTGACCTCCGACGTGCCGATGGTCCGCGGTGGCAGGAAGGCCCACAGCAGCTCGGCCTGCACCGTCATCGCCCGCGCGCGTTCCGTCTCGGCCAGCAGGTCGCTGTGGGAGGACTTCGAGACCACGAGCAGCGCGGCGACCCCGGCGAGCGCCTCGCCGCGCCCGAGCAGGGCGTCGTCCAGGTCGTGCGCCGTCACCATCAGGACGCCGATGCGTTCGACCCCGTCGATCATCGGCAGCCAGGCGGTGGCGCCGTCCCTCGACCGCTGCACCTGCTGCGTGCGGTAGGCCAGGCCAGCCAGCGAGGTGTCGACGTCGAGCGTCGGCTGGTCGACGGCGTCCGCCTGGGGCAGCGCGACGAGCCGGATCTGCTGGAGGTCGGTGACGTACATGGCCGTCCCCCGGAGCCCCATGCGACGGCCCGCGTCCTGGACGAGTCCCGCGAGCTCCCGCACGGACCGCAGGTGGGAGCGGGCCAGCAGATCGCCCAGGACATGCTCGTACGTCGACACACGACCTCCGCGGCTCTTCCCCGGCGTCTTGCGGCGGCGTGGAGCGGCCCGTCCTCCTCCCAGGTGCCCCTGGGGTGGAACCCAGGCTACGCAGGCCTTCCGGTGATCGCACCCTCCTCGCGGGTTCGTGTTCGCGGCCCCGGCCCGCGCCGGGCGCTCCCCACCGGGCCGGGACGGAGGACGGCGCGCACCCTGGGAAAAGGAACGCTCGCGGCGGATGGGATCCCGACCCGTGGGAAAGAGGACGCCATGGCTGAGGATGTGACGCCCGACCAGGGCGAACGAACCAGAAGAAACGAAACTCCCGAGGAACGCGCGGACCGGCGCTGGACCGAACTCATCCAGGAGATCAGGGTCGCCCAGACCGGTGTGCAGATCCTCCTGGGCTTCCTGCTCACCGTGGTGTTCACACCGCACTTCCAGAACCTGGAGCAGACCGACAAGACGATCTACATCGTCACCGTCGTGCTCGGTTCGCTGGCGACCGGCGCCCTGATAGGGCCCGTGGCCTTCCACCGCATCGTGTCGGGACGCCGCATCAAGCCCCAGGCGGTCGCCTGGGCGTCCCGGCTGATGTTCACCGGCCTCATCCTGCTCCTCGCCACGCTGACCTCGGCGCTCTTCCTGGTCCTGCGCGTGGCCACGCACGACGGCTACGTGCCGTGGCTGGTGTCCGGAGTCCTCGCCTGGTACCTGGTCTGCTGGTTCGGCCTGCCGCTGTGGGCGCGGATCCGCTACACGAACGGGGACGCCTCGCCGTCCGACCGGTGAGGCCGCGTCCGCGGCGGACGGGGGGGCGCCGGGCCGCTTCCCCCGTCCGGACCGGAGGAGGGCCGCGATCGGGTGGTTGCGCGGGCCGGTGCGTCACGGAGCGCAGGGCCCGGGTCAGGAATAGGCCCATGAGTACCTCTCCGCGACATCGACTGCGCGGCCCTGCCGTCGCCTGCCTCGCCGCGTCCTGCGCCCTTCTGCTCGCCGCCTGCGGCTCCGAGCAGAAGGAGACCACCACCACGTCCGGCCGCATCGCGCCGACCCCGACCGGGAGCACCGACGGCCCGACGGCCTCCGCCTCCCCCTCGGCATCCCCCTCTCCCTCCGCCTCGCCGCGGCTCACCGACGACCAGGCCGAGCGCCGGAAGCTCGTCCCGGCCACGAAGGTCACCTGGGACAAGGCCACGCAGACCGCCGTGGCCACCGTCCCCCAGGGCAAGCTGGTCGAGACGGAGCTCACCTGGGCGCCGCCGAACGCCACCGCGAGCGGGAGCACCTCCGCTTCTCCCGGCGCCTCCGCCTCCGCGTCTGCCTCCGCTTCCGCTTCCGCGAGCCCGTCGGCGAGCGCGGGCGCGCGGACCCCGGCGTGGCACACGAGCGTCGCCGCGTCGGACGGCACCCTCCACGACATCTGGGTCGACGGCGTCAGCGGCAAGGTCATCGGCGACGAACCGGACGCGGGCCAGGACGCCGAGGACAAGCAGGAGTTGGCCGACCGGTTGAAGCGGACCACCGTCACTCCGGAGCAGGCGGTCCAGACGGCCACCCAGGACGACAAGGGCACCGTCACGGCCGTGGAACTGGACGACGACTCCTGGTCGGTGGACGTCGTCGACACCGGGAACTGGAACAAGACGACGTACGAGGTCTCCACGACCGAGCGGCGGGTCCTCCGCAAGGAAGTCGACCGCGACTGACCCCTCTTTCCGGCCCTCTCCCTCCCCGCCCGTTCCGGTCCGCCGACCGGAACGGGCATCGCTTTCCAGCCTCCCGGCGTGTCATGCACCGCCCGGCGAATTGCCTCCGATCGTGTACGAGAGAGCGGTTTTGTACACCGAAAGCAGTTCGGCGCCCCGATAGTGGACCAGCGGCCGGGCGCGTGACCCGGCGTCATCCCCACCGAAAGCCGGGTGCATCCTCATGCCCACCACCGAGGCCACCGACCGTGTGCAGCTCGTGTTCTCGCTCTTCGACGCCGACGGGAACGGCTTCCTGGAGCCCGCCGACTTCGAGCTGATGGGGAAGCGGACCGTCACGGCGCTGCCGGCGGCCGACGAGAAGGCCGGGGCGAGGCTCCTCGCCGCCTTCCGCCGGTACGGGGAGACGCTCCTGGCCGAGCTGGACGCCGACGGCGACGGGCGGATCAGCCCCGAGGAGTTCACCGCCGTCGTGCTCGACCCGCAGCGGTTCGACGCCGCGGTCGACGAGTTCGCCGGGGCGCTGTCCGCGATGGGCGACGTGAACGGCGACGGCTTCGTCGCCCGTCCCGACTTCCTCGCCCTCATGACCGCCATCGGCTTCGACCGGCCCAACATCGAGGCGCTGTTCGAGGCCTTCGGCCCGGTGGACGGCGACCGCGTCCCGGTGGACGTCTGGGCCGACGGGATCCGTGACTACTACCGCCCGGAGAAGGCCGGCATCGCCGGCGACCGCCTCGTCCCCGGCGCCGCCCGATGACCGGGGAGACCGGACGGGAGCCCGCGGGGACCTCACCTCCGGGCGGTGTCCGGCCCGTGATCGGGCTGGCCGTGGGCCGTGGCACGGGCCCCGAGCTGGCGGACGTCTTCGAGCGCGTCCTGAGCACCCTCGCCTCGCGCCGCCCGGACAGCACGGGCGGCCCCGGCGGCATGGGCGATGCGGCCGGTACGGGCGGCACGGGTGTGGAGGTCGTCCGCTCGCCGCGCCTCTACCACTCCTACGTGTCGCTCCGCCGGGGCCACGACGTCGCCGCCGTGCAGCGGCTGACCGCCGAGGACGCCGACCACTACGAGGCGTGGTGCCGGGACCTGGCCGAGCGCGGCACCACGGCGGTCTTCCGCACCGCGATCAACGCCCAGTCGCTGTACCTCGTCCGGCAGCGGCTGCGCGCCGTGAAGGTCGACCTGCTGACGGACGGCGGACGGTCGCTGCTGCTGGTCCGCGACCAGGCCCAGGGCTTCTACACCGGCGAGAACACGCACACCGCGGGCGAGGTCACCCGAACCCTCACCTTCAGCCGTGAGGTCACCGGAGCGGTCGTCGAGCACGCCCTGGAGCGGGCCCGGCGCGCCTGGCCGGACGGGCGGATCGGCCGGATCGTCATGGCGTACAAGTTCCATCTGCTCGACGGGGCCTTCGACGCGTGGGTGGCCGACCTGTCCGAGCGGCTCGGGGTGCGGATCGAGGTGTTCCAGCCGGACACGGTCAACCGCAACCTGCTCGCCCACGGACTGCCCGACCGCACTCTGCTGATCGCCGGGAACGAGTGGGCCGACATCATGCACGTCGTCCTCCTCGACCGGTACGGCGCCGACCGGCAGGAGAACCGCTGCACGGAGAACGTCTGCCTCGACCCGGCGCTGCGGGGCCTGGTGGAGTACCAGACGATCCACGGCTCGGCCGACGACCTGGCGGGCCGGGACCAGGTCAACCCGGTCGCCACGGTCCGGGCCGCCGCGCTCGTCGCCGAGCACCACGCCGGGTGCCCCGGTGCCGTGGCGGCCGTGGAGGCCGCCCTCGCGGCCCTCGACGAGCGGGGCGTGCGCACCCCCGACCTCGGCGGCCGGCACTCCACGAGCGACGTGGTCGACGCTTTGGTCGACGCGCTCGGCGTCACCGGACCGGACACCGTGCCGTGTGATCCGGTCCTGGTGGGCGGCCCGTGACCACGACGGGACGCACGGCCCTGGTCGTGGTGGACCTGCAGAACGACTTCTGCGCGAGCCCCCTGGCCAGGGCCCGGTTCCGGGGCGCCCCCGCCGTGCTGGACGCCGTCGTCTCCTCGGCCGCCGGAGCGGCCGAGGAGGCCCGGCGCCGGGGCGTGGAGGTGGTCTTCGTCCGGTTCACCGGCGACCCCGACCGGCAGGGGGCGAGCTGGCGGCTGCGGGACCGGGCCCGGGGCAGGCCGCCGAAGTGTCTGGAGGGCACCTGGGGCGCGGAGTTCCACGGTGTCCTGCCCGCCGCCGGCGAGGCCGTCTTCACCAAGCGGGCCTGCTTCGACGCCTTCCTCGCGGCGGGCTTCGAGGAGCACCTGCGCGCCCGGGGCGTCGAGCACCTGGTGTTCGCGGGCCTGTTCGCGGACGTGTGCGTGGACTCCACCGCCCGGACCGCGTTCCAGAAGGGCTTCCACATCACCGTACTGGCGGACTGCACCACGGCCCTGCACCTGCCGTACGAGGGGGTCCTCGCGTTCATGCGCGTCCTCTACGGCGCCCGTACCCCCGCCTCGGACGACCCGTCCGCGTGGGACGCCCCCGCGGTGGGGCCGGAGGAGGAAGAGGAGGAGAAATGCGCGGCGCGGCCGGTCCGTCTCCGGGGGTGACGGCGGGCGTGGGCCGCACCGCCCTGCTGGTGGCCGCCGCCCGCGCCGTCGAGACCCACCGTCCCGACGCCCTCGCCCGCGATCCGTTCGCCGCCGCCTTCGTCCGCGCGGCGCCGGACGCCGCCGGCTGGCCGCTCCATCCCGACGAGGTCCCCGGCGGCGCCTCGGACCCGCTGTGGGGCAGGCTCGGCCGTTACTTCGGGCTGAGGACCCGCGTCCTGGACGACCACCTGCTGGCGTCCGCCCGGGCGGGGGTGCGCCAGGTGGTGCTGCTCGGCGCGGGGCTCGACTCCCGGGCCTTCCGGCTCGACTGGCCCGCCGGGACCGTCGTCCACGAGATCGACTCGGCCGACGTGCTGGCCTTCAAGCAGTCGGTGCTCGACGACACCGGGGCGGAACCCGTCGCCGAGCGCCGCCCGCGCGCCGCCGACCTGCGGCACGACTGGACGGAGGCCCTGTTCGGTTCCGGGGACGGCTCCGGTTCCGGATTCGGCCCGGCCGCCCCGACCGCCTGGCTCGCCGAGGGGCTGCTGCTCTACCTCCCCGCCGAGGCCGAGCGGCGGCTGATCGACGACGTGGACCGGCTCAGCGCCGCCGGAAGCACCCTGGCGTACGAGATCAAGGAGGTGACCGCCGAGTCACCGCGCGTGCGCGGCGGCCCCGTCTACACGTCGGCGCGCGAGCGGACCGGCATCGACCTGCCGGGCCTCTTCGCCGCGGGGCCGCGCCCCGACTCGGCCGGGACCCTCGCCGGCCGTGGCTGGCGGGTGGCCGTGCACCGCCCGTACGACTTCACCACGCTCCACGGCCGGGGCCCGCGCCCGGAACCCGACGACGCCCTGGCGGCCAACCGCTGGGTCTTCGCGACGGCCGACCGTTCCTGATCCGTCCGCTTCATCCGCTCCGCCGGGCGGGGCCCGGGCCGGAGCGGTGGCGCTCAGTCCTCCCGCGGCAGCAGGGGGCCGAGCGGGCCGAGGTCGAGGTTGAGGTCCTGGAGCGTGTAGCCGTGCTCGGCGCAGAGATCGGACAGGGCGTCGTGCAGGGCCATCAGGGTGGCCCCCAGCTCCTCCTCCTGGTCGTCGGTGAGGTCGCCCGCGTCGACGCGCCGCAGCGCCTGCCTCTCGATGAGCTGGCGCAGGAGTTCCACGACGGTGAGGACGAGCTTGAGGAGGTCCTCCTCGACCGACTCGTGGTCGGTCCGGAGCCGGCGCGCGGGGCGCGGGGGCTCGTCGGCCGGGGTGGGCGGGGCCTGGAGGAGGCGGAAGGCGTCGTTCAGCGCGGTGCCCACCCCGCTCAGGGGCGGCGGGGACTCCGGGGGCGGCCCGGGAAGGCCGCTCCGCTCCCCCGGTGCCGGATCCGTCTCGTCGTTCACGCCCGCTCCCGGTCCACCGGTGCCAGCGGGTCCGCCTCCGAGTCGACGGACACTATCAGGGCGCGGAGCGAGATGCGGACGAGGTCGATGTCCGCGATCGACAGCACGATGTCGCCGGAGAGGACCACTCCCCCGCTGAGCAGCCTGTCGAGCAGGTCGACCAGGGCGACCTGTCGGCCGGGCAGCGACTCGGTGGGCCGGGAGACGGTCATGGCACCCGCTCCTCCCCGGCGGTCCCGGGTTCGGGCGGCGGCGTGGCGAAGGAGTACGGGGCCCACGGCCCGGTCACCTCGGCGCGTACGCCGTCGAGGCCCTCCATCGCGGCGGCGAGCACCGTGCGGAACTCTTCGGCGCGGTCGTGCGGGACGAGATAGGCGTCGTTGAGGACGTTCTCCTCCGGACCCGCCAGGGCGCCGCGCTGGGCGGGGTGGCGCACGCGCTGCGTGCTGAACCGGGAGGCCAGTGCCTCGACGCGTTCGGCGGCCTCCTGGGCGTGCCGGTAGCGGACCTCCTGGGCGCTGTGCTGCGCCCGGCGGCGGCGCAGATAGGCCTTTCCGGGGCTGAGGGAGGCGTCGGCGGCGTCCTCCCGGGACTCCGGAGAGCCGGTGGGGTCGGCAGCAGGGCTGGTGGAGCCGGTGGGGTGGACGTACAGCTTGACGCCGAACTCGCTGCGGCCGCGGAGGAGCGCGATCCGCTCGGCGAAGGCGTGGTGCTGGGCGGCGAGGGCGCGGCGGGCGCGGTCGTCGTCCTGGTAGACGGTCGCCAGGCGCAGCGGAAGGACGGTGTCGTGGCGGGCGACGGTCTGGACGACCTCGTGGTGGGCGCGGGCGACGCCCTCCAGCCACTCCAGGTCCTCGAAGCGGGCCTTCAGGGTCCGCTCGTCGAACTCGTCCGGCGCGACCCGGCTGACGACGAACGCGACGGGGTCCGGTCCGGCCGCCGGGAGGGGCAGGAGGGACACGGGAGCGCCCGACACCCCCCGGAGGCCCTGGAGGGACGCGCGTACCTCCCGCGTGTCCGGAGCCGCGGCGTACACGTAGGTGAGGTCTCCGTCGGTGTTCATCTACCGCGCTTCCGTGGCGTCCCGCCCCTCGTGGCACGGCGAGGGGTCGCCCCGTCGTCCGGTCCCACGTCCTCGGAGACCTCGGCGTCCTCGTAGGCCTCCGGATCCGGCGGCTCTGCCGTTCCGAGCCTCTCGCGCCGCAGTGCCTCCAGCTCCGCGCGGAGTCTGCGGTTCTCCTCCGCCAGGGGGCCGCCGGTGTGCTTCGAGGAGAGCGAGGGGTCGTGCTCCCACCAGTCGATGCCCATCTCCTTCGCCTTGTCGACGGAGGCCACCAGGATCCGCAGTTTGATCGTCAGCAGCTCGATGTCGAGCAGGTTGATGCGGATGTCCCCGGCGATGACGATGCCCTTGTCGAGCACCCGCTCCAGGATGTCCGCGAGGTTGGCGGAGGAGCTCGGTCCGTACGGCACCGGCGCCGCCCGGGAGGGGGCGGATCCGAACCGGTCGGGCAGGGGGTCAGACACGGTGGCCTCGCTTCCGGGTCATCGCAGCCCCCGTCGGTGGGCGTCGATCTCGTCCAGCCGGTCGAGCAGCTCGTCCTCGCGCCGGTCGAAGGCCTCCTGGTCGATCTCTCCCCGTACGAGCCGGCTCTCCAGTTCCCGCAGCTCACGCCATACGGGGGCCGGGTCGTAGTACTCGTCCTCGGCCTGCTCCACGACCCGCTGGGCGACCCAGACGGCGCCGCGCACCGGGGCGACGGGAAGCATGAGCAGCTGTGTCAGCAGTCCCATCCTGTCTCTCCTTCTCCCTCCTCGCCCGTTCTCCGCCGTCGGATTCCGCCACCGGATTTCCGCCGTCGGATTTCCGCCGTCGGATTTCCGGCATCGGATTCCGCTACCGGACGAAGCTGTACGGCGGCAGGGGTCCGCTCAGCCGGAGCTCCACTCCCTCCCCGAGCTGCCGGACCAGGCCCGAGTGCGCCGAGAGGAGTTCCTCCCTCCGGTCGTCGGAGACCAGCAGCGAGAGGTTGAGGAAGTCGTCGCCGGACGCCGGCCGGGCGTTGTGCTCCTCGGCGTACGGGACGAGGGCGTCGGCCAGTCCGGCCGCGAGCGCGTCCTGCCGTTCCTGTACCTGCGCGGCGACCATCCGACCGAGGGTGAGCGGGAGCTGGGGATCCGGGTCCCCGGCGCGGATCCGCTCGTTGAGCTCCCGGGTCTCGGGGTTCTCCCGCATGATCTGCCGCAGGAGCTCCTCCTCGTCCTGCGAGGCCCTCACGTGGTACTCGGCGCGGCCGTCGAGCCGTTCCAGATTGGCGAGGTAGCCTTCGGCGTCCCTGCGGAGCGCCTGCTCGACCGTCGCCTCGTCGGCGGCGGTGTAGCCGAACTGGAGGGGCAGGACGGGGCCGCCCCCCATGAGGCGCTCCTGCACCTCCTGGTGGATCAGCAGGTCGCGCCGTTTGGGCCTGATCTCCTCGGAGACGTCGCTGACCACGGCGTACAGCGGCCCGCAGGCGAGGGCGCGCACCGGGGACGGCTCGGCGCCGACGCCGGTCATGTCCTCGACGGCGAGGGGGTGGTCCTCGCCCGTGATCGCGTAGACGTAGAGGGCCATCGGTCACTCCTTCTCCCGGCGCGCCGTGCGTCGGGCGGGAGGCCGCCGGCGTCGGGGCGCGGGCTCCTCCTCCGCCTCCTCCTCGTCCGGCTCCTCGTCGTCCCGGGACTTCCCGGTCAGGGTCTCGGTGACGGCGTCGACCGCCCCGCTGAGGGCTCCCTTGGACTTGCCGTGGGCTCCACCCTCCATCATGCCGCCGACGACCTCGGGAAGCTGTGCCGGGGCCTTGCGGCCGGATTCGAGGTCGAGCCTGTTGCAGGCCTCGGCGAAGCGCAGGTAGGTGTCCACGCTGGCCACCACGATCCGGGCGTCGATCTTGAGGATCTCGATGCCCACCAGCGAGACCCGGACGAAGACGTCGATCACCAGGCCCCGGTCCAGGATGAGCTCCAGGACGTCGTAGAGGGTGCCCGAGGAGCCTCCGCCCCTGCCGGCGGCGCTTCCGCCGCCGCCCTGCGGCACCATCGTCATGGTGCCTCCCTTCACGGCCGAACCGTTCTCAGAACGGCCGATCGATCATCCCGCGGCTGTAGCGGCGGGTGCGTTCGAAGGAGATCAGCGCGCCTTCCTCGTCGAGTGAGACCTTGTAACTGGCCAGCACGCTGGTCGTGTCGGGGATGCGCTCCAGCTCCACCACTTCCACCTGCGCCTCCCACCCCGAATCGGTGGGTTTGAGCGAGGAGACGGATTCGGGCGGTCGGCCGAGCAGCTTCGCCAGTTGCTCGGCGGCCGAGCTCATCGCCGAGCCGGCGTCGACGGCTTTCGCCCTGCGCGGCGCGGGTCTGCGCCGGGTGGGGGCCCGCTCCCGCTCTTCGTCGTCGGCGCGGGGGACGGCCCTCCGGGGGCGTTCCGAATCTGCTGAGGCCATGTGCACTTCCAGGAGACGTACGGCCAGTTATGGCTAGAATTTCACGATATAAGGGCAAATGCCACGTCCGGGAGAGCAGGCTCGCTTTCCACCGCCCGAGCGGGACGCCCTCCGCAGGCGCATGCACGGAGGCGCGACCCGGTACGGAGGGTTCCGTACGAGGTGGCGGCGAGGCCGCGAACGCCCGGTGAAGGGACAGAGGCCATGGATGACACGTCCAAGATCGCCCTGGCGGCCGCAGTGGCCGGGGGGTACGTGTTGGGACGGACGAAGAAGGGGCGGCTCGCGTTCACCGCGGCGACCTATCTGGCGGGGCGGCGCTTCGGCCTCGAACCGAGGCAGCTCATGACGGAAGGTCTGGGCAAGCTCAAGGACATACCGCAGGTCGCGGAGATGGGGGACCAGTTGAAGGGCGAGGCCCTGAACGCCGGTCGCCAGGCGCTCAAGGCGGCGGCCAACCGCAAGCTCACCGACCTCGCCGACTCGCTCCACGAGCGGACGCTGGCGCTCGGCAGCGGTGGCGACGGCGGTGACGGCGGTGACGGCGAGGAGGACGAGGAAGGGCGTTACGAGGACGAGGCCCAAGAGGGCTACGAGGACGAGGAGTCGGAGCCCGAGCAGTACGACGAGGACGAGGAGGACGAGGAAGAGGAAGAGGAGGAAGAGGAGGGCCAGGAACCGGACGAGGACGAGGAAGAGCAGGACGAGGAGGAACCGGAGGAGGACGAGGAACCCGAGGAATCGGAGGAGCCCGAAGAGCCGGAGGAAGAACCCGAGGAGGAGGAACCCGAGGAGCCGAAGCCGCCCCGGACCTCGCGTACGTCGTCCCGTGCGCGCAAGACCTCCCGGGCACGCGGCACGGCGGCCACGGCCGAGAAGTCCGCTCCCGCAAAGAAGACGGCGGCGAAGAAGACCGCCCCCGCCAGGAAGAGCGCCCCCGCGAAGAAGAGCGCGGCGGCCAAGAAGTCCGCGCCCGCGAAGAAGAGCGCTCCCGCCAAGAGGACGGCGGCACGCAAGGCGTCGGCCGAGAAGTCCGCTCCCGCCGGGAAGACCGCGGCGAAGAAGACCCCGGCACGCAAGCCGGCGGCGAAGAAGACCGCAGCGAAGAAGACGGCCGCGCGCAAGCCGTCGGCGCGGAGGTAGGTCATGGCATCCGAAAACCGCACCTCCGGCAAGGAGTCGGGTTCCGGGCTGGACCGGCTGTTCGGCGAACTCGGCGGCTACCTCTCCGCGCAGACCGGGCAACTGGCCGAGAAGGCCACGGACAAGCTCGGGGACGTCACCGGCAAGCTCCAGGACGTGGCCGACAACGGCGGCAGCCTCGCGGACATCGGCGGGCGCATGCTCCAGGGGGACTCCCCCGTCAAGGCGATGGTGGGCCATTCGGTCGGCGGCCTGAAGGACAAGGTCACCGACGCCGCGTCGAACCTGTTCGGCAAGGGGAAGGGCAAACGCAAGAGCGGCACCCAGAAGATCACCAGCATCGTCGAGACGGTCGACGTCGGTGCCCCGCTCCGGAGGGTGTACGACCACTGGTCCCAGTACGAGGACTTCAGCGGCTTCACGAAGGGCGTGCGCGACGTCTCCCAGGGCGACGAGACCACCAGTGACTGGAAGGTCAAGGTGGGTCCCTCCACCCGCAGTTGGAAGGCGACGGTCCAGGAGCAGGTGCCGGACGACCACATCATCTGGACCTCGGACGGCGCCAAGGGGTCGACCCGGGGCTGCGTCAGCTTCCACGAGCTGGGCCCGTCGCTCACCCGGGTCCTGGTCACGGTCGAGTACTACCCCTCCGGCTTCTTCGAGAAGACGGGCAACGTCTGGCGCGCCCAGGGCCGTCGGCTCCGCCTCGATCTGAAGCACTTCCGCCGTCACGTCACCCTCACCGACGACGAGCCCGAGGGCTGGCGCGGTGAGATCCGCGACGGCGAGGTGGTCCGCACGCACGAGGAGGCCATGGAGGAGGAGCAGGAAGAGGGCCGGGGAGACGAGGAACAGCAGGAGGCGGACGGATACGACGAGGAGGACGGAGGAGGGGGCCCCGAGGACGAGTACGAGGACGAGGACGGGGAGTACGGGCCCGAGGACGAAGAGGACGAGGGAGAAGACGGAGAAGGAGGAGAGGAGGGAGAAGAAGGGGACGAGGAGGAGTACGAGGACGAGGACCTCGGACCCGAGGAGGAGTACGACGAGGGCTACGAGGACGAGGACGAGGAAGGCGGCGAGGAGGAGGACGACGAGACCGCGGGTCGCGGGCGGCGCGGGCGCTGATCCCCGCCGCACCGGAACGGGTCCGCCGCACCCTCGTGGAAGAGGGTGCGGCGGACCCGTTCGTACGGTTCGGGCTACTCCACGATCTTCAGGAGCTTGTTGGCGGTGCCGGGAGAGGCGTTGCCGATCTTGTCGGCGGTCGCGCCGCCGGTCAGCGCCTCGGTGACCTGGGCCGGGGTGGCGTCGGGGTGGCCGGCGAGGTAGACGGCGGCGGCGCCGACGACGTGCGGGGTGGCCATGGACGTGCCGGAGATGGTCTTGGTCCCGGTGTCGCTGTCGTTCCAGGCGGAGGTGATGTCCGAGCCGGGGGCGTAGATGTCCACGACGGAGCCGAAGTTGGAGAAGCTGGACTGCTGGTCGTCCTTGGTGGAGGAGGCGACGGTGATCGCCTCGGGCACGCGGGACGGGGAGCCCTGGCCGGCGTCGGCGGACTCGTTGCCGGCGGCGACGCCGAAGGTGACGCCGGAGGCTATGGCCTTCCTGACCGCTTCGTCGAGGGCCGGGTCGGCGCTGCCGCCGAGGCTCATATTGGCGACGGACGGGCCCTTGTGGTTCTGGGTGACCCAGTCGATGCCGGCGATGACCTGCTCGGTGGTGCCCGAGCCGTTGTCGTCGAGGACGCGGACGGCCACGATCTTCGCCTTCTTGGCGACGCCGTGGGTGGTTCCGGCGATGGTGCCGGCGACGTGGGTGCCGTGGCCGTTGCCGTCCTGGGCGGTGTCGTCGTTGTCGATGGCGTCGAAGCCGTCGGAGGCGCGACCGCCGAAGTCGCCGTGGCTGACGCGGACGCCGGTGTCGATGACGTACGCGGTGACGCCCTCGCCCGCGGCGTCGGGGTAGGTGTACTTCCGGTCGCCGGCGGTGTCCGCCTGGTCGACCCGGTCCAGGCCCCAGGAAGGCGGGTTCTCCTGGGTCTCGTTGATGGTGAAGGTGCGGTTCTGGACGACCTTCGCGACGGCCGGGTCGGCGGCGAGGCGCTTGGCCTCGGTCTCGGTGAGGTCGTTGACGGAGAATCCGTTGACGCGGGAGTCGTAGCTGCGGCGCAGGGTGCCGCCGTACTCCTTCGCCAGCTCGGTCTTGCCGGCCTTGTCGGCCTTCTCGCCGAGCAGTACGACGTAGCTGCCCGCGACGGCGTTCTCGGCGCCGAGGCCGTAGACGGTCCCCTCGGCGGGAGCGGGGGCCGCGCCGGCGAACGGTCCGGCGGCGACGGTCACTCCGGCCGCCGCGGCGATCGCGGTCGCGACGGCGACGATCCTGAACTTGCGGGCACGCTTGTGAGTTGCCATGAAAGAAGGCTCTCCTCGTCAGGATTTGTGGGGGGTTGGGCCTCCGGAAGGAAACTCTCCGGCGGCTCGCTCGAAACCCTGACCGATTGACGAGTGCAAATCAACGGGCCTTCACAGAGCTATGACTTTCTCAACAAGGTTTCTTAAAAAGTGAAGGGACAAGTCACCCCAACTCGACCACCGATCTGGCAACTTGAGTGACGCCGGAGGGGCAGGGCGCCGTGGACCGGTCGCCGAGGGCCTGTCACCCGGGGTGGAGAAACCGCAAACAGGTGTGCCCGCCGTACGTGCGTACGGCGGGCACACCCGTGGTGTGGGACGAGGAGCGTCAGAGCGCGGTCGGGAACCGGTCCCAAACCCGGTGCTTGGCCAGGAGCGGGGTCAGGCCCGACAGGACCGCCTCGCCGCTGTCCGCGAGGACGACGCCCGGGGCGCCGGTGGGCACCGAGGCCGCCTCCAGGACGCTCTCCGCGCCCGCCCAGCCGCCGATGGCCTTGGCGTGCCGGAACGCCTCGGAGAGGAGCAGGGCCAGGCGCGGGTCGACGGCCGCCCCGCCCTGACCCGGTTCGCCCGCCTTGGCGTCGCGGGCCCCCTGGGCGTCGGCACCCGGGACAGGGGTGCCGGCGACGACGAGGGCGTCGAACTCGATCGAGCGCGCGGTGGCGAAGGTCCGCTGGACGGTGATCGGGTCGGCGTCGCCGCCGATCGTCCCGCCCGCGGGCGCGATGACCAGCGGGACCATGCCCGCGTCCAGGACCGCCTGGCGCAGGGTGCGCACGCCGTCGGCGTCGGCGGAACCGTCGGCGACGATGCCGATGATCCGTCCGTCGGCGGGCCACTCCCCGCCGATCTGCGAGAGCGCGGGGCTGGGCGGGGAGTCCGGCGCCGGCTCGGTGGCCGTCGGGACGGACATGCCGAGGCCGGTGGCGACCTGGGCGCACAGCTCGGAGTCGATGTTGGCCAGCGCCCGGAGCTGGCGCTCCTTGATGGCGTTGTCCCAGCACTTGCCGAGTTCGAAGGTGTAGGCCGCGATGATGTGCTCGCGCTCGACCGGGGTCATGCTCAGCCAGAAGAGGCGCACCTGGCTGAAGTGGTCGCCGTACGAGGCGGGCGCCTCGCGGACCTTGCGTCCGGCCGGGACCTCGACGGGGACCTCGACGAAGGCACCGGTGTCGGCGCCCGCGAAGAACGGGCAGCCGCCGTCCAGCGAGTTCGGCTTGTAGGGCGCGACGCCGGTGTGCACGGCCTGCTGGTGGAAGCCGTCGCGGAGCATGTCGTTGACGGGGGCGTGCGGCCGGTTGATCGGGATCTGGTTGAAGTTGGGTCCGGCCAGACGGGTGATCTGGGTGTCCAGGTAGGAGAAGAGGCGTCCGGCGAGCAGCGGGTCGTCGGTGACGTCGATGCCGGGTACCAGGTGGCCGACGTGGAAGGCGACCTGCTCGGTCTCGGCGAAGTAGTTGCTCGGGTTGCGGTTGAGGGTGAGCAGGCCGATCGGCTGGACCGGGGCGAGCTCCTCGGGGACGATCTTCGTGGAGTCGAGCAGGTCGATGCCCTCGAAGGTCTGGTCGGGGGTGTCGGGGAAGGTCTGGATGCCCAGCTCCCACTGCGGGTACGCGCCCGCCTCGATGGCGTCGGCGAGGTCCCGGCGGTGGAAGTCGGGGTCCACGCCGCCCGCGATCTGCGCCTCCTCCCAGACCAGCGAGTGCACGCCCAGCTTGGGCTTCCAGTGGAACTTCACCAGCGTCGTGGCGCCCTCGGCGTTGACGAGGCGGAAGGTGTGGACGCCGAACCCCTCCATCGTCCGGTAGGAGCGGGGGATGCCCCGGTCGGACATGTTCCACATGGCGTGGTGCTGGGCCTCGGTGTGGAGCGACACGAAGTCCCAGAAGGTGTCGTGGGCGCTCTGGGCCTGCGGGATCTCCCGGTCCGGGTGGGGCTTGCCCGCGTGGATGACGTCGGGGAACTTGATGGCGTCCTGGATGAAGAAGACCGGGATGTTGTTCCCGACGAGGTCGAAGACGCCCTCCTCGGTGTAGAACTTCGTCGCGAAGCCCCGGGTGTCGCGGACCGTGTCGGCCGAGCCGCGCGAGCCGAGCACGGTCGAGAACCGGACGAAGACCGGGGTCTCGGCGTCGGCGGCGAGGAAGGCCGCCTTCGTCACGCCCGTCGCCGTGCCGTACGACTGGAAGACGCCGTGCGCGCCGGCGCCGCGGGCGTGGACCACGCGCTCCGGGATCCGCTCGTGGTCGAAGTGCATGATCTTCTCGCGCAGGTGGTGGTCCTGGAGCAGGACCGGCCCGCGGGGGCCCGCCTTGAGCGAGTGGTCGGTGTCGTACAGCCGGGTGCCCTGCGCGGTGGTCAGGTACGAGCCGCTCTGCGCGACCCGGGCCTGGTCCGCGCCGGTCGGCTGGCCGGTGGGGCTGACCGTCTCCGGGCCGGTCTGGTCCGGCTTGGGCGGCAGCGGGCCGCGCGGTTCGGTGGGTTCCTCGACCGGTACGGGCTCCGGGGAGGGTGCCCCGGGGACGCCCTCGGCAGGGCCGGTCTCCCGGAAGGGCTCGGTCAGCTTCTCGACGGCTGCCTTGAGGGGGTTCTCGTGGGACATCGTCTCTCCGTGGTCGGGGGCAGGGGACTACGTAGCCATGACCGGTCACCGGGGCGCCGTAACGGATGCGCCGCCGATCTCCGCCCAACGGCACAGCACCGGCCGCGCCGGCGTACCGGAGGGGCCGCTTCGATGCGGCCCCTCCGGTACGCCGGACACGGGCGGACCCGTCGGGTGCGGGCGGCGGCCCCGGTGCCGTCACCTGCGGGGAAGGGGCCGTGGGTGACGGTTTCGTACGGGCGCCGCTCGCTCACCCGCCGCCTGCCCCTTCGTCCGCACCCCACACCTGCTTTTCCCGGCCCGTACTCGAAGTTCTCCGGCGGGGACATCGTTCTCCCGGTCGTGTGCACGGTGAGGGAGGGCCTTCGGGCCGTAGGGTTCGGCGCGTCCGGCACGAGCACCCGTCCGCCCGCCCGCGCAGTGCGCATCCCGTCCTCCCCGTCCCCGAACTCCGCGAGCTTCCGACGTGACGCCTTCCTCTCCGGGAGCGTGCCGCACGTCGTCGGGGTCCGTCTCCGGCTGGAACACGGCGGAAAGGTGCTGCCGGATCTTCGGCACCCCGACCCGGCGTACGCGGGGAACCCGTGGCACTTCCTCGCCGGGCACCGCGAGGCGGAGTCGGCGACCGCGGGTCTCGTCCGCGAGGCGTACGAGGAGGCCGGGCTCGTGACCGGCCCGGCCGGCCTCGACCTCGCGCACGTCGTCCACCCGCCGCACCGGCCCGGGGTTCCGCCACGCGTCCATCCGTTCTTCCGCGTCCACCGCCGGGAGGGCGTCCCGGAACTGCGCGAGCCCGACAGGTGCGCGGCCCAGCGGTGGTGGGACCCCGAGGACCTTCCCGACGACCTCGTCCCCCACGACCGCGCGGCGAGCGAGGGCGTCGGGGCCGGACGGCCGCGCGCGGGGACGGGGTGGCAGTGCCGAGGGGTCGTGCCGTGGTCGGCGGCGCGCCAGCGATTCGTCAGCGGTGTGCCAGCGGGAGACGTGTCCCGCGGTGAGCGGAGGGCGGTGGAATGGTTCCGTACCGGTACCCACGAGGTCACCGGACCGGCGATCCGCCCTGACTCACCGGGAGGCACCATGAGCAAGGACCTGAGCACCCTCGCGGACGACATCCTCGAGCTCGAGGCCGAGACCTTCGAGATCTCGGACTACTCGGACGCCAGCGAGGTCGTGCTGGCCGGTTGCACCAGCACCAGCTCCACCTCGACCTCCAGCTCCACCTGCAGCACCACCTCCTGCTCCGCCTGACCCGTCGTCGGGCTCGGAGCGCCCACCGGCCCGCGGCCGGTGCGGACCGCGCCCGGTCGGCGCCCCTCCTCGTGGAGGGGTGCCGGCCGGGCGTTCCGCATGCCGTCGCACCGCCCCCTCCGGGACGCGCGTGAATACCTCCGCAACACCCGGAAAACTTCTCACGGACGTCAAGTCGCTTACGGATAAGGCGAGTTCACCGGACGGGTGACGAGAACGCCTCCACCAGTGACGCTGTCGTCGCACGCTCAGCCCCAGTCTCCCCGCGTACCTCTCCGGCATTTCGCGGACCCCCTTGACCGTGCGATCTACGCAGGTAGACACTCACCACTGCCACACGGCCGAACCGCGCGTGAAGAGGGCTCCACGGGTGCTCCTTCCTGTCCGCGGCCGTGGGACGCGTCTTCCGGGAGCGCCGTGGCGGCCCGGTCCGGCAGGGGTTCAACCGTCAACGGAGGGAACTCGGTGCGCTTCCAGTTGCTCGGTCCGCTCAGCATCACCGACGGGCGTGACGTGGTGGTCCTCCCACCGGCCAAACCGACGTCGCTCCTCGCGGCGCTCCTGGTGCGCCCCGGCGAAGTGGTCCCGACGTCCCGTCTCCGGCAGGCGGTCTGGGGCGAGGAGCAGCCGGCGACGGCGAAGGCGGCCCTGCAGAGCTGTGTCCTGCGACTGCGCCGCCTCTTCGCCAAGTACGGCATAGAGGACCGGGCGGTGGTCGCGGTCGCCGGCGGTTACCTCCTCCCCGCCGACGGCGACACCCTCGACCTGCTGCACTTCCGCCGGCTGACCGCCGAGGCCAAGGGGGCCGGGGAGGCCGAACTCCCCCTGTTACGCAGGGCCCTCGACCTGTGGCGGGGCCCCCTCCTCACGAACGTCCCCTCCGAACTCCTGCACCGCGACGAGGTGCCCCGGCTGGTCGAGGAGCGGTTACGGGTCCTGGAACGCGTTTGCGAGATCCAGCTCGCCCGGGGTCGATGTCGCGACGTCCTGGTGGACCTGTGGGAGGCCACCCGGGCCCGCCCCCAGCACGAGGGGCTCGCCGCCCAGCTGATGCGGGCGCTCTACCGGGTGGGACGGCAGAACGAGGCACTGGCCGAGTACCGGCGGATCAGGGCCCACCTCCGGGACGAGCTGGGCGTCGATCCGGGCACGGAACTGCAAGAACTGGAACTGGCCATTCTGCGCGGCGACGAACCCCGGGGGCCTGTTTCGGACACCGCGGCACTCGCGCCCGCGTCGGCCCCGTCGTCCGCCCCGCCCCCGTTCTCGTCCCCCGCCCCGCTCCCGTCGCCCGCGCTCTCCTCACCCCCGTCGCCCGCGTCCCCGGCACCCGGATCCGCGCCGCTCACGCCTCACCGCCCACCCGACGGGCCGGGGGCCCCGGCCGGAGCCCGTTCCGCCGCGGGCGGCCGTCCGGGGCCGCGCCTGCCCCACGTCCCCGGTTTCACCGGCCGCACCCACGAGACCGCCGCCCTGGTGAGCCACCTCGGCGAGGGCGGGCGGAACGGCTCCGTCCCGGTGCTCGCGGTGGTCTCGGGCGGTCCGGGCATGGGCAAGACCGCACTGGCCCTGCACGCCGCGCACCTGGTGGCCGACCGGTACCCGGCGGGCGCCGTACTGCTGTCGCCGAGCGGACCCGACGGCACGCCCCGGCCCGTCGACGAGGCCGCCGCGGAGCTGCGCGCGCTCCTCCCCTCCGGCGCCCCGCCCGGCTCCTCCCTGGCCATCCTCGACGACGTCGTCCACCCGGACCAGGTACGGCGGTTCCTCGACTCGACCGGCTGCGGCGCCGTCGTCGTCACCAGCCGCATGGGTCTGGCCGCCCTGGTCGCCACCCACGGACCCGCGGTGTTCCAGCTCGGCGCCCTGTCGCCGCAGGAGTCCCGCGCGCTCCTGACCGCCGTCCTGGGACGGGAGCGGGTGGCGGCCGAGACCGGGTCCGTGCACGCCCTCACGGAGGCCTGCGGACGCGTACCGCTGGCCCTGCGGATCGTCGCGGCCCGGCTGCTCACCCGGCCGAGGACACGTCTGGCCGACCACACCGCGTGGCTGCTGCGGGACCTGCCCGCCCGACTCGCGCTCCCCGACGATCCCCGGATGTCCGTGCCGCTCGCCCTCGACGCGGCCCTGCGCCGCCTGCCCGCCGCGCTCGCCGACGCGCACCTGCGACTCGCGCGCCTCGAGGGAAGGATCACCGCGCCGGACGCGGCCGATGTCCTCTCCCTCTCCGAGGCGGACGCCGAGGAGGTGCTCGAACGGCTCCTCGACACCGGGCTCGTCGAGGAGGACCAGCCCGGAGCCCTCCGCATGAACCCGCTCTTCCGCGCCCACGCGCTGCACCGCTCCGCCCGCGCCGACGTCGTCCCCCGGTCCCTCGTCGCCACGGTCCGGCACGCGTTGCCGTCCGGGGCCACCTGACGCCCGGCGCCCCCCGTTCCCGCTCCGCCCCTGCCACG
The DNA here is from genome assembly GCF_042900925.1 of Streptomyces sp. NPDC012825. Lineage (NCBI taxonomy): Bacteria > Bacillati > Actinomycetota > Actinomycetes > Kitasatosporales > Streptomycetaceae > Streptomyces > Streptomyces sp. NPDC012825. The sequence goes on along the minus strand of NZ_JBIBBZ010000004.1, from coordinate 426,129 downwards.
GGGAACGGCCGACCGGCCCGTGCTCCGCGACCCCGCAGTCCCGCCTTTCAGTTCCTCGCGGCCCACGAGGCCCCGACCCGGAGGTGCGTTCCCCGCATGCCCACGACGCCGTACGAGGAGACCGCCGGCACCCGGCCCAGGGTGCGCCGCGACGTGCTGTTCACCGAGACGCCCCAGGGCGTGATCTTCCACAACGCCGACGGCGGCTTCCGGCTCAGTTCCCCGTCCGCCTACCGCTTCGCCACCCTCCTCGTCCCCCATCTGGACGGCAGCCGGACGGTGGCCGAGATCTGCGAGGGCTTCGGGGAACCGCAGAAGGCGATGGTGGGCGGCCTGGTGAAGGCGCTGTACGCCCGTGGCTTCGCCCGGTCCGTACCGGATCCGGCCGAGGGGGACGCGTCCGTGGAACCGGCGGTCGCCGCCCGTTTCGCGCAGCAGATCGCGTACGTCGACCACTACGCCGACGGCGCCGAGGGCCGGTTCGCCGCCTTCCGGAACACCCGGGTCGCCGTGCTCGGAGACGGCCAGGCCGCCCGCTGGTGCGCGCTCTCCCTGATCCGCAACGGCTGCGCCTCCGTCGGCGTCGAGGCCGCCCTGGCCGAGGGGCCCGCCACGGCGGCGGAGTTCGGCGCGCTCCGGGCGGAGGCGGAGGAGCTCACCGCCGGAGGCAGCCCCGTGGAGGTGACCGTGCTGCCGGACGCCGGTTCCGGCGGGGCCGGCGGCTGGGAGGCGTACGCGGGGTACGACGTGGTGGTGGCCGCCGCCGGGCGCGACGCGTTCGGGACCTCGGTGGCCCTCCTCGAGAGGGGCGTTCCGGAGGGGCGCCTCCTGCTCCCCGCCTGGACGTTCGGCGGGCGGGTGGTGGTCGGACCGCTCGGCACGCCGGACTCCGAGGGCTGTGTGGCCTGCGCGGCCCTGCGGCTCGGCGCCACGGGGGACGCGGCGGTGGCGGCCGACCTGTGGAGCGGTCTCGCCCTGAACGGACGCGAGGGCCGGGAGCGTCACGGAACCACGCCGCGCGGACCACTCGCCGCGATGCTCGGGAACCTGCTCGGGTACGAGGTGTTCCGGCTGGTCACGGAGGCGCTGCCGTCCGAGACGCGGGGGCAGGTGCTGCTCCAGGACACGGCCTCCTTCGACGTACTGGCGGAGCGGCTGCTGCCCCATCCGCGCTGTCCGTTCTGCCGGACGCCGGCCGTCCCGGCCGGACCCGTCGACCTCGCGGAGGCCGCGGGGCGGCCCGCCTTCCGGCCGGTGGTCGCCACCGCTCCCGAGGACGGGGCGACCGAGGGGCCGCTCGCGGACCTCGGCCGGCGCTCGCTCGCGGTCCGGCCCTCCGTCGGGGTCTTCCGCCGGTACGCGGACGAACCGGTCGTCCAGACCCCGCTGAAGGTCGGCGCCGTGGAGGTCGGCCTCGGCGCGGCCGGGACTCGGACCGTCGTCGCCTTCGACGTCCAGCACACGGCGGGCGCCCGGCTGCGCGCCCTCGACGCCGCCGCCGTGGTGTACGCCGAACACGTCGTCCCCGCCGTCCTCGCCCCGTCCGGCCCGGGAACCGGCTCCCCCGCGGGCCACGGGAAGGCTCCGCACCGGGTGGATCCGGAGAAGCTGACCACGGTCACCGGTGCCGGCGGCGACCCGGTGGCCTCCTGGGCCCCGGCCACGTCGCTCCTGACCAAGGAGCCGGCCCTGGTGCCGGCCGGCGCCGTCCGCCCCTTCGGGCCCGACAACCAGGACCGCCGCTTCGAGCCGTCCCGTGCCGGAGCGGGCGCGGGGACCGGTCTGCCGGAGGCCGCGGCGGCCGGTCTGCTGTCCGCGCTCGCCCACGACGCGCTGCGGCGGTCCGTACGGGGAGCGGGGCGTACGGCGACGATCCCCCCGGCCGTGTTCGACGAGGTCCCCGAGACCCGCTTCCTGCTGCGTTCCGCCGGACACCTGGGCCTGGACGTCGAACTCCTCGACCTCGGGGAGGGGGAGCGCACGGGGGTGTCCGTCGTCCTCGCCAGGACCCGGCCGACGGGACCGGACGGGAAGGAGGAACGCCCGGGGCCGGGCGAACCGGGCCGCTGGGCCGTCGGTGCCGCCCTGGACCGGGCCGACGCGACCACCGACGCCCTGCGCGACCTGCTCGGCACGGCCCAGCTCGCCGCGGAGGGGGCGCTCGGCGCCGAGGGCACGCCCGACACCGGCGACCCGTTCCTCGCGGACCTCGATGCGGCCCTGGTCCCGGTGACGGCCGACGGCCCCGCGCCCACGTTCTCCGCCGTGACCTGGGGGGACGTCCTGGAACGCCTCGCCGCCGCCGGCCGGGACGCCCTCGTCGTGCCCACGCACGCCGCCGATCTGCCCGCCGCCGGCATCCGCACCGTCCGGGTCCTGCTCACCAGGGCGGCCGGCGATGACCGCTGACCTCGTCGGGGCCCGGGCCGACGGAGCCGGGGAGCCCCGGAGCGAGGCGTGCCGCCTCTTCGCCGAGGACCTCCGCCGCGCCCTGACGGAGCTGCCGTCGGCGCCCGACCGCCCGGTCCCGGACGTCATGGTCTCGGCGCTGGGCGTACGGGACGCCTTCCGGGTGCGGCGGGAGGACGCCGCCCCGCGCTCCACGCTCCCCGTCCACCTGTACGGCGGGCACGTCCTGGTCGGTCCCGGGCCCGTGGCGGACCGGCCCGGCTGCGGCGTCTGCCTGGAGCGCCGCTGGCAGAGCGTGCGGTCGGTGGGACTGCGGGAAGGCCTCGAACTGCGCGGCGGCACCCGGGAGGCGGGCTCCTGGCCCCACCGGACGCCGTTCGCCGCACGGGCCGTCGCCGCGCTGGTCGCCGGACTCACCGCCGCTCCCCCGGACGGCCGGGGTCCTTTCCCCGACGTGTGGCTCGTGGATCTGGAGCGGCTGACCGTACGGCACCATCCGCTGGTGCCGGATCCGGACTGTCCCGGCTGCGGCGTCCCGGAGCCGGTGACGGCGGAGTCGGCCGCCCTCGTGCTGCGGTCCGCGCCCCCGTACCGGCCGGGCGCCGGACGGGTGCGGCCGGTGGAGGCGTACGGCCTGCCGGTGGACGCGTTCGCCAACCCGCACTGGGGGGCGGTGGGTTCGTCGGTGGTGTGCGACGTCACCTCGCCGACCACCTCCGCCACCGTCGGCTGCTTCTCCAGCCGCTCCGGGGAGTACCTGCGGGAGACGTTCTGGGGCGGTCACGCCGACACGTACCGCGCCAGCACCCTGATCGGGGTGCTGGAAGGTCTGGAGCGCTTCGCGGGGATGCGGGCCCGGGGCCGCGCCGTCACCCCGACCGCGTCCCTGGACGAGCTGGGGCCGACCGCCGTCGACCCCCGGGAGACCGGCCTGTACGCGGAGGAGTTCCACCGGGCCAACCCGTGGGTGCCGCCCTTCGCCCCGGACCGTTCCGTCCCGTGGGTGTGGGGCTGGTCGCTGCGGGACGGGATGCCCCGCGCCGTGCCCGAGGTGCTCGCGTACTACCACAAGCCGGGGATCGAGCACCGGTTCGTCCAGGAGAGCTCCAACGGCTGCTCCTCCGGGGGGAGTCTGGAGGAGGCCGTGCTCGGCGGCCTGATGGAGGTCCTGGAGCGGGACGCCTTCCTGCTGGCCTGGCACGGCAGGCAGCCGCTCCCCGAGATCGACCCGGCGACCAGTAGCGACCCGCGCACCCGGGTCATGGTGGAGCGGATGGCCCTGTACGGGTACCGGGCCAGGTTCTTCGACACCCGGATCACCTTCCCGGTGCCCGTGGTCACCGGCGTGGCCGAGCGGTTCGACGGGGGTCCGGCCCGGATGTGCTTCGGGGCGGGAGCGTCCCTCGACCCGGAGGCGGCGCTCGCCGCGGCGCTGTGCGAGATCGCCACCGACTCGGTGCAGCTCCTCCAGCGGTTCGAACGGAACGAGGCCGGGTACCGGGCCATGGCCGAGGACTTCGGACGGATCACCAGCCTGCACGACCACCCGCTGGTGTACGCGGTGCCGGAGATGGGCCGCCACGCCGACTTCCTGCTCCGCGGAGCCGCGCCGCCCGGGCCCGTGTCCGTGTCCGACCTGCGTCCGCCCGGGTTCGACGCCCTCGGGACGGACGTGCGGGACGACCTGCTCGTGGCGGTGGAGGCCGTGACGTCCGCCGGGTTCGACGTGGTCGTCGTCGATCAGACCGCTCCCGAGCAGCGGGCCCTGGGGCTGCACACCGTGAAGGTGCTCGTGCCCGGTCTGCTGCCGCTCGACTTCGGCTGGACGCGGCAGCGCGCCCGGCACATGCCTCGCACGCGGACCGCGCTGCGCGAGGCGGGGCTGCGGCCGGACGACCTGACCGTGGCCGACCTCAACCCCGGCCCCCACCCCTTCCCGTGACGCCCCGCCGGGCAAGGCCATCCGACCGGGCGAGTGCGCCCGACGCCCCGGGAGACCGGGAGAAAGGGGGATCCCGTGGGATACGCCCATGAGTACGCGCACGCCGTGCTGCACCGCGGCCGGGTTCCGATGGAGCCCACCGACCACGTCGTGGACTGGGCCGACGGCCCACGCCGGGGCAAGTACTACCCGCGCGCCGACGCGTTCGCGCTGCCGGAGACCGAGGACCTGCCGGACGTGCCGATCGCGCCCGGTCTGCTGCCCGGCACCGGCGAGGAGCCCGCGCCCGGCGGCCACCCCGGGTTCGGCCTCCCGCTGCTGTCGGCGATGCTGAAGGACTCGTACGGGCTGATCGGCCGCCGTCTCGGGGTCCAGGCCAACACCGACCTGGCCGGGCTGCCCTACTACCACCACGCCAACTGGTCGCGCGGCACGGCGGGCGGCGGCGGGCTCTACCCGGTGGGCGTCCACTGGGCGTCCGGCCCCTCCGGCCCGCTCACCCCGGGCCTCCACTACTACGACGTCCACCGGCACGCCCTGCAACGGCTGCTGACCGGCGACGTCACGGGCCGGGTCCGCGAGGCGCTCGGCCCGGACGCGCCCGACGGGGCCCTCGACACCGACCAGTACCTGATCCTCGGCGTCAAGTACTGGCAGAACTCCTTCAAGTACAACAGCTTCTGCTTCCACGTGGTCTGCACCGACCTCGGCACCCTCGTGCAGACCTGGCGGATCTGGGCCGCCGCCCGGGGGCTGCGGCTCGCGCCCGCGCTGTGGTTCGACGAGCCCGCCCTGAACGGGCTGCTCGGGGTGCCGGGCGAGGAGGAGGCCGTGTTCGCGGTCGTGCCCCTGCGCTGGGACGCCCCCCGGGCGGGGGACGCCGAGGCCCCGCACACGGATCCGCGCCACCGGCCCGCCGTCCGGCACCGGGACGCCGAGCGCTCCCGTACCCTCCTCGTCTTCCCCCAGGTGCGCGCGATGCACCGGGCGACCCTGGAGGGCGCCGCCGCCCGGCCCGCCCCGGGCGCGCTGGCCGCCGCGGCCGCCCTCGCCGACCCGGCCGACCCGGCCGGCGCGGGGATGCGCGTCCCCCTGCCCGGACCGGACCTCCCGGACACCGGAGTGCGCCGGGCCCTGCGGGAGCGCCGTTCCAGCTTCGGGCGGTTCGACGCGCGCCGGGAGGTGTCCGCCGGGCACCTGTCGTCGGTCCTGGCGGCCTGCGCCGGGACCCGGCTGGCCGGTGACACCGATCCGTCCGGGGAGCACCGGCTCGCCCGGCTCCACGTCTTCGTCAACCACGTGGCGGGGATCGGGCCGGGCGCGTACGCGTACGACCCCGACCGGGGCGACCTGCGCGCGGTCGTCACGGGGCCGCAGGGCCCGTTCCTCCAGGAGAACTACTTCCTGGCCAATTACAACCTGGAGCAGGCCGGGGCGGTCCTGGTGCCCACCGTGCGGACCACCGCCGTCCTGGACGCCGTCGGCGACCGGGGCTACCGGCTCGCCGTCGCCACCGCCGGGGCCGTCGCCCAGAGCTTCTACCTGGCGGCCTCGGCCCTGGGTCTGGGCGCGGGCGTGGCGCTGGGCTTCGACAACGTCTCGTACGCCGAGCGGCTCGGGCTCACGGACGGCGACGAGGCCCCGCTGCTCATCATGGCCCTCGGTCACGAACGGCCCGGGCCCGCCGACTTCCGCCACGAGATCGCCTGAGGGCCCCGGAGGATTCCCCATGACACTGACAGAGTCCGGCGTCACGGACGTCCGTGACGGAGCGGCGGCCGACTGGGAGCCCGGCAGGCGCTTCGTGCTCCGCGTGGCCGGCCTCCCGGTCGAGACGGTCCACGGGCTGCGCTGCCCGGGCACGCGCCGCTGGGCCGACGCCGTGCTGGACGAGGAGGAGCGCCTCGCCGCCGAGGGGGCACTGCTCAGCGACCTCCTGCACGCCCTGGTCGGATCGACCGCCGCGCCCGCGGACGGTGACGGGGACGCCGGAGTGCGCCGCGCGCTCCTCGACCTGCGGCGGCGGATCTTCAACAACCGGCTTCCGGCCGACCCGGACGCCGCCGTGCGCCTGGTGGCGGGACTCGACCGGGAGGCCGGCGAGCGGACCGCGCGGTGGCTGCGGGACCGGGTGCGGCTCGCGGAGCTGACGGCCGAAGGAGCGGAGCTGCTCGACGGCGAACTCCGCCGGAGCCGGGGCGCTTTGCGCCGTGCGCTCGCCGAGGACCGGTTGCGCCACGGTCTGCTGCTCGCCTCGCCCGCTCTCGACGCGCGCCTCGACGCCTATCTGCGCGACACGAGTCCGCAGCCGGGCAGCCGGATGCGCAAGATCGAGCGTTCCGCGCTCACCTACCTCTACCGCACGGCCTGCAAGACCAGCCCCTTCAGCACCTTCACCGGCGTCGCGCTCGCCTCCTTCGCGGCCGCTCCGGCGGACGACGGCGCCGATCTGCGCGTCGGCGGGAAGTGGGTGAGCCGCGTACGGCTCAACGTCGTCGTGCTGACCCGGCTGACCGAGCTGATCACCGGCGACCCGGAGCGCCGCCGGGACCTGCCGGTGGTCCTCTCGCAGGGCTGGGAGCGGGACGCCGACCGCATCCGGTACGTGCGCCACGTGACGACGGCGGGCGACGACGGGGCCGCCGTCACCTTCGACGCGGTCCGCGACCGGCTGTTCTTCCTGCGCGGCGGCGGCACCCTGGACCGGCTCCTGGAGTGGCTCGGCGGCCGGGACGGGAAGGTGCGCCACCGCGATCTGGTGGACTGGCTGGACGGCGAGCACGGAGCCGGCCGCGAGGCGTGCGAACGGTACGCGTCGGCCCTCCTCGACGTCGGCATGGTGCAGGTGCCGGCGCTCCGCACGGACGTGCACGGCGGGGATCCGCTGCGCTCCTACCAGGACGCCCTGCGCTCCCTCGGCGTGCCGTGGGCCGACCGGCTCGCGGACCTCCTGGACGGCCCGGCCGACTGCCTCGCCCGCTACCCGGGGGCGGACACCGGCGAGCGGCGCGCCCTGCTGGGCACGCTGCGGAACCGGCTCCAGGAGATCCAGGCCGAGTCGGGGGCCGCCGAGCCGTCCCTGCCGCAGACGCTGGTGTACGAGGACGTCAGTGCGGGCGACGGTCTGGTCTGCGGGCCCGGCGTTCTGGGCGGGGAGACGGGCCGGGCGCTGCGGGCCGTCGAGGGGGTGCTGCCGCTGTTCGACCTGACGCTCCCCCAGCGGATCACCCTGCTCGGCTTCTTCGTCGCCCGGTACGGGCGCGGCGGCCGCTGCGACGACCTGCTCGGCCTGGTCCACGACTTCCACGAGGACTTCTTCGACCAGTACGTCTCCTTCACCTCCCGGCGGGTCCCCTTCGACGAGGGCGGGACGTACCGGCCGGAGGAGAACTGGCTCGGGCAGGAGGAGATGCGGACCCTCGACCGGGCCCGCCGCCGCTTCCACGACGGCATGCGCGTCCTGTGGGAGCGGGAGGTGGGCCCGGAGACGGAGGAGGTCGAGCTGCCGGGCGCCCTGCTCGCGGAGACGGCCGGCGAACTCTCGCCGCTCTCCGGGCGCTTCGTCCCGCAGAGCCACCACCTCCAGCTCTCCAGGCCCCCCGGGGGACGGCCGCTCGTCGTGCTCAACAAGTCGTACGGCGGCCTCGCCTTCCCCTTCAGCCGGTTCACCCACCTGTACGACGGTGCCGGGGCGGCGGGCTCCGGTCTCTCCGAGGCCCTGCGCGCGGAGACGGCGGCGCGGCGGCCTGAGGGGGCGGTTTTCGCGGAGGTCACCGGAGGACCGGTCAGCAGCAACCTGAACCTGCACGGACGGCTGACCTACCACCAGATCGTCTGTCCGGGCGAGACCAGCACCGTGCCCGAGGAGTTCCGGATCCACCTCGACGACCTGTACGTCGAGCACGACGAGACGGCCGGGCGGCTGGTGCTCCGCTCCCGGCGCCTCGGCCGTGAGGTCGTGCCGGTCTACCTCGGCTACCTCGTGCCGATCGCGCTCCCCGACATCCCCCGCACCCTGCTCCTGCTCTCCCCCAGCACCATGGCCCCCCTCGACGTGTGGGCGGGGGTGCCGGAGGGCGCGGCCGTGGACGGGGTCGCCCGCAGGCCCCGGATCCGGCACGGGGACGTGGTGGTCGGGCGGCGGAGCTGGACCGCGCCCGCGGAGGTCCTGCCGGTCCGCCGCCCGGGGACGGGCGAGGAGGAGCACTACCTGGACTGGCAGCGGTGGCGGCGGGCCCACGGCCTGCCCGACCGCTGCTTCGCCACGGTCTCCCGGGCGGACCGGGGGCCGGTCGGGGCCAAGCCTGCCCACGTCGACTTCGACAGCCCGCTGTCCCTGGCCGCGTTCGACGCGCTGGTGGAGCGGAAGCCCGGTGTCCGGGTGGCGTTCCAGGAGATGCTGCCCGCCGAGGACGGGCTCCACGTCACCTCGGAGCGCGGCCGGCACGTGGCCGAACTCGCGGTGGAGACCTTCACCACCCGCCGGGCCGCCGCACACCGTCCCGTTCCGCAGTCCCGCCCCGTCCCGTCGTCCGGCCCGGAGGTCGCCCCGTCATGCCCGAACTGACCGAGCCCGCGGCCTTCCGCCCCGCCCCGGAGGGGGCCGGCGCCTCCCCCTGGCTGGCGTTGCACGTCTTCTACGCCGCCAACCCCCGCCCCCTCCTGGTCGACTGCGTCCGCCCGCTGGTCGACGGGCTCACCGAGGACGGCCTGCTGGCCGGGCACTTCTTCATCACCTACTGGCTGGAGGGGCCGCACGTGCGGCTGCGGCTCCGCCCGAGCGCTCCCGGCGCCGAGGCCGAGGTGCGCCGGCGCGCCGAGGAGGCGATCCGGGGCTTCCTGAAGTCCCGCCCAGCCCTCTACGAGGTCGACTCGGGCTTCCTCAAGGACTTCTACAACTCGCTCTTCGACATCGAGTTCCCGGGCGAGGACCGCGCCCGGTACATGGGCCCGGACGGACGGATGAGCCTGCGGCCGAACAACTCCTTCTCGTACGAGGTGTACGCCCCCGAGTACGCCAAGTACGGCGGTCCCGCCGGGGTGGAGCTCGCCGAGTGGCACTTCCGGCACTCCAGCGACCTGGTCCTGGAGGCGTACCGGAGCATGAACCTGCACCTGCGGACGGTGCTGCTCGGGACGTCCGCCCAGCTCATGATGGTGATGGCGAGCTGCTTCCTCCCTGAGGAGGAACGGCTCGCGGACTACCTCGACTCCTACTACGCCTTCTGGCACCGGCTGTTCCCGGGGACGGGGTTCATCGGATCCACCGAGTACGAGCGCACGTACGAGCGGATGGCTCCCTCCCTCGGGGCCCGGTTCGCGCGGATCCGGGAGGCCGTGGTGGGCGGCGGACCGTCGGGGCTGCCGGTGTTCCTGCGCCGCTGGGCCGAGCACTGCCTGGAGCTGCGGGAGCGGGTGGTGGGCCTCACCGAGCGGGGCGACCTCGCCTTCCCCTCCTGGGAGGGGCCGGCCCGCGAGGACACCGGTCAGGAGCGAGCCGAGGATCCGGACGCGGCTCCCCTCGTACCCGTCACGCACGTGCCCGCGGTGCTGCCCCGGCTCCTCTCGCCGTACATGCACATGACGAACAACCGGCTGCACGTGACGATCCGGGACGAGGCGTACCTGTCGTTCGTCCTGGGCAGGGTCCTGCGGGAGCCCGGCCACGGGAAGCGGGACGTCTCTTGAGCGCCGTCGACCGGACGAACGACGATCCTTCCACCGAAGGCCGTTCCGCCGGGAGCCGGTCCGTCGCCGCCGCTCGCGCCTACCGGCCCGTGATGCGGCCGGGCGTGCTGATCGGTCCGCCGGTGCTGCGCGGCCCCCGGACCGTCCACCTCGTCAAGCACCCGGTGAGCGGCGCCGCGTTCGAGGTGGGGCCCAAGGAGCGTTTCGTCATGGGTCTGCTGGACGGCACGCGGGACGTGGACGACGTCGTGGCCGCGTACGCCGGACGTTTCCGGCTCCGCCTCCCCGAGGCGCAGTGGACCAGGCTGCTCGGGCTGCTCGGGGCCCGGGGACTGCTCGCCGGGGCGCCGGACCCGGCACCGCCCGAGCCGCCGCCCGCCCGCACCGGCACCTTCTGGAAGGGCAGCCGGCGGACGGTCGCGGACGCGCACGCGACCGCCGGGCGGCTCCACCGGCTGCTGTCGCCGCTGCTGAACCCCTGGGTCCAACTCCCCCTCGTGGTCGCGTACGCGGTGATGGCCGTCGCCGTCCTCGCGCGTCCGGCGGCCCTGCTCGACGGGCTCGCGGCCCTCCTCGCCCGTCCCCCGGTCCTGGTCCCGTTCGCCGTCCTCCTCTGGTTCAGCGTCTGCCTGCACGAGCTGGCGCACGGCGTCGCGGCCCGGCACTACGGCGGGGTGGTCACCGAGATCGGGCTGCGCTGGCGGTTCCCGGCGATGATGATGTACTGCACGGTCGACAACTACCCCTTCCTGCCCGGGCGTCGGGCGAAACTGGTGGTCGCGGCGGCCGGCGCCCACGTCAACCTGCTCCTCCTGCTGCCCGTCGGGCTCTGGTGGGCGCTCCTGGACGCGGCGGACCCGGCGCGGCCGCCGCTCACCGGGATGCTCTTCGCGGGGATCGTGCAGGCGCTGGGCAATCTGGTCCCGCTGCCGCCGCTCGACGGGTACCGGATCCTGAGCCACCTCCTGGGCACCACGCACCTCGCCCCGGAGACCCGTACCTATCTGGCGCTTCGCCGGCACGGGCGGGAGGCGGTCACCGCCTATCCGCCGCGTGCTCGCCGCCTCTACGCGTCCTACGCGGTCGCGTCGGCCGCCCTGGTGCTGCTCGCCGCCGGCGGCACCTGCGCGGTCGTCGTCCTGCTGCTGACGCGATGACCCGCCCTCGTCCACCGCACGCCCGCGTCTGCGGGAGACCACGCGATCCACGAATGAGGTATTCGGATGAGCTCCTCCCCCACCACCGGCCCCGCCGGGGCTCCCCCGGCCGTCGAGGTCACCGAGGTGACCAAGAGCTACGACGGCCGGAGGGCCGTCGACGGGGTGTCCCTGAGCATCCGGCGCGGTGAGTTCTTCGGGCTGCTCGGACCCAACGGGGCGGGCAAGTCCACCCTGGTGGAGATCATGGAAGGGCTGCGCAGGACCGACTCCGGCACGGTCTCGGTGTTCGGCGAGTCGCCCTGGCCGCGCAACACCGCGCTGCTGCCGCGCATGGGCGTGCAGACCCAGTCCTCGGCGTTCTTCGTGCGGCAGACCGTCCACGAGCACCTGCGGACCGTCGCCGCGCTGTTCGGGGCGGACCGCGCGGCCGTCGACGCCACCCTGGAGTCCGTGGGGCTCGGCGGGCGGCACGGCGTCCGGGTGGACGACCTCTCCGGCGGGCAGCGGCAGCGGCTCGCCATCGCCTCGGCGCTGGTCCACGACCCCGAGCTGATCTTCCTGGACGAGCCGACGGCCGCGCTCGACCCGGAGGGCCGGCGCGACCTGTGGGAGGTGCTGCGGGGCCTCAAGGCGGCGGGCCGGACCATCGTGTACACCACGCACCACCTGGACGAGGCGGAGGCGCTCTGCGACCGCGTCGGCATCCTGGTGGCCGGCCGGCTCGTCGTCACCGACGCGCCGCAGCACCTGATCGGCACCTTCGGCGCGAGCAGCCGGCTGCTCGTCCCGCTCGGACGGATCGACGAGGAGCGGGCCCGGTCCCTGCCCGGCGTGGACGGCGTCGCCGTGCAGGGCGGGCACCTCGTCCTGGAGACCCGCTCCACCGGCAGGGTGCTCTCCGCCCTCGACGCCGCGACGGGCCTCGACGGCGTGCAGACCCGTACGCCCAGCCTCGAGGACGTCTACCTCGAACTCACCGCCCGGCGGGACCCCCTCGCCCCGAACACCCAGGAGCAGCAGGCATGAGCGCCTACTCCGCGCTGACCGCGGCGGGCTACCGCGCGCAGGTCAGGGACAGGACGACGGTCTTCTTCACGTTCGCCTTCCCGCTCCTCTTCCTCGTCGTCTTCGGGCTCGTGTTCCGGGGGAAGGCCGTCGAGGAGAGCGGCTTCTCGTACCTGTCGTACACCGCCTCCGGGGTGCTGTCCTGGGGCGTCGCGAACGCCGCCGTGTTCGGCATCGCGTTCACGCTGATGCAGTGGCGCGCGGACGACATCCTGCGGATGATCCGGATGTCGCCCGCGCCGCTGTCCTCCGTCATCGGGTCCCGGTACGTCCTCGCGCTCGGCGTGGGGCTCGTGCAGTCGGTGCTGTTCGTGGGGGTGGCGATGCTCCCGGGGTTCGGACTCGTGCCCGCCTCGCGGTGGCCGCTGCTCGTCCCGGTCCTGGTCCTGGGCATCACGACCTTCCTGCTGCTCGGGGTGATCATCGGCAGCATCGCCGACACCCCGGAGTCGGTCGCCGGCATCGCCAACTTCCTGATCCTGCCCATGGCGTTCCTCTCCGGCTCCTTCTTCCCGCTGGACTCCATGCCGGAGTGGCTGCAGCACGTCTCCCGGGTCCTGCCGCTGCGCTACCTCAACGACGCGGTGTCGGCCGCCCTGACGGGCCGCGGCGGCCTCTCCGACATCGGGGTGGGGTGTGCGGGGCTCGTGGTGTTCGGCGTGCTCTTCGGGGCGGTCGCGGCGCGCTTCTTCCGCTGGACGAAGAGCTCATGACCGACGCCGTGCTCCCGCAGCCGCTGGCGGAGGCCCGTGACGCCCTCCAAGCCGTCCTGGACGGCCGGTTCGGCGCCGGCGCGCCCCGGGTCGTGCCCGTCGGGGCCGGGGGCGGCCGGGCCCCGGACCCGTGGGCCGCCGACCGGCCGTCGGCCCTGGTCCACCTGAGTGCGTCGGCGGTCCTGCTCGGGCCCTGGGGCGGTGACGGGAGTGCGACCGCCTGCGGCCACTGCCTGGCCCTGCGGTGGCAGCGGCTGCGCAGCCGGAGTGAGCGGGACGCGCTGGAGACCGGCGGCCCGGACGGGCCCCGGCCCGCCGCCGCCTGGCCGCCGCTCACCGGGCACGTCCACGACACGGTGGCCGCGCTGTGCGAGGCGCTGCTGCGCGGGCCGCGTCCGGCGCCGCCCGCCGCGCACCCGGCGGACCGCGCGCTGCCGCAGGTGACCCGGGTGGACCTGGCGACCCTGCTCGTCAGGACGTACCCGCTGCTCCCGGACCCGCTCTGCCCGGACTGCGGGCCGGAAGGGCGGGACCCGGCGGAGGACGGCGGCGCCCCGCCGCTCGCCCTCGTCCCGCGCCCCAAACCGGACCCGGACGGCTACCGGCTGCGGTCGGCCTTCTCGTACCCGCTCCCGGTCGACGCCCTGGCCAACCCGGTCTGCGGCGCGCTCGGGGCCGGGACCTGGACGGACGTCACCTCGTCCACGACCGCCCCGGTGGCCGGGAGCGCGTTCGTCCGGGGGTACGCGGGGCTTCACGACGTGACCTGGAGCGGACAGGAGAACTCCTTCGCCACCAGTCGGCGGCTGGCGTTCCTGGAGGGGCTGGAGCGGTACGCGGGCACACGCCGGCGCACCGGACGGGCACCGGTCGTCGCCCCGTACGACGCTCTGGGGGACGAGGCGGTCGACCCGGCGGCGTGCGGTCTGTACGCCCCGGAGACGTACCGGGACGACCCCATGGTCAGGCCCTTCGACCCGTCCCGGCCCATCCCCTGGGAGCGGGGCCGGTCGCTGCGGGACGGACGTCCCGTCCTGGTGCCGTCGCGGCTGGTCCACTACAGCGTCCCGACGGCCGACGACGACTTCGTCTTCGAGTGCTCCAACGGCTGTGCCATCGGCGGCTGCCTGGAGGAGGCGGTCCTGGGCGGCCTGCTCGAACTGGTGGAGCGGGACTCCTTCCTGAACGGCTGGTACGGGGCGGCCCGGCTGCCCCGGATCGACCTGGCGACGGTCGGCGGCCCCACGGCCGCCGCCATGGTGGAGCGGGCCGCGCTCCAGGGCTACGACGTGCACGCCTTCGACAACCGGATCGATCTCGCGATCCCCGCCGTCACGGTGGTCGGCGTGCGCCGGGACGGCGGTCCCGGCACGCTGTCCTTCGCGGCGGCGGCCTCGCTGGATCCGAGGGCGGCCGTCGAGGGCGCCCTGTCGGAGGTGCTGAGCTACATCCCGCACCTGGCGCGCCAGACGGCCGAACGCCGGGCCGAACTGGAAGCGATGGCGGACGACTTCTCCCTCGTACGCCACCTCAAGGACCATCCGCAGCTGTACGGGCTGCCCCGGATGGCGGCGTACGCGCGCGCGTACCTGGAGCACTCGGAGGCCCGCCCGTTCGGCGAGGTGTACGGGGAGTGGGAGAGCGGCGGCCGGCCCCGTACCGGGGACCTGCGGGACGACGTGTCCGTGGTCGTGGACGAGCTGGTCGAGGCCGGTCACGACGTGGTCGTCGTCGACCAGACCACGCCCGAGCAGGAGCGGGCGGGACTGCGGACGGTCGCCACGGTGGTGCCGGGGCTGCTGCCGATCGACTTCGGCTGGAACCGGCAACGGGCCCTGCTGATGCCGCGGCTGCGTACGGCGCTCCGTCGGGGCGGCCACCGTTCCCGCGACCTCACGGAGGCGGAACTCCTGCGGGCCCCGCACCCCTTCCCCTGACCCGGCCGCCGCTCCGGCCCCCGGCGCGGCGTCCGCCGGGGGCCGGGGCGCCCGTTGCTTCACGGTGGCGGTGCCGACCACCCGCGCTCACGGCCGTCCGGCCGCCCTTGGCCCACGTGTCGAGCTGCTCCTGACGGCTGTCGGTCGCTTCGGCTCGTCGGTGTCCGACGCCATCGCGACGTGCGTCGTGCAGAAGCGGGTGTTCGCGCCGGCGAGGAGCGGCGTGCGGAGCGTGTTCCGCTTCTCGACGGTGCCGTCGTCCGGCAGCTCGATCCGGTCGGCAGCCTCTCAGCGGGGCGGATGCCCGACAGGCTCTAGCGGCCCGTCCCGCGGGACCCGACCGTCGGGGTGGCGGGGGTGCGGGACAGCTTCACCGCCGTGCCCCGGGCGGTCTCGAAGGTCCTCATCGGGGCTCCGTCCTTGCGCCAGGGTTCGGCGCCGCACCACGGGCCGATGAGGCGGAACTGCTCCAGGGCGGGTCCGTACATCCTCGACCGGAGCATGTGGTACGCGAGGAGGTGGCGCAGGACGGGCAGGCGCTCGTCGTCGGGGGCGACCTCGGCGAACGAGGCCGCGATCCGCTTCAGGCGCCCCCTCACCAGGGGCGTGAAGGAGGCCGCGGCGGCCGGACGACCGGCCAGCTCCTCCAGGGCGTGCAGGTACATGCCGGTGAGCGGGCTGCCCTTCGGGGCCTTGCGGACCGCCTTACCGACGAAGCGCATCATCAGCCGGTCGCTGCCGAACCACTTGGCGCACCAGTACTGGAGGGCCTGCCAGTGCCCCTCGTAGTGGTGGGGCGCCCGGGCGACGAGGCCGTCCCAGAGCGGCCGGAACCGAGCACGGCCGTACTGGGCGCCCCGGGCGGCGGTGACCATGACGACCCAGGGGCCCGGGTTCGCGGGGTCGAGCAGCGCGGCCCGCTCCGCTTCCTCGATCGCGGCCGGGAGCAGGGCGCGGAAGCGGTTCATCCGGTCCGGCGAAACCTCGTGGGCGAAGCCGCTGCCCCGGATCCGCCAGGCCTCCTGGACCATGATCCGGGCACGGAGGGTCGCCGCGTCGCAGTTCCCGGGCTCGGCCGCGCGCCACGCGTCCAGCCAGGCGTCGTCCTCGCGGGCGACCTCCTGGAGGAGTTCGGTCCGGGCCCAGCGCTCGTCCCAGTCGTCGCCCGCCGCCCGGACGTAGGCCTCGGCGGCCCGCCAGTTCCCCTTCCACGCCGCGTCGGCGACGGCCTGCCTCTCCTGGATCCGGTGCGCCGGCGGGGGCGGGCCGGGGCGGCGCGAGTCGAGCTGTTCGCGGGGAGCCAGACCGTAGTCGGACGCCACGAAGTGCTTGTGGACCCAGCGATCGGCCCGGTCGGGAACGATGACACGGGAGTGGAGCACGCAGAGGAGCACGCCGACCACGACGGCGAGAAAGATCGTCACGGCCGGGATCATCTCCCCATCCGGTCACTCTCCGCAACGATCGAGGCCAAAGATGCGGCGGGGGTGGAGACGGCGCGCGGAAGGACCGGCGCCCCGCCCCCGGCCCCGTGTTTTCCTCCCGGGTCGTCGGGCAGGCGCGTTCGTGTCCGTAGTTCATTTCTGCACGTACGCCCACGGAACGGATGCAGGCGATGGCCATGACGACAGCACGCGAGATGATGACGCCGGACGCGACCTGCGTGAAGGCGAGCGAGACCGTGCGCGACGCCGCGCGGAAGATGGCCGAACTCGGAGTCGGCGCCCTGCCGATCTGCGGCGCCGACGAGAAGCTCAAGGGCATGCTGACGGACCGCGACATCGTCCTGAAGGTGGTGGCCGAGGGCATCGACCCGGCGGAGTGCCGGGTGAGCGATCTCGCCCAGGACGAGGTCGTCTACGTCCGGGCGGACGCCGAGGCCGACGAGGTCCTCGACGTCATGGGCGAACACCGGATCCGGCGCGTGCCCGTCATCGACAGTCACGTCCTCGTCGGCATCATCGCCCAGGCCGACGTGGCCCGCGCCCTGCCCGACCGCAAGGTCGGCGACCTGGTCGAGGCGGTCTCCGCCGACTGACCGGACGGCCTTCCGGCCCGAGTGGCCCGGCGACCCCCCGGAACGGGGCCGCCGGGCCGCTCCCTGCCGGAGCGCCGCCGCGGCGCCGGGGGCACTTCTCGCCGTAGCCTCCTTCGACGGGCGTTCCGCCGTGGAGCGCGCACCTTGCCGCGGAGGGAAGACGCACGATGACCACGATCCTGGTGACCGGGGGTACGGGAACGCTCGGGCGGCTCGTCGCCGAGCGGCTGCGCGCGGACGGCGCCGAGGTGCGGGTGCTGAGCCGCCACGCGCAGCCGTACGCGGTGGACCTGCGCGAGGGCACGGGACTGGACGCGGCCGTCGAGGGCGTGGACACGGTGGTGCACTGCGCGAGCACGCCGCGCGGGGGTGACGACCGGGCGGCGCGCCACCTGATCGATGCCTCGCGCCGGGTCGGCGTGCGGCACCTGGTCTTCGTCTCGATCGTCGGCGTCGACCGCGTGCCGCTCGGCTACTACCGGACCAAGCTCGCCGTCGAGAAGATGATCGAGGGGTCCGGGCTCGGGTGGACCGTGCTGCGGGCCACGCAGTTCCACGACCTGGTGGTGGAGGTCCTGCGCAACGCGGCCCGGCTGCCGGTCATGCCGCTGCCCGCCGGTGTCGCGGACCAGCCGATCGAGGTGGCGGAGGTCGCCGCGCGCCTCGCCGAACTCGCCACGGGGGAGCCCGCGGGCCGGGTGCCGGACATGGGCGGCCCCGAGGTGCTCCCGTTCACGGAGCTGGCCCGCATCTACCTGCGCGCGATCGGCCAGCACCGCCGTCTGCTGAACGTCCCCCTGACCGGAAAGGCCTACCGGGGGTTCCGGGCGGGTGGGCACCTGACGCCGGAGCGGGCCGTCGGCAGGGTGACGTTCGAGGAGTTCCTCGCGAAGCGCCTGCCCCCGCGCGCCTGACGCGCACGCCGACCGGCCCCGATCCACCGGGCTCCGGTCGTACGACTCCGAGGGAACGGGCCGCCGGACGACCGGCGGCCCGTTCGGCTGTCCGGCCGCCCGGGCGTCCGGCCGCCGACGGTCCGGCTGTCCGACGGTCCGGATGTCCGGATGTCCGGGGATGGCCACGCCGGACGTCACGAGCCGATTCCCTCTCATCGCGTTTTTGGTATGGACCTGCCAAGTCAATGCCGCTAGCGTAACGGCCGGCGCTCGTTGAGAGCGCTCTCAAGCGTTCGATCCCCCACACCAGGAGGCTTCGTGAAACGCACCACCCCCCTGGGTGCCGCCGTCGCGGCCCTGTTGCTGACGCTCGGTCTCGGCGCCGCCCACGCCGGAGCCGCGAACGCCGCCCCGCTCCCCGAGCCGCCCGCCTCCCCCTCCGCCTCGGCCGGGCTGCTCGACGCCCTGCGGCAGGACCTCGGCCTGACCCCGGCGCAGGCCGAGGAGCGGCTGCGCGCCGAGAAGGCCGCGACCGAGGTCGAGAAGGCCGCCCGGCAGACCGCCGGAGGCGCGTACGGAGGCTCGTGGTTCGACCCCTCCTCGGGGCGGCTCGTCGTCGCCCTCACCGACCGCGCCGAGGAGGCCGGGGTGCGGGCGCTCGGCGCCGACACCCGGGTGGTCCGCCACAGCGCCACCGCCCTCGACCGGGCCAAGGCCCGCCTCGACGGGCTCTCCGCGCCGAAGGGCGTGGCCGGCTGGCACGTCGACCCGAAGGCGAACAGCGTCGTCGTCACGGTCGTACGGGCCGAGCGGGACGCCCCCGCCGTGCGCGCCTTCGTCGAGAAGGCGCGGGCGAAGGGGCCCGTCACCGTCGCCGAGGCGGCCACCGCCCCCCGTACGTACGCGGCGGGAACCGTCGGCGGCGACCCGTACTACACCGGCAACGTGCGCTGTTCGATCGGCTTCTCCGTGCACGGCGGGTTCGTGACCGCCGGTCACTGCGGTCAGGCCGGGGCGGCGGTGCGCGGCTGGGACGGCTCCGCCATGGGCACCTTCCAGGGTTCCTCGTTCCCCGGCAACGACTACGCGTACGTGAGCATCCACAGCGGCTGGTGGACCGTGCCGGTCGTCCTCGGCTGGGGCGTCACGTCCGACCGGCTGGTGCGCGGCTCCGCCGAGGCGCCCGTGGGCGCGTCGATCTGCCGCTCGGGCTCCACGACGAAGTGGCACTGCGGGACCGTCCTCGCCAAGAACGAGACGGTCAACTACAGCCAGGGCGCCGTCCAGCAGATGACGAAGACCAGCGTCTGCGCGGAGGGCGGCGACTCCGGCGGCGCGTTCATCAGCGGCGACCAGGCCCAGGGCGTCACCTCCGGCGGCTGGGGCAACTGCTCCTCCGGCGGCGAGACGTGGTTCCAGCCCGTCAACGAGATCCTCGGCCGCTACGGCCTCACCCTGCACACCGCCTGACGGGGGCCGGTACGCGGCCGTTCCCGGCGGCCGCGCACCGGCGCTCCCGTACGCCGCCTCCACACGCCCCGATCCGGACGGCGGTGTTCCGGCGCCGCCCGTTATCCTGGGAGCACGGCCGTCCCCGGACCGTCGCGCGGCGGTGGGGCCCGCCGTACCCGAACCGCGGCACGCGTTGTCGCCAACGGTCCCTACCCGTGACCCGTCCCCGCCCGCATCCGCGCGAGCGGGAGACCACGCGCAGGGAGAGGCGTGCGTTCCGAAGAACCCCCGCGGGCCGAGGACCCCGAAGCGGTCGAACCGGACGAAGCGGCCGAGTCGGCCGAGCCGATCGACCCCGACGTCGGTCCTGCGGACGTTCGCGGGCTCCGGGAGCCGTGGCGTTCGCGCCACGGCGTCCTCGTGGTGATCGCGGCGGGCGGCTCGCTCGGCGCCCTGGCCCGTTTCGGGGCGTCGCTGCTGTGGTCCGCGCCCGCGGGCGCCTTCCCCTGGACGACACTGACGGTGAACGCCGTCGGCTGTCTGCTGATCGGCGTCCTCCTCGTCGCCGTCACCGAGGTCTTCACGGCCCACCCCCTCCTGCACCCGTTCCTCGGGACCGGGTTCCTGGGCGGGTTCACCACCTTCTCCACGTACTGCGTGGACATCGAACGCCTCGTCGACGCGGGTCGCCCCGCCATCGGACTCCTCTACCTCGCGGCGACCGTCGTGGCCGCGATGGCGGCGGTGGCCGTCGGCGCGTTCGGCACGCGTCGCCTCCTGTCGCACCGGAGCGCGTCATGACCTTCCGTACGAGAACGGCCGTCCGGCCGGCCTCGCGCCCCGACGGCGCCCGGGAGGAGCGGTGGTGAACGACTTCCTGCTGGTGGCCGCCGGCGGCGCCGTCGGCGCGCCCCTGCGCCATCTGACCGACCGCGCCGTCCAGGCCCGCCACGACACCGTCTTCCCGTGGGGCACCTTCACCGTGAACGTCGTGGGGTCCCTGATCCTCGGCCTGGTCACGGGCGCCGCGCTGTCCGGTGCGGCCGGGCACACCGTGCACCTGCTGCTCGGGACCGGGCTGTGCGGCGCGCTGACGACGTACTCGACGTTCTCCTACGAGACGCTGCGCCTCGCCGAGTCCGGCGCGCGGTTCTTCGCCGTGGTGAACGTCGTCGCCTCCGTGGTGGCCGGGCTCGGCGCCGTCTTCGTCGGTCTCTCCCTCGCCCGGGCCCTCTTCCCCTGAGCCGGCCGCCGGGGCCGGTGCGGGAGGAGGGTCCGGGTCCGGGGTCGGCGGACTAGCGGCCCTGGAGGGCCTTGACGTTGTCGCCGAAGGTCCAGCCCTTCGAGCCGTCCCAGTTGGCCGACCAGGTCATCAGGCCCTTGAGGGCGCCGTTGTAGTGCTTCCACGCCTGGGCCACGGTCGACGGGGCCATGTGGCCGCCGCCCGCGCCCGGCTGGGCGGGCAGGCCGGGGACCTGCTTGTCGTACGGGACCTTGATCGTGGTGCCCTGGATCACCAGGCCCTTGTTCAGGCAGTCGGTCTGCGCGACGAACCCGGCGACGGTGCCGGCGGAGTAGGAGTCGCCCGAGCAGCCGTACATGCTGCCGTTGTAGTACTGCATGTTGAGCCACCACAGGCGCCCGTTGTCGGCGTACTTCTTGATGACCGGCAGGTAGGCGCCCCAGATCGAGCCGTAGACCACGCTGCCGCCGGTGACGTACGCGGTCTCCGGGGCCATCGTCAGGCCGAAGCCGGCGGGCATGCGGGCGAGGACGCCGTCGATGATGCGGATCAGGTTGGCCTGGGAGGTGGAGAGGGTGGTGATGGAGCCGCTGCCGACCAGGCCGGTCTCGATGTCGATGTCGATGCCGTCGAAGTTGTACTTCTTGAGGATCGGGACGATCGTGTCGACGAACCGGTCGGCGACGGCGGTGGAGTTCAGGTCGATGCCCGCCGTGGCGCCGCCGATCGACATCAGGATGGTCGCCCCGGCCGCCTTGGCACGGCACATCTCGGCGGGGGTGGCGACGCGGACGGTGCTGTCCATGCCGTCCTCCCACAGCACCGTCCCGTCGGAACGGATCAC
Source organism: Streptomyces sp. NPDC012825 (assembly GCF_042900925.1). Lineage (NCBI taxonomy): Bacteria > Bacillati > Actinomycetota > Actinomycetes > Kitasatosporales > Streptomycetaceae > Streptomyces > Streptomyces sp. NPDC012825. Next base: position 404,742 of record NZ_JBIBBZ010000004.1, on the reverse strand, counting down.
GGGGAAGGCGGCGTTGATGACGTTGTAGCCGTGGGCGGCGAAGCGCGGGTCGTCGATGGGGGCCCAGCCGAAGGGCGGGTGGACGCCGTTGGCCGCGCCGTCCCAGTTCTCCCAGTACCCCTGGAGGACCTTTCCGGCGGGCTTCGGCTTGAGGGCGCAGGTGTCGGCGGTCTCTCCGGTTCCGGAGGCGGGGGCGGACACGGCGGTCCGCGCGGGCTTCGCGCCTTCGGCGGCGGCGGGCGCGGCGAGGGCGGCGGCCGCGAGCAGGGCGGTGAGACCCGCTCCGAGGACGCGGGTGATCCGGGGGCCTGGCATGCGTGCTCCTGGGGACGTGGGGGGGATGGTCCTGGGCATGGCGCGCGCTCCAGCAGACCGTAGGTTGGTCCAGACCATTCGTCAACCACCTTCGCGGGGAGGGAAGTTGTTCTCCGTCGCCGCCCGGGGCCTCCGCCCCGGAGGGAGGAACCGGCGTCGTGGCACCCCGGCCGGGCCCCGGTCGCGTACGCCCGCAAGGATGAGACGCCGCAGGTCCCCGTCCCGTCTGCGCCCTCCGGGAGGGAGGCCGTAGCAGAGTGGGCGGACGATCCGCCGGACTCTTTCGAGCAGGAAACCGAGGGAACCAGATGGGCCGTCGCCCGATGCTCCGCTGTCGTCACCTCCTCGTCCTCGTGGCGCTCGTCGCCGCGACGGCGGTCACGCCCGAGGCGCTGTCCCCCCGGGGCGGGACCGTCTCCGCCGCCGCGCCCGCCTTCGACACGGCGCCCGCGCGGGCGAGCCTGGAGCGCCTGCTGTCCTCGCGGGCCCGGCAGTTCTCCCTGGTCCCCGTCGAGAGGCCGGAGTCCGGCGACTGGTTCGCGGTCTCCGGCGAGGCGGGCCGGATCCAGGTGCGGGGCACCTCGCCGGCCACGCTGCTCGCCGGAGCGGGCTGGTACCTGGAGCGGGTCGCCGGGGTCGACATCGGCTGGCCCGGCGACAGCCTCGGCCGGCTGCCCGCCGTCCTCCCGGCGGTCCCCGGGACCCTCACCCGGTCGGCGAACGTCCCCCACCGCTACGCCCTGAACGACACCGACGAGGGGTACTCGGGCGCCTACCGGGACTTCGACGCGTACCGCCGCGACATCGACCTGATGGCGCTGCACGGCGTGAACGAGGTCTTCGTGCCGACGGGGGCCGAGTACCCGTACTACCGGGCGTTCCAGGAGTTCGGCTACGACGCCGCCGAGCTGCGGAGCTGGATCCCCGCCCCCGCCCACCAGGCCTGGTGGCTGCTGCAGAACATGTCGGGCTTCGGCGGCCCGGTCTCCGAGCAGCTCATCGAGGCCCGCGCGACGCTCGGCGGCCGGATCGCGCGGCAGCTGCGCTCGCTCGGTATGAGCCCCGTCCTCCCGGGCTACTTCGGCACCGTGCCGCCGGGGTTCGCCGCGCGGAACCCGGGGGCGGTCACCGTCCCGCAGGGCACGTGGGTCGGGTTCGACCGGCCCGACTGGCTGGACCCGACCGGCCCGGTCTTCGACCGCCTCGCCGCCGCCTACTACCGGGCCCAGCGGGAGCGGTTCGGCGACAGCGGCATGTTCAAGATGGACCTGCTGCACGAGGGTGGCACCCCGGGCCCGGTCGACGTCGCCGCGGCCGCCGGGGCCGTCCAGCGGGCCCTGGACACCGCGCGCCCCGGTGCCACCTGGGTCATGCTCGGCTGGCAGAAGAACCCGTCCGCCACGCTCCTGAGCGGGGTGGACCGCGACCGGGTCCTGATCGTCGACGGCCTCTCCGACCGCTACGACGGCCTCGACCGCGAGGCCGAGTGGGGCGGCACGCCCTACGCCTTCGGCTCGATCGCCAACTTCGGCGGCCACACCAGCATCGGCGCCAACACCGGCGTGTGGGGCGGTCGCTTCCACGCGTGGCTGACCAGGCCGGGCTCCGCGCTGCGCGGCATCGCCTACCTGCCGGAGGCCACCGGCGGGAACCCCGCCGGATTCGATCTGTTCACCGAACTCGCCTGGGAGCCGGGCCCCGTCGACCAGCGGGCCTGGTTCGCCGGTTACGCCGCCCGCCGCTACGGCGGGGCCGACGCGCACGCGGCCGCCGCCTGGGAGGAGCTGCGCACGGGCCCGTACGGCATGGCGCCGGGGACGTGGAGCGAGCCGCAGGACAGCCTCTTCACCGCGCGGCCGAGCCTCACGGCGACCAGGGCCGCACGCTGGAGCCCGGCCTCCTCCCGGTACGACGCCGCCACGGTGGAGCGGGCGCTGACGGAGCTGCTGCGGGTCGCGCCCGCGCTGCGGACCACCGACGCGTACCGCCACGACCTCGTGGACGTGGCGCGCCAGGCGCTCACCAACCGCGGCCGGGTGCTGCTGCCCCGGATCAGGGCCGCGTACGAGGCGAAGGACCTGGAGCGGTTCCGGACGCCGGTGCGCGAGTGGAACGCCGCCACGGAGCTGCTCGGGCGCCTCGTCGGCTCCGACCGGCGGTTCCTGCTCGGCCCGTGGCTGGAGGACGCCCGCTCCTGGGGCGCCGACCCGGCCGAACGCGACCGCCTGGAGTACGACGCCCGCTCGATCCTGACCACCTGGGGCGGCCGGGGACCGAGCGAGGCGGGGCTGCGCGACTACGCCAACCGCGAGTGGGACGGGCTCGTCCGGGACCTCTACGCGCCGCGCTGGGCCGCGTACTTCGCGAGCCTCGACACCACCCTGACGACCGGTGCGGCGCCCGTCGCCGTCGACTGGTTCGCGCGGGACGACGCCTGGGCCCGTGAACACCGGAGCTACCCGACGGCGCCGGCCGGCGACCCCTACGCGCTGGCGGAGGAGGTGCGGGCCGTCCTGGACGCGGCGTCCACGGCCTGAGGGACGGCTTCCGGCCCCGGAGCGCGGCCCGTCCGCGTAGGCTTCGGCCCGTACGACGGACGGGCAGGGGGCGAGGCGCATGTCGGAGGAGACGGCCCGGAGGTGGGCGTCGGTCCTCGATTCGGTCGTGGTGTACGCGCAGGGCGCGGTCTGCCGCCGCCTGGCCCGGGGCGCCGTGCCCCGGGACGGCCGGGTGCGGGTCGCGGGACTGCCCCGCACCCTGGACCCGGGCTCGCTGCGGGCCCGCGTCCTGGGCCCCGCCGGCGTCCGGGTCACCGAGGCCCGGGTGGAGGTCGCGTCCGCGCCGCTCGACGGAGGCGCGCCCGACGCGCTGCGGCGCGAGGTCGAGCGGCTGCGCGACGCGTACGCGGCGGCCGAGGGGCGCCGGGACCGGCAGCGGACCCTGATCGAGGAGGTCGAGGGACTGCACCCGGTGCCCCCGGCCCGCAAGCGCGAGGACCCGCACCGGCGCACCGCGGTCGACGCCTGGCTGGAACTCGCCGACTTCGTCGACGGGCGGCTGGCCCGGCTGCACGCACGCCTCGTCGGCCTGGAGGAGGAGCTGCGCCGCGCCGAGCACGCCCTCTCCGTCGCCGTCGACCGGCTCGCCCGGGCCTCCACCGACGCCCCCTCCGCGCACGTCGAGACCACCGTCTCCGCCGTCCTGACCCTCGACGGCGCGGCCGGCGGGGAGGCTCCGGCGGAAGTGGAGCTGGAGCTGGAGTACGGCGTGCCGGGCGCCGTCTGGGTGCCGGCCTACCGCCTCTCGCACCGCCGGGGCGACGACGGGGGGCGGCTGGTGCTGCGCGCCTCGGTCGCCCAGCGGACCGGCGAGGACTGGACCGGGGTGCGCCTCGCCCTGGCCACCGCCGACCTGCGGCGCCGCACCGATCTGCCGCGGCTGCGTTCCGTACGGATCGGGCGGCGGCAGACGGCCCCCGCGCCGTCCGGCTGGCGCGAGCCCCCGGCCGGTCTCGCCGACCTCTTCGCCGGGTACGAGGCGGCGGGGCCCCGGCCGGTTCCGGCCCCCGACTTCGGCGGGGCCGTGGCGGGCGTCGCGGCCGTGCCGGTCGCGGTCCCTCCGGTCCCGCCGCCCCCGGCGCCGCCGGCCTTCGCCGGACCGCCGCCCCTCACCGGAGCACCCCCGCCGCCCGGCGCCGTGTACGGCTTCTCCCCCGAGGCCCCCGGCGGGGCGCCCGGATCCGCGCCGCAGGGCTACGGCGGGGCACCGGCACCGCAGGCGTACGGCGGCGCGCCGAAGTCCGCGCCGCGGGCCGCCCGGCGCGCCATGGCGCCCGCGGTCCCCTCGGCTCCCGGCTCGGCCGCGCCCGTCCCGCCGCCGGCGCCCTCCGGCCCGCCGCGGCCGAGCGGCGACGAGCTGGACTACGCCTCCCTCGTCCTGGCCGGCCCCGACGACCGGGGGCCGCGCCGGGGACGTCTGTTCCCCGACGCCTCCTTCGACGCCGTGGCGAGCGAGTACCGCCGCCGCGCCGAGGGGGTGGCCGCGCTGCCGCTCCCCCGGCACGCCGTGCGCCCCCGCGAGTCTGCGGGGTCGTTCGACCACCGCTTCGACGCCGCCGCCCGCGCCGACGTCCCCTCGGACGGCACCTGGCACACCGTCACCGTCGGCGAGATCCCGGTCGGTCTGCGCACCGAGTACCTCTGCGTGCCGTCCGTGGAGGAGACCGTGTACACGACGCTCGTGGTCTCCAACGCCACCGGGCAGGCCCTCCTCGCCGGTCCGGTGGAGGTCACCGTCGACGACGAGTTCCTGCTGACGGCCGCGCTCCCGACGCTCGCCCCCGGCGGTGTCCGGAGGGTGGGCCTGGGCCCGGCCGAGGCGATCCGCGCGACCCGCCGCACGCACCTGCGGGAGTCGACCGCGGGCCTGCGCAACAACGTCACCGTGCTCGACCACCGGATCCACGTGGAGCTGGCGAACCGGCTCGCGGCGCCCGTCGTCGTGGAGGTGCGCGAGCGGGTGCCGGTCACCTCCGAACCGGACGTGCGGATCGAGGAGCGGGCCGGCTGGGCGGCGCCCGAGGACGGACCCGAGGAGCACGCGCCGGGCACCCGCGTCCGGCGGGTCGAACTCCCCGCCGGCGGCACCGCCGTCCTCGAGGGCGGCTACGAGATCCGCATCCCGGCCGGCAAGGCCCTGGTCGACGGCAACCGCAGGAGCTGACCCCCACCATGACCACGGAACCCCGTCCGATCGCCCTTCCCGTCACCGCCGTCACCTGCCTGGAGGACCGCGCCCACGTCGAGCGGACCGCCGACCTCGACCTGGCGGCCGGCGTCCAGCGGCTGCGCCTCGGCCCGATCGGCGCACTGGCCGTCGACCGCACCCTCCACACCGAGCTGGCCTCCGACCGCCCGGCGACCGTGCTCGGCGCGCGGATCGTCCGCACCTGGACCCCGCGCGGCCCGGTCCCCTCCCCCGGGGACGACTCCGCCCTCCGTCTGCGTGCGCACGCCCTCGAAGAGGAGCGCCGCACCGTGGAGCAGGAGCGCGACCGGCTGCGCGTCCGGCTCGACCTGCTGGGCCGGCTCGCCGCCGACCTGCTGCGGGAGATCCGCGAGGGCGTCGGCTCCGGGGAGAGCGAGGGGGAGCGCTGGTCCCGGGAACTGGACCGCGTGGACGCCGAGCGCGACGCGTACGCCGAACGGCTCCGTGCCGTCGAGGTCCGGCTGACCGACCTCGGCGCCGAGGAGGACGCGGCCCTGCGGGCCCTGGACGAGGCCGAGCAGGAGCCGCCCGAGCTCGTCGCCCACGTGGAGCTGACCGTGGAGGCCGCGGAGGCCGGTCCCGCCCGGCTGCGGCTCGGCCACCTCACCCCGTGCGCGCTGTGGCGGCCCGCCTACCGGGCCGTGCTCGACGGCGGCTCCCTCACCCTGGAGACCGAGGCCGTGGTCTGGCAGCGCACCGGCGAGGACTGGTCGGACGTCCGGCTGACGCTGTCGACGGCCCGCTCGGCGCTCGCCACCGAGCCGCCGCGCCTGGTCGAGGACCGGCTGACGCTCAGGGACCGCTCGGCCGCCGAGCGCCGCACGGTCGACGTCGAGGTGCGCGAGGAGCTGATCGGGGACCTCGGGCCGGCGCCGGTGCTCGGTCTGCCGGGGGTCGACGACGGCGGCGAGGCGCGCGTCCTGAACGCCCCCGCGCCGGTCTCCGTCCCGGGCGGCGGCCGCGCGCACCGGGTGCCGCTCTCCGCCTTCACGACGGACGCGGGCGACGAGTACGCCTGCGCCCCCGAGCTGTCCCCGCTGGTCACGCGGGTGGTGCGGTTCGACAACCGGTCCGGGCACGCGCTGCTCGCGGGGCCGGTGGACCTGGTGCGCGGTACCGGCTTCGTCGGGCGCGGCACGCTGGACTTCACCGCTCCCGGCGCCCCCGCGGAGCTCGCCTACGGCAGCCGCGACGACATCCGGGTCGTCCGGTACGCCGAGGAGGCGCACGACACCGCCGGGCTCACCCAGCGGAGCGTGACCACCCGTACGGTCCGGCTGCACCTGTCCCGCTTCTCCGCCCCCGGCGAGGACGGCGACCGGGTGGTGGTCCTGCGGGAGCGGATCCCCGTCTCCGAGGTCTCGGCGGTGGAGGTGCGCCTGCGCGAGGAGTCCTGCTCCCCCGTGCCGGCCTCGGTCGACGCGGAGGGCGTCGTCCGCTGGGACGTCTCCCTGCCCCCGGGCGGCCGCCGGACGGTCACCCTGGTGTACGAGGTGTCGGCGGCCGCCAGGGTCACGGGGCTCTGAGGGCGCGGGGTTTCCGGGGCGGGCGGCCCGCTCCGGCGGTCCCGCGCGCCGGTTCCGCGTCGCGGACGGTCGCCCCCGGGTGACTCCTCGTGGCCGTGGACGTACTTGTGCGTGTTGCTTCCGCATGCCTGATGCACTGTGGCCTCTTCCGGTGCAGACTGTGCAACAGATGGCGTCACTTCCTGTCTGGAGGCCGAAAGAGTGAACGGCGGGAGCGACAGGCGGCGCCTGACCAGCCGCGCCTCGGCCGGGAGCAATCCGTCGGCCCACCACCCGGCCGGCGCGGGTGCCAGGTTCCGCAGGAGCAGGGGGCTGCTGCCGCCCGACCGGTTCACCACCCGCAGTCAGCTGGCCTGGCTGAATTCCGCCACCTCCAGGATCGGTACGACCCTGGATCTGGAGCGCACCGCGCAGGAGCTGGCCGAGTTCACCGTGCCCCGGTTCGCCGACGGCGCCGCCGTGGACGTCCTGGAGAGCGTCCTGCGCGGCGAGGAGGGGGCGCGGTGGACCGGTGCGGGCGTCCCTCCGCTGCGGGCCACGGCGCTGTGCGCCATCGAGGAGCTCTCCTCCCTGGAGCCGACCCCGGTGGGCGAGACCTACGTCCAGTCGGAGGAGTGGCACGAGACGCTGCTGCACCGGTACTGCCTCCGGCAGGGCAAGCCGGTCCTGCTGAGCCGGATGCGGGGCGACGACTTCGTCCGGGTCGCGCCGACGGCGAGCGCGGCGGCGCAGATGCGGGCCGCCGGGGTGCACAGTTATCTGGCGGTGCCGCTGATCGCACGCGGACTGCTGCTCGGGAGCGCCGACTTCGTGCGCGGCCCCGGGACGCCGCCGTTCTCCTCCACCGACCTCGCGCTCGCGGAGCAGCTCGCCTCGAAGGCCGCCGTCTTCATCGACAACGCCCGGCTGTACGGGCGCGAGCGCGAGCACGTGGTCTCGTTGCAGCGCAGTCTGCTGCCGCGCGCGACCCCGGTGACGCCGGGGCTGCGGCTGCACTCGGAGTACGCGCCCTCGGCGGCCGGCCACGGGGTGGGCGGGGACTGGTACGACGTGATGGCGCTGCCGGGCGGGCGGACGGCCCTGGTGGTGGGGGACGTGATGGGGCACGGGCTGCCCGCCGCCGCCACGATGGGGCGGCTGCGGGCGGTCGCCCGCACGCTGATGACCCTGGACATGGCCCCCGAGCGGGTTCTGGCGCGGCTCGACCTGGCCACCCGCGACCTGGAGGACGAGCAGGTCGCCACGTGTCTGTGCGCGGTCTACGACCCGGCGGACTCCAGCTACACGCTGGCCAGCGCCGGGCACCTGCCGCCGCTGCTGCTCGACGGGCGGGGCGCGGCCGACTTCGTGGACGTGCCGGCCGGCGCGCCGCTGGGGGCGGGGGTGATCCCGTACGACCCGATCCGGCTGAAGGTCCCGGACGGCGGTCGTCTGGTGATGTACACGGACGGGCTCGTCAAGACCCGGACCGAGGACCTGGACGAGCAGCTGGCCCTGCTGCGGTCGGCCGCGCTCGGCCTCACCCCCGGGGCCCTGGAGGCGGGCGGTCTGGTGGAGCGCGCTCCGGCGGGGGCCGAGCGGTTCGACGAGGCGGTGCTCCTGGTCGCGACGGACTCCCCGTCCCCGCGCGGCGACCTGCGGGTGTGGGAGCTGCCGAAGGACGGGAGGGCGGCCTCCGCCGCACGGAAGCTGGTCACGGACCAGCTCTCCGCGTGGGGTCTCGCGGAACTCGCGGACGTCTGCGAGCTGGTGGTCTCCGAACTCGTGGGCAACGCGCTGCGGTACGGCAACGGGCCGGGCGAGCTGCGGCTGTGGCACGGCGAGCGGCTGGTCGTGGAGGTCTCGGACACGGGCCCCGACCTGCCGCAGATCCAGCACGCGGACCTCAGCGACGAGGGCGGGCGGGGGCTCCAGCTCATCAACATGCTCTGCCGCCGCTGGGGTTCCTGTCGGACCGTCACCGGCAAGGTGGTCTGGGCCGAGCAGAACGTGCCGGGCGCCCAGCAGTCGTAGCGGGGGCGGGGCACGGTACCAGCGCGGCGTCGTTCCCGTACGGAGTACGCGTACTCTCCACACGCGCGTGAACACATGGGGTAGTCATGGAGGCCGGGAGGGAACACCTTGGTCTTCAGTCTGCGTCGCCGACGGAAGTCGGCCCCCGTCGGCGTCCGTCCGTTCACGTCCGGCGTCATCCCCGGCCCCGAGGGGCCCCCGCGACCGCCGGAGGCGGCGCACGTCACCGACCGGCGGGAGGCGGAGAGCTTCGTCCGGCAGTTCCACCGGGAGGAGGGGCGGGCGGACGACGTGGAGCTCCGGGTCCGCGAGGTCCTCGCCGAGATCGACCGGACCGGCACGTACGCGCACACCCCGGACGAGCTGGCCTTCGGCGCCCGGGTCGCGTGGCGCAACGCGGCCCGCTGCATCGGCAGGCTCTACTGGCGCGGTCTCGTGGTGCGCGACCTGCGGCACGTCGCCTCGGCCGGCGGGGTGGCCGAGGCCTGCTTCGAGCATCTGCGCCTGGCCGGCAACGGCGGCCGGATCCGGCCGGTGATCTCGGTCTTCGCACCGGACCGGCCCGGCCGTCCCGGGCCCCGGATCGTCAACGACCAGCTGGTGGGCTACGCGGGACACCGCACCCCGGAGGGGCGCCGGGTCGGCGACCCGCGCGGGGCGGAGGCGACCGCGCTCGCCCGCGAGCTGGGGTGGAAGCGGTCCGACGACCCCTTCCAGGTGCTGCCGTTGATGGTGCGGGAGCGTCCGGACGCGCGGCCGGAGTGGTACGGGCTGCCGGACGGCTGCGTGACGGAGGTGCCGCTGCGGCATCCGGACCACCCGTGGTTCGCGGAGCTGGGACTCCGCTGGTACGCGGTGCCGGCGATCAGCGGCATGCCGCTGGAGATCGGCGGGGTGCGCTATCCGGCGGCGCCGTTCAACGGCTGGTACATGGGGGTGGAGATCGGCGCCCGGAACCTGGCCGACACCGACCGCTACGACCTGCTGCCGGTGGTCGCCGGCCGCCTGGGCCTCGACCGCTCGTCGGAGCGGACGCTGTGGCGGGACCGGGCTCTGGTCGAGCTGAACGTGGCGGTGCTGCACTCCTTCCGGGAGGCCGGGGTGACGATGGCGGACCACCACACCGAGTCCGGGCGCTTCCTCCGCCACATCGACCGGGAGGCCCGTCACGGCAGGCCGACCCCCGCCGACTGGAGCTGGATCGTCCCGCCCGTCTCCGGCTCGGCCACCCCGGTCTTCCACCGCTACTACGACCCGGTCGACGACTCCCTGCGTCCGGCGTTCGTCGCGCGCGAGCGGCAGGCCGGCGCCGGCCTTTGACCGGAGGGCCGGACCCCATGACTCCGCTTAAAGTGTGGCGACGGCGGGCCGAAGGGGAGACGTGGAACAGCGGGTGCGCGTGGACAAGGCGCGACGGGGCGGGTACGAGGTCCGGGTGGTGCGGTCGGACCCCGGGCCGGACGCGACGGGTCTGGCACTGCGTGACGACGGGTACCGGCTGTCGATGTACGCCGACCGGGAGGGCGCCGACCGGCTCGCCGCCCTGTGGGCCCTCGCGGCCAGGTCCTCCCGGTCGCTGGTCCACCTGCCGATCCGGGAGAACCCGGCGCCCCACGACGGTGCCGGTGACGCCGTGCCCGTCGCGCTCGACCTGGTGCTGGTCCACCACAGCCTGCGGTTCCCGACCTCGTCGTGGAAGGAGGTCCGGGCGCGGCTCGGCGCCGGCACGCCCCACACCGTGACCCTGCCGGACGACGACCTCCCGGACGGGGACGCCGTCGACCACGAGCGGCGGCACCACCGGACGTACCGCGACCACCTCGGTTTCGACATCGCCGCGCACACCCTGTTCGTCGTCGGCAGTTCCACCGCGTTCCGCGAAGAGGGGGCGGCGCTGCGGGACTTCGCCGACCGGGCCGCCTCCCACCGGCGGCGGTACCCGGCTTCCGCGCACTTCTGCGTGGAGGTCTCCCCCGGCCCGTGGGGACGGGGGCGGACGCGCCGGCACGTGCCCGGCTCTCTGCACATCGAGTACCACGACCGCTGGTGACCGGCGGCCTGAGCACCCGCCAGGGACCGGACGCGGACCGGTACTTCGGTGAACCCTGAGTAAATTCGATCACTCCTGATCGCATAAATGGGGCAGTTAACCCTTCACCTGGGTACCGATCCGATCAAGCCAGTTCCTAACTGATCAACAACGCCTCTATAGTGCCGTCGTTGCGACTCCCTTCCCCGCGTGCCCGTTCTCGAGAGTCTGGTTGATGTCGGCGCCGTCCACCCCCTTCCGCCCTGCCCTGCTCGCCTCGTTGCTGACAGCCGCCGCAGGTGGTGCGCTCGCCGCGGCGGCGACCGCCGCGGCGCCGGCCGGGGTCCGTCCCGCGCTCGCCTGGTTCGCCGTCTGCTGCGTCCTGCTGCTCGCCGCCTCGGCCTTCGCCGTCACCTGGTACGGGCGCACCTCGCGCACGCTGGGCCGCCGGGTCGAGACGCTCACCGCCGAACTCTCCTCCCGTGAGGCGTACGCCTCCGCGGCCGCCGCCTCCGCCGAGCGGGAGACCGCGGCCCTGAAGGAGCGGTACGCGGCGGACACCGCCGCCGCCGAGGCGGCCCGTGCGGCGCGGACCGGTGAACTGGTGCGCGCCCACGCGGCCGAGACGGCGGAGCTGACCCGGGCCCGGGCCGCCGACGTGGCGCGCCTGGAGGAGAGGCTGCGCCGCGCCGAGTCGGGACGGTCCGCCGCCATGGCCGCCGCCGCCAACGCGGCCGGGCGCATGCAGGCGCTCGCCACGAGCATGCTGGCCGACCTGCGGGAGATGGAGCACCGGCACGCCGACGAGGACGTCCTGACCGACCTCCTCCACCTCGACCACCGCACCGCCCAGGCGGGCCGGCTCGCCGACTCCGTCGCCGTGCTGACCGGAGCGCGGTCCGGCCGCCGCTGGGCCCGCCCGATCGTGATGGAGTCGATCCTGCGCGGCGCCATGGGCCGGATCGGCGGCTACCAGCGGGTGCGGCTGCACTCCAGCAGCGACGCGGCCGTGGCGGGCCACGCCGCCGAGGGTGTCATGCACGCCCTGGCCGAACTCATGGACAACGCCGCCAACTTCTCGCCGCCCACGGCCGAGGTGCACGTCTACGTGGAGGAGGTCCCCGCCGGCGTCATCATCGCGGTGGAGGACAGCGGCCTGGTGATGAGCGACGTCCAGCTGCGCCGCGCCGAGGCCGCCGTCAGCGCGGAGAACCAGGACCTGGCCGGTCTGTCCGGCACCCGGCTCGGCCTGGCCGTCGTCGGCCGGCTGGCGCGCAAGCACGGTCTGACCGTGTCGTTCCGCCCCTCGGCGCGCGGAGGCACCGGCGCCCTGCTGATGCTCCCCCAGGAACTGATCAGCCACGTGCCCGCGGAGACGCCGACCGCGCCCGCCGCCGTACTGCCCCCGGTGGCCGGCCGCGGTCTGTCCGCGCCCGCGCCCGACCGGGCACCGGCCGCGCCCGCGTCGCCCGCCCCCGCCGGGGCGCGGGCCGAGGAGCCCGAGGCCGTGCACGAGTCCGGCACCGCCGGGGACGCCACCGGTGAGGGCACCGGCGAGCACCCGCAGTTCGGCGAGAGCGGCCTGCCGCGCCGCCGTCGCGGCCGGGCGCTCGCCGCCGCCCACCCGGAGGGGCCCGACGCCGCCCCGAAGCCCCGCGCGGCGGCCCCGCGCAGCGGCGCGGCGGCCGGGGCGGCCTCCCGCTTCGGCTCCTTCCGCCGGGCGGTCCGCGACGCCGCCGACCGGCCCGACACGGCCGACACGGCCGACGCGGCCGACCGGCCCGCCGCCGGCACCGACACCTCCCCGGCGGCGAACGGCTCCCCCGCCGTCCCGCCCGCCCCGTCCGACCAGGCCGGCCGGGCGTCCACCCCCCGGACGTCACCGTCCTCGAACTCCCCGCACCCGGAAGGCACCCCGTAAATGACCGGCACCACCACCGACGAGAAGCTCAGCTGGCTCCTGGAGGGCCTGCTGGAACGCACCCCGGGCACCCGGCACGCCCTGGTGCTCTCCCGTGACGGCCTCAAGCTCTGCCGTACCCCCGAGCTCTCCGTCGACCAGGCGGACCAGCTCGCCGCGATCGCCGCCGGCATCCAGAGCCTGTCGCACGGTGCCTCCGTGGAGTTCGGAGACGGCACGGGCGGCGTCCGTTCCGCGATGGCCGAGTTCTACGGCGGCATCCTGTTCATCGTGGAGGCCGGCGAGGGCGCCCACCTCGCGCTCGTCGCCGACGAGGACGCCGACGCGGGGCTCGTCGGCCACAACATGTCCGAGCTGGTCGAGCAGCTGGGCGAGTACCTGGTCGCGAGGCCCCGGGGATGAGCCGGACCAGGCCGGGCAGGGACGACTCCCCCGACCGGCTCTACACCCTGACCGGCGGCCGCAGCCGTGCCGGGTCCGACGCCTTCGACCTGGTGACCCTCGTGGTCGCCGAGAGCGACCCGGCCCCCGGCATGCAGTCCGAGCACGCCGCGATCCTGCGCATGTGCCGCTTCCCCACGGCGGTGGTCGAGGTGGCGGCCGGACTCGGTCTGCCGGTGTCGATCACCCGGATCCTGCTGGCCGACCTCCACGACACCGGCCGGATCAGCGCACGGCACCCCCGCGCGTCGTACCGCCTTCCCGATCACGACATCCTGGAGCAGGTGCTCGTTGGACTCCGTAACCTCTGAACAGCGCCCGGCCCTGCACAGCACCGCCGACAACGGACTGAAGATCGTCGTCGTCGGCGGTTTCGGCGTCGGCAAGACCACCCTGGTGCGCTCGGTCAGCGAGATCCGTCCGCTGAACACCGAGGAGACCATGACGCAGGCGGGCGAGGACGTCGACGACACCGTCGGCGTCGCCGCGAAGACGGCCACCACCGTGGCCTTCGACTTCGGCCGGATCTCGCTGGACGCCCACAACATCCTCTACCTGTTCGGGGCGCCCGGCCAGGAGCGGTTCTGGTTCCTCTGGGACCGGCTGTTCTCCGGGACGCTCGGCGCGGTCGTGCTCGTCGACACGCGCCGGCTCGCCGACTCCTGGTACGCGATCGACCGCCTGGAGCACCACGGCACGCCGTTCGTCGTCGCCTGCAACGACTTCGGCGGCCCCGCCCACACCGCCGGGCAGATCCGCGAGGCCCTCGACCTCTCCGACGGGGTCCCGCTGGTCTTCTGCGACGCCCGGTCGCGCGAGTCCAGCAAGCGGGTCCTGATCACGCTCGTCGAGCACCTGCAGTCCGTCGTCGCCCAGGCCCCGACCCCGCAGCCCATTCCGGAGCCCGCCCCGTGACCTGCCCCGTGCCCCACTCCGAGCCCCGGCCCGTCCCGCTGGGCGGGCCCCGGTTCCAGACCGATCCCACCGAGCTGTACCGGCAGATGCGCCGCGAGCACGGGGCGGTCGCCCCGGTCGTCCTGGACGGGGACGTCCCCGCCTGGCTGGTCCTCGGCTACCGCGAACTGCACCAGGTCACCAGCGACCCGGTGCTCTTCTCGCGCGACTCCGACCTGTGGAACCAGTGGGACCGCATCCCGGCGGACTGGCCCCTGCTGCCCATGATCGGGCGCAAGCAGCCGTCCATCCTCTACACCGTCGGCGAGCGGCACCGCGAGCGCGCGGACGTCGTCTCGGGCGCGCTGGAGGCGATCGACCCGTTCGTCCTGAGGGCGCGCGCCGAGCGGTTCGCCGACGAGCTGATCGACGCGCTGTGCGGCAAGGGCTCCTGCGACATCATCGCCGAGTACGCGATGCTGCTGCCGGTCCGGGTCCTCGCCAGCGTCTACGGCTTCGCCGACGAGCAGGGCCCCGGGCTCGTCAAGGCCCTGAACGACATGATCAACGGCCAGGAGGGCGCCCTGGAGGGCCAGCGCCACCTGGGCGAGTCCATGGCCGGGCTGCTCGCCGCCAAGGCGGAGGCGCCGGGCGACGACGTCGCCTCGCGGATGCTGGCCAACACGGCCGGCTTCACGGTCGAGGAGGTCGCCCAGGACCTCATGGTGATGCTGGCCGCCGGCCACCAGCCCACCGCCGACTGGATCGGCAACTCGCTGCGCCTGATGCTCACCGACGACCGGTTCGCGGCCTCGCTGTCCGGCGGCCGGCACAGCGTCGGCGAGGCGATGAACGAGGTCCTGTGGGAGGACACCCCCACCCAGAACGTCGCCGGACGGTGGGCCTCGCGCGACACCCACCTCGGCGGGCGCCGGATCGGAGGCGGCGACCTGCTGCTGCTCGGTCTGGCCGCCGCCAACTCCGATCCGCACGTACGGGCCGACTCCGGCGCGCTCACCGGCGGCAACAACGCCTACCTGTCCTTCGGGCACGGCGAGCACCGCTGCCCGTTCCCCGCGCAGGAGGTCGCCGAGACCATCGCCCGGACGGGCATCGAGGTGCTGCTCGACCGGCTGCCGGACGTGGACCTCGCGGTGGCCCCGCGGGACCTCGCCCGCCGCCCCTCCCCCTGGCTGCGCGGCCTGACCGCGCTTCCCGTGACCTACACCCCGACCCCCGCCCTTGGAGCCCTCGGATGAGCTGCCCGTACGACCACACCGCCGCGTCCGGCACCGACGTCATCGAGCTGGACCCGTTCGTCACCGACCTCGACGGCGAGAGTGCCCGGCTGCGCGCCGCCGGTCCGCTCGCCCGGGTCGTCCTGCCGGGCGGGGTGCCCTGCTTCGCCGTCACCCACCACGCGGAGGCCCGGAAGCTGCTCACGGACCCGCGCCTGGTCAAGGACATCGATGTCTGGGGTGCCTGGCAGCGCGGTGAGATACCCCTGGACTGGCCGCTGATCGGGCTGGCCAACCCCGGGAAGTCGATGCTGACCGCGGACGGCGAGGAGCACCGGCGGCTGCGCGGTCTGGTCGCGCAGGCGCTGACCGCGCGCCGGGTGGAGCGGCTGCGCGCCGGCATCGAGGCCCTGACCGCGGAGATGCTGGACCGGCTCGCAGAGCGCCCGGCGGGCGAGGCGGTGGACCTGAAGGCGGAGTTCGCGTACCCGCTGCCGATGAACGTGGTCTGCGAGCTGATGGGCGTGGACCGGGCCGACCAGCCGCGGATGAAGGAGCTGTTCGACAAGTTCTTCTCGACGCAGACCCCGCCCGAGGAGGTGCCGCGGATGATGGCGGACCTGGGCGCCCTGTTCTCGGGGATCGTGGCGGGCAAGAAGGAGACGCCCGGCGACGACCTCACGAGCGCGCTGATCGAGGCGTCGGAGGACGGCGACCGGCTCACCACGGAGGAGATCACCAACACCCTCCAGCTGATGGTGGCCGCCGGGCACGAGACGACCATCAGCCTGATCGTGAACGCCGTGGTCGCCCTGAGCACCCATCCCGACCAGCGCGACCTGGTGCTCAAGGGCGAGGTGCCGTGGGAGAACGTGATCGAGGAGACCCTGCGCTGGTCGACGCCCACCTCGCACGTCCTGATCCGGTTCGCCACCGAGGACATCGAGGTAGGCGACCGGATCCTGCCCAAGGGCGAGGGCCTGATCGTGTCGTTCGGCGCGCTCGGCCGGGACGAGGCGCAGTTCGGGCCGACGGCGGGCGGCTTCGACGTGACCCGCACGCCGAACCGGCACATCTCCTTCGGCCACGGTCCGCACGTCTGCCCGGGTGCGGCGCTGTCCCGGCTGGAGGCGTCGGTGGCGCTGCCCGCGCTGTACGCGCGCTTCCCCGAGCTGCGCCTGGCGGTGCCGCGCGAGGAGCTGCGCAACAAGCCGGTCGTCACCCAGAACGACCTGTTCGAGCTGCCGGTCGTCCTGGCCTGACCGGTCCGGCGCACGCCCCGAGGGCCGTTCGGCGAACGGCCCTCTTCGCGTTCTCCGGCTCCCGGGTCCCGCCGATCCGGGCATCCGGGCGCCGGCGCTCACGCCGGGGTCGGTTCACCCGCTTGCCGGTCTCCTGGTTGCGACTAATGTCGGTATATAGGCCATGTGTGCCCCCGCGGACCCGCGCTCACGAGAGACGGGGAGCGGGGGCGTACGAAAGGAGCCTTCCATGAGCCGTACATTGCGGGGCGCGATCGCACTCGCCGGAGCCGCGGCCCTCTCCCTGGGCGCGGTGGCGACGACCGGAGCGGCGCAGCCGGCCGCGGCACAGGGCGAGGTCAGGATCGGTCTGCTGCTGCCGGAGAGCAAGACCACCCGGTACGAGAAGTTCGACCGGCCCTACATCGAGGCGAAGATCAAGGAGCTGGCGCCCGACGCGCAGATCGACTACTACAACGCCGCCGAGAGCGCCACCACCCAGCAGCAGCAGGTGAACACCGCGCTCGCCAAGGGCGACAAGGTCCTCATCCTGGACGCCGTGGACGCCAAGTCGATCCAGTCCTCCGTGCAGAAGGCCCGTGACGCGGGCGTCAAGGTCGTGGCGTACGACCGCCTCGCGCAGGGCCCGGTCGACGCGTACGTCTCGTACGACAACCGCAAGGTGGGCGAACTCCAGGGCCGGGCGCTCCTCGACGCGCTCGGCGACAAGGCGGGCAGCGGCGAGATCGTGATGCACAACGGGTCGCCGACGGACCCGAACGCCGCCGAGTTCAAGGCCGGCGCGCACGCGGTCCTGGACGGCAAGGTGAAGATCGGCAAGGAGTACGACACGCCGAACTGGGACCCGAACAACGCCAACCAGCAGATGTCCGGCGCGATCAGCTCGCTGGGCAAGGACCGGATCGTCGGGGTCTACTCGGCCAACGACGGGCTGGCCGCGGGCATCGCCACCGCCCTGAAGGCGGCGGGCATGAACGTGCCGCTGACCGGCCAGGACGCGCAGCTCGACGCCATCCAGCGGATCCTGCTCGGCACGCAGACCATCACGGTCGAGAAGCCGTACAAGCCGGAGGCGGACATCGCCGCCACCATGGCCGTCAACCTGGCGGAGGGCAAGCCGATCCCGTCCGACCTGACCCCCACCACCGTCACCAGCGGCAGTGGCCAGAAGGTCCCCGCCTCGCTGCTGACCCCGGTCGTGGTCGACAAGTCCAACATCAAGGACACCGTCGTCAAGGACGGGCTCTACACGGTCCAGGAGATCTGCACCCCGGCCTACGCGGCCGCCTGCGAGGAGACCGGTCTCCAGTAGGCGCGAGTCGTTCCGTACCGTTCGGGCGGGCGGGCGTCCCCCGGGCGGACGGACGGAGGAGGCGGTTCCCTTGCCGGAGTCACCCGTGCTCACCCTGCGGGGGGTCTCCAAGCGGTTCGGCGCGGTCCAGGCCCTGAAGGGCTTCGACCTGGAGGTCCACCCGGGCGAGGTCGTGGCGCTCGTCGGCGACAACGGTGCCGGCAAGTCCACCGCCGTCAAGGCGATCGCCGGGGTGAACCCGCCCGACGAGGGCGTCATCGCGTGGGAGGGGCGGCCGGTCTCCATCGCCCGGCCCCACGACGCCCAGAACCTCGGGATCGCGACCGTCTACCAGGACCTCGCCCTGTGTGACAACCTCGACGTGGTCGCCAACCTGTTCCTCGGCCGGGAGCTGCGCAGGTTCGGGATCCTCGACGAGGTCCGCATGGACCAGCGGGCGCGCGAGCTGCTCGACACCCTGTCGATCCGCATCCCGAGCGTCCGCATCCCCGTGGCGTCCCTCTCCGGCGGGCAGCGTCAGACGGTGGCGATCGCCCGTTCGCTGATCGGCGACCCGAAGGTCGTGATCCTGGACGAGCCCACCGCCGCCCTGGGCGTGGAGCAGACCGCCGAGGTCCTCGACCTGGTGGAGCGGCTGCGCGACCGGGGTCTCGGGACGATCCTGATCAGCCACAACATGGTGGACGTGATGGCGGTGGCCGACCGGATCGCGGTGATGCGCCTCGGCCGGAACAACGGCTTCTTCGACAGGCGCGCGACGACCACCGAGGAGATCATCTCCGCCATCACGGGGGCCACCGACAGCGCCGTCACCCGGCGCCGGGCCCGCAGGGGGGAGGAGTCGTGAAACGGGACCGTCTCTCCAAGGACGCCGACGGGGCCGCGCAGGAACCGGCCTCCGGCGCCGTGCCCGCCGTGGACACCCGGCTCCTCGTCCGCGAGGAGGGCGTCAGGGGGTACGTCGGGGAGTTCCGGCGCAAGCTGCGCAGCGGGGAGCTGGGGTCCCTGCCCGTCGTCCTCGCCGTGATCGTCATCTGGACGGTGTTCGGCAGTCTGGACAGCACGTTCCTCTCCGCCCAGAACCTCTCCGACCTCAGCCAGCAGATCGTCGGCACCGGCATGATCGCGGTCGGGATCGTGTTCGTGCTGCTGCTCGGCGAGATCGACCTGTCGGTCGGTTCCGTGAGCGGTCTGTGCGCCGCGATCTTCGCCGTGCTCAACGTCCTGCACGGCATGAACGAGTGGTCGGCGCTCCTGGTCGCCGTGGCGGGCGGTGCGGTCGTCGGGCTGATCCACGGGTTCTTCTTCGCCAAGGTGGGCGTGCCGGCCTTCGTCGTCACCCTGGCGGGCAACCTGGCCTGGAACGGGCTGATGCTCCAGGTGCTCGGCACGAGCGGCACGGTCAACATCCCGGCCGAGAGCATCGTCGCCGAGCTGTACTCGACCGTCTTCCACAGCCCGGTCGCCGCCTACGCGACCGCGGCCGTCGGCGTCGGGCTCTTCCTGGCGGCCTCGCTCCTGGACGCCCGGCGGCGGCGCGCGGCCGGGGTGCCGTCCCGGCCGGTCGCCGAGATCGTGCTGCGCACGCTCGTCGTCGCGGCGCTCGCGTTCGTCACCGCGTACATCCTCAACCGGTACCAGGGGCTGCCGCTGGCGCTCCTGATCTTCCTGGTCCTGCTGGTGGTCCTGGACTTCGTGCTGCGGCGCACCACGTACGGGCGGCGGATCTTCGCGGTGGGCGGCAACATCGAGGGCGCGCGCCGGGCGGGCATCAGCGTGCCGTTCGTCCGGATGACGGTCTTCTCGATCGCCGGGACCATGGCGGCGATCGGCGGTCTCTTCCTCGCCGGGCAGATCCAGTCCGCGAGCCAGACCTCCGGCGGCGGCAATCTGCTGATGAACGTGATCGCGGCGGCCGTCATCGGCGGTACGAGCCTGTTCGGCGGGCGCGGCTCGGTCTGGTCGGCGCTGCTCGGGGCCCTGGTGATCGGGTCGATCCAGTCGGGCATGAACATCATGGGCGTCAGCAACGCCGTCCAGTTCATGATCACGGGTTCGGTGCTGCTGGCGGCCGTGGTCGTCGACTCGCTGTCCCGCAGGAGCCAGAAGGCGGCGGGCCGCGCCTGACCGGCCGCCTCCCGGTCCTTTCCTCCCGGCTCCCGCTTCTCCGTCGGGGGTCAGGAGCCGGGACCGTCCTGGCCCGGCTCGCCGGGGCCGATCCGCAGCTCGAAGTCCCCGGAGTACTTCTCGTGGCCGGCGATCACCGCGAGTTCGACGGCCTCCTCCCCCATCTCGCCGCGGACGATGAGCGGATCCCTGCGCAGGTCCCGCATGAGCGCCACGCACATCCCGATCATGACGAGCACGAACGGCGCCGCCACCAGGATGGTGAGGTTCTGCAGGCCCGCGAGCGCGTCGCCCTCGCCGTCGCCGATGAGGAGCATGATCGCGGCGACCGCGCCGGTCACCACGCCCCAGAAGACGACCACGGGCCGGGTGGGTTCGAAGGAGCCGCGCTGCGAGAGCGTCCCCATGACGATGGAGGCGGCGTCCGCCCCGGACACGAAGAAGATCCCGACGAGGACCATCACGAGGAGGCTCATGGCGCCGGCGATCGGGAACTCCTTGAGGACGCCGAAGAGCTGTCCCTCGGGGGTGCTCTCCTCGGCCAGTTCGCCCCGCTCGCTGAGCCTCATCGCCGTTCCGCCGAAGATGGCGAACCAGATCAGGCTGACGGTGCTGGGGACCAGGATGACCCCGCCGACGAACTGCCGGATGGTCCGGCCCCGGCTGATGCGGGCGATGAACATGCCGACGAAGGGCGTCCAGGAGATCCACCAGGCCCAGTAGAAGACGGTCCAGCTGCCCAGCCAGTCGTGGATGTTCTCGCCGCTGGTCGCCTCGGTGCGCCCGGCCAGCTGCGGCAGGTCGCCGATGTAGGCGGCGATCGAGGTGGGCAGCAGGTCGAGCACGATGATGGTGGGGCCCGCCACGAAGACGAAGACGGCGAGGACCGCCGCGAGCACCATGTTGATGTTGGAGAGCCACTGGATGCCCTTCTCCACGCCGGAGACGGCGGAGAGGACGAAGGCCACGGTGAGGACCGCGATGATGGCGACGAGCAGTCCGGTGCCGGTCTTCTCCATCCAGTCCAGCTCCTCGAAGCCGCTGCCGATCTGGAGCGCGCCGAGGCCGAGGGAGGCGGCGGAGCCGAAGAGGGTGGCGAAGATGGCCAGGATGTCGATGACCCGGCCGGGACCGCCGTACGCCCGCTTCTCGCCCATCAGCGGGACGAAGACGGCGCTGATGGTCTGGCGGCGTCCGCGCCGGAAGCTGGAGTAGGCGATGGCGAGGCCGACGACGGCGTAGATCGCCCACGGGTGGAGCGTCCAGTGGAAGAGCGTGGTGGCCATGGCGGTCTGCATCCGCTCGGCCGAGTCGACGGGGTGGGTGCCGGGCGGCGGGGTGCCGTAGTGGGCGAGCGGTTCGCTCACGCCGTAGAACATCAGGCCGATGCCCATGCCGGCGCTGAACATCATGGCGATCCACGACACGGTCCGGAACTCGGGCCCCTCCTCCTCCCGGCCGAGGGTGATCCGGCCGTAGCGGCTGACGGCGAGCCACAGCGCGAAGACGACGAATCCGGAGGCGGCGAGCATGAACGCCCAGCCGCCGTCGCGGATCAGCCCTTCGAGGAGGGTGCTGGAGACGTCCTCCAGGCTCTCGGTGGCCGTGGCCCCCCAGACGACGAAGGCCAGGGTGAGGACGGCGGTGACCCCGAACACGATCCGGTCGGTACGGGCGTGGTGGCGGCGGTCGGAGCGGGTGAGGAGGGTCGGCAGCACCGGCAGTCCCCGGCTCCTGGCCCGTGCGGCGCCTTTCCGGCGGCCTTCCGGCCTCTCTTCTTCCTGCGACACGGGCGGCACCTTTCGCGGCATTACGGGACAAACATCACGATGTCTCCGTAAGGCAGTACCACAGGCTCGGCCCGTTCCGGCGGACCAACAGGCCCTCGCGCCTCCTCCGCCCCCGTGCGTCCGGACGGGGGCGGAGGTCACGGGTCCCGCCCGTGCCGGGCGGGGTTACAGGTACGGGCGGGTGATCAGCTCCATGGCGTGACCCGCGGGGTCCTTGAAGTAGACGCCGCGGCCGCCGTGTTCGGTGTTCGTCTCGCCGGGCCGCCGCATCTGCGGGTCGGCCCAGTGCTCGATCCCCTGCGCGCACAGGCGCCCGTACGCCCGCTCGAACAGTTCGTCGTCGACGAGGAACGCGTAGTGCTGCATCTGGATCTCCACCGGGGGCTCGGCGAACTGGATCAGGACGCCGTCGGGGAGCCGGACGTTGACGAACGGGCCCCAGGAGGGTGCTTCGGGGAGCTCCAGGAGCTCCCGGAAGAACCGTGCCGACTCGTGCCGGTCCTCGGCCGCGACGATGGTGTGGTTGAAGGTGACTGACATGGGGACGACCTCGCTCTTGTTCGACGGGAAAGGGACGCGCGGTGCTCGTGCACCGGGTGGTCCCCGCGTCGAACGGAGGGGGCGCGCTCTCCGCGCCCGCCGAGCCGTCAGTCGTCCACCGGGTCGCCCGTCCGTGTGTGGCGTATAGCCGGTCCGGTGTTCACGTCGCAGGACGTTACGTGATCGACACGGGTCGCAGCAAGGCTGTTCGAGGGGATCGGACAGACGCACCCACAGAGGCCTGGTAGGTGCGCCCGTCCTCCGCCACCCCGGCCGATGTCCCGCCGGGACGTTCGGAGCCCTTCCTCCCCACCTGCCGGGACGCGGTGAAACGCGACGGCGTGAAGTGACCACTTGTCGCCAACTCGTCACCCTCCGTGGTTGATGCTGGTGAGAGCGGGGCACATCGTCTCTGGGCCGATGGGCCCCGCACGAGAGGAGCGAGCCGTGCTGACCGATTTCTTCGACCGATTGCTGCGCCGCGGCGCGGGATCCGGTTCCGGCCCGGGGCAGGCCCCGGGCGCCGGGACGGAGACGGGCACGGGGGCGGGGGTGCCCGGTCAGGCGCGGCCTCTCCGGAACCTCGTCCTCGACGCCGACTTCTCCTCCGCCGAGCAGTGGGTCGCCGGCCGTTCCTGGGCCTATCCCCACGGCGGTCCGATCAACCCGGGCGACAACAAGCTCGACCACCTCACGGACGATCCCGCGTACAGCCGGAGCGGGGTCTTCCGGGCGACCCCCCGGCCCGACGGCCGCTGGACGGCGGGGCTGCTCACCACCGAGGGCAGCGCCGAGGGGTTCCTCGTGCGCACCGGCGACGTCCTGGAGGCCCGGGTGCGGCTGCCGGTGGAGATCGGCGCCTGGCCCGCGATCTGGACCTGGCGCGACGGCGGGCAGGAGATCGACGTCTTCGAGTACCACCCCGACAACCCGGACCTCCTCGAACTGTCGAACCGGGTCCGGGGGCGCCACCACTACTTCCGGGACCCGGCCGTCCGCCCGGGGGCGTGGATCGACTTCCGGGTCGAGTTCGGCGCGCGCTCGGTGGTGTGGTGGGTGAACGGCGCGCGGGCCTTCGACGACCGCCGCGGGGTGGGCCGTTCCTGGCGCGCCCACCTCATCGTGAACCTCTCGGTGTGCGCGGGCCGCTACCATCCGGCGCCCGAGGCCGGCACGGCGGAGATGTCGTACGAGGTGACGGAGCTGCGCGTGTACCGCGGCTGAACCGGGGCCGTGCGCTCCCCCCGGACGGAAGGGAGGCGCGGGGGCCGGTGCCGACGCGCGCGACGGTAGGGGAAACGTCCTCGGGGCAAAGGGTGTTGCGTAGGCTCGAACAGAGCATTCCGCGCACCCGCACCGCGCCGCCCGTACGACGAGGAGGACCCCATGACCACCGCCGAAGAGGGACGGCAGCGGCTCGACGCGGCCAGCGTGCTCAACGCGAAGAGGACGCTCCTCCAGCTCCTCGCCCGGGCCGGCGTCTGGTCCGGCGACGCGGAGGAGATGATCGGGTTCGTCGAGGCGGGCGCCCTGGCCCTCGCGTACGAGGAGATCGGCGGAGCCGGGCGGAGCGCCCCGGACGGGAAGGGCGGGGCCTACGCCGCCGGCTGGCTGGACGGTGCCCGTGCCGTGACCGACGAACTCGGCGGCGTCGCCGAACGGGCCCTGCGGCGGGCCCTCGCCGCCGACCCCACGGCCGAGTCCCCCGACGACCGCCCTCCCGTGGGACGCACGGAGATGGAGCGGACCAAGGTGGCGGTCACTCCGATCTACCTCTCGTTCACCGACGTCTCCGACCTCGACCCGGAGGTCACCGAGCAGGTGCTCGGCGCCGTCCTGCGCACGATGAGCTCCCGTCAGCGCTCCCGGTACGCGGGGCGGTTGGCGGAGTTCGCCACGACCCACCGGGAGCGGCTGGAGCGGCTGTACGCGGAGTACGGGCCGGGCAGCGCCATCGCGATCCACGGTCGCCACACCCTCGTCCACTCCCCCACCAGCGTCGCCGTCCTGGAGCGGCTCGCGGCGGCGCCCTCCGCCCTGTACGAGGAGTGGGACGCCGCCGAGCTGCCGCCCGCGTGGCTGGACGGTCTGACGAAGGCCTGGGGCGCACCGGCCTGACCCCCTTCCCGCCCGTCGCTCCCGCAGGCGCTTCGGTGGGCGTCAGCCGGCCGGTTCCGCGCGGAAGGCGATCATGGCGGTGTCGTCGCGGTGGTCGGAGAGGTCCTGGAGGAGGCGGAGCAGCCCGGGCAGGTCCTCGTCGCGGTGGAGCGCGGCCGCCCGCAGGAGGCGGTGCTGCCCGGTGTCGAGGGAGGTGCCGGGGGTCTCGATGAGCCCGTCGGTGTACTGCAGGAGGGTGTCGCCGGGGGCGAGGCCGTACGCGTGGGTGGTCCGGACGGAGTCGGGTGCCACGCCGAGCGGCGGGTCCTCGCCGCTGCCGTCGAGGAAGCGGGGCTCGCCCCGGGCGGGGATCAGCAGGGGCGGCGGATGTCCGGCGTTGGACCAGGTCATCCGCCAGGTGCCGTCGGGGCGCCGGCGCAGATGGGTGTGGACGACGGTGGTGAAGACGCCGACGTCGAGGCCGTCGGCGGCGTCGTCGAGCATGGCGAGGACGGCCCCGGGCGTGCAGTCGGGGCCCTTGTTCCAGGCGAGGCCGCGGAGCATGCTGCGCATCTGGCCCATGACGGTGGCGGCGCCGAGGTCGTGGCCGGCGACGTCCCCGATGTCGAGGACGAGGGTGCCGTCGGGGAGCGTGATGGCGTCGTACCAGTCGCCGCCGATCTCGTTGGCCGGGCTGGCCGGCTGGTAGCGGGCTGCCAGGCTCGCCCCCGGCACCGCGGGCGGGCGGGTGAGCTGGGCGCGCTGGAGGCGCAGCGCGGTGCGGCGGGCCTGCTGGAGGTCGAGGACCTTGCGGATGGGTCGCTGCGCGTGGTGCAGGACCTCGCGCAGCAGTTCGACGTCGGCGGGTTCGGGGGCGGGGGTGTCCCCGCTGGTGGCGGCGGTGGCGTAACCGAGGACGATGTCGTCGACGACCAGGGGGACGAGGGTCATGCTCGTGGCGCCGGACGCCGTGAGCCACCGCTCGGTGACCTCCGGCACCAGACCGGGCGGGACCCGGCCGTCCGGGGGCAGCCGGAAGGTCCTCGGCTCGCGGCTCTCCAGCACCTCCCGCATGACCGGGGTGACCGTGACGCTCTGCCCCATCGGCGCGGGCGCGGGCGGGAGTCCGGGACGGGTGGCGGAGGCGACCCGCCGGGCCGTGACCGTCGCGTGCTCCGGCAGCGGCCACTCCTCGTGGGAGAGGAGCAGGATCACACAGGCGTCGGCGAGGTCGGGGACGACCGAGTCCGCCACCGCGGCGAACGCGGCGTCCAGGCCGCCGCCCGACGTCTGCGCCACCCGGGCGAGGAGGTGTTCGCGCAGCTCCGTGTTCCAGGCGTCCTCGACGTCGACGGTGGCGGCGATCCACTCCTCGGCGTGTCCGTCACGCACGATGGGGACGCACCGCGTGGCCATGTGGCGGTAGGAGCCGTCGGCCGTCCGGAGCCGGAAGGTGTTCTGGTAGATCTCGGGAGGACGCCGGGCGAGCGCCCCGTGCCAGGCGTCGACGAGCGCCTCCCGGTCCCGGGGGTGGATGTGGGCGTACATGTCCTCCCCCTCCCGGTCCGGCAGGGGGACTCCGGTCAGCTTCTCCCAGCCGGGGACGATCTCCTCGACGCGGCCGTCGGCGCGCACCACCCACACCATCTGGGAGACGGCCGTCACCAGGGCCTCGAAGCGCTGGAGCGCGCGGGTCTCGGCGGTGGTCTCCAGGGTCACGACCAGGACCCCGTCGCCGACCGGGGTGGCGACGGGGGTGCAGGAGGAGACGAAGTGGCGGACCTCCTCCGGGCCGCCGGGGGCCGGCAGCAGGGAGTCGGTGAGCTGGCGGGGCCGTCCGGTGGCGAGGACGTCGTCGAGGACGGCCAGGAACCGGGCGGCGTCCGGCTCCGGGTAGGCCTCCCGGGCGGGCCTGCGGAGGGGGCGGGCGCCGAGCATCCTCTTGTACGCGGCGTTGACGTAGATCAGCAGGTGGTCGGGGCCCGCGAAAAGGGCGACCGCCGCCACGGTCGCGTCGAACAGCTTCGGGTCGAGTGCCCTCGCCGGGCTCATCGCCCGTCCGCCCCCGTCCGGGTCGGCGTGAGGTCCGGCCGCCCGCCGGTCCGCCGACGCTCAGGTGCGATCATCCTGTGAGCCTTTCGTCCTTCCGGCGCGGTCCCCTGCATCCTCCAGGGGACCGCGCCGCGGGGACCCGCGCCACCCGGGCGGCTCCCCCGTTCGGGTGGGCCCCAATGCCGCCCGCCTGCCCCTCCGGGCCCTCGTGCGGCCTTCTCGCGGCCCTGTTCCGAAGATCGGCACCCCTGGCGTTCGGGCCGGCGAACGCATAGGTTAGGCTCACCTAACAAGCGCTCGCGCCGATCGCCGCCCCCCTCCGACCACGTCCGAAGGGGCACGGCCGCGACGCCCGTACACCTCTGCCCGGAGACAAGGAACCGTCATGCCTTCTGTGTTCACCCCTCTTCGCCGCCGCGCCCTCGTGGCGGGGGCCGCCGCGCTCTCGCTCGGCCTCATGGTGACCGGGTGCGGCTCGGACGACAAAAAGGACGACGCGGCGGGTTCGGCGTCCAAGGCTCCGGCGGGCGCGTTCCCCGTCACCATCAAGAGCGCCCTCGGCGAGGCGGTCATCAAGGACGCGCCCAAGCGCGTCGTCACCCTCGGCCAGGGCTCCGCGGAGACCGCCATCGCCCTCGGCAACGTGCCGGTCGGCATCGAGGAGTACCCCTGGGGCAGTGACAAGACCGGCTACCTCCCCTGGATCCACGAGGCCGTGACGAAGTCCGGCGCCGAACTGCCCAAGCAGTTCAAGGGCGGCGAGGAGCTCGACATCGAGGCCATCACCGAGCTCGAGCCCGACGTCATCCTGGCCCCCTGGTCCGGCATCACGCAGAAGCAGTACGACATCCTCAAGGACATCGCGCCGACCGTCGCCTACCCCGACAAGGCGTGGAGCACCGACTGGGACCAGCAGATCGAGATCGTCTCCAAGGCGCTCGGCCGGCCGGAGAAGGCCAAGGAGCTGGAGGCGAAGATCGACAAGCAGCTCGCCGACGCGGCCGCCTCCCGCCCCAAGTACAAGAACGTCACGTTCTCGTACATCTACAACACCGGCCCCGGCACCCTCGGCGTCTTCAAGCCCGAGGAGCAGCGCGTCGCGATGGTCTCCAAGCTGGGCCTCGAGGTCGACCCGGTGGTGAACACCTTCAAGGAGACCGAGGGCACCGACTCCGCCCTGATCGGCCTGGAGAACGCCAACAAGCTCGCGAAGAGCGACATCGCCTTCACCTTCTACATGGACGAGAAGTCCCGCAAGACGGTCGAGGCCCAGCCGCTGTACGCGGCCATCCCCGCCGTGAAGAAGGGCGCGCTCGTCTACAGCCACGACACCCCCTTCGTCACCGCCTCCTCGATGATCAACCCGCTGACGGTGCCGTACAGCATCGAGCGCTACCTGCCGATGATCGACAAGGCCGTCGCCAAGGCCGGGAAGTGACAACGGATTCCGCGTGACCACACTCTCCCGGACCGTCCAGGGCCCCGCCGTCGCACGGCGGGGCCCTGCCCGGTACCTAGCAGCCGCCGTCCTGTGCCTGGTCCTGCTCGCCCTGGCCCTGCTCGCCAGCGTGATGTTCGGCAGCAAGCCGACGTCCCCCGCGGACGTCCTGCGGGTCGTCACCGGCGACGGCGACGACTACCTCCGCACCGTCGTCGAGAGCCGCTACCCGCGCACCGCCCTCGGGGTGCTCGCGGGCCTCTGCCTCGGGATCGCCGGCACCCTGATGCAGGGCATCACCCGCAACCCGCTCGCCGAGCCGGGTCTCCTCGGCATCAACGCGGGCGCGTCCGCGAGCATCGTCGCCGCCACCGCGTTCCTCGGCGCGTCCGGGCAGCGGGAGACGATCTGGTGGGCCCTCCTCGGCGCCCTGGTGACCGGCGTCCTCGTCCATCTCGTCGGCACGGCCGGCGGGGTCGGCAGCCCGGTGCGGCTCGTGCTGGCCGGCGCGGTGCTCTCCGCGGTCCTCGCCGCGTTCATCCAGGCCGTCGCGCTGTCCCGGCCGAAGGTCTTCGACACGTACCGCTACTGGGTGGTGGGTTCGCTCGGCGGGCGCGGTTTCGACGCCCTCTGGGCCGTGCTGCCGTTCGCCGCGGCCGGGCTCCTCCTCGCCGTCGTCCTCGCACCCGGCCTCAACGCCATGGCGATGGGCGACGACAAGGCCGCCTCGCTCGGCATCAGCCCCGCCCGCGTCAAGGGCGCCGGGCTGCTCGCCGCGACGCTGCTCAGCGCGGCGGCCACGGCGGCGGTGGGACCCATCGCCTTCGTCGGGCTCGCCGTCCCGCACCTGGTCCGGGTCCTGGTGGGCGCGGACTTCCGGATGCAGATCCTGTTCACCGCGCTCGCGGGCCCCACGCTGCTGCTCCTCGCGGACGTCGTCGGCCGGGTCCTGCTGCGTCCCGAGGAGCTGATGGTCGGCGTCGTCACCGCGTTCGTGGGCGCGCCGGCGCTGCTCTTCGCCGTCCGTCGTATGAGGGGAGCGGCATGAGGACCGCAGAACAGGCCGAGGCCGGGACCGGGAGCCCGGCCGTGGCGCCGTCGCGCCCCGCGGGCCGCGTCCTCGTGCGGGTCGGACCCCTGGTCGCGATCCCCGTGCGCCGCTCCTCCCTGGTCGCCGCCGCGCTGTCGGTGCTGCTGCTCCTGGGGGCGGCCGTGGCGACCCTCTCGACGGGCAGGCTGGGCATCGACCTCGCCGACCTGCCGTCGGCGCTCATGGGCGAGGCGACGGGCAAGAACGCCTTCGTCCTGAACCGGCTGCGCGGTCCCCGGCTCGTGGTGGCCGTCGCCACCGGCGCGGCCCTCGGCCTGTCCGGGGCCCTCTTCCAGTCGGTCACCCGCAATCCGCTGGGCAGCCCCGACGTGATCGGGCTCGGCGCCGGTTCGGGAGCGGGAGCCGCGGCCGCCGCGCTCTTCTTCCCCGACACCGTCCCGGTGTCCGTCGGCGCCCTGGTCGGCGCGGTCGCCGCCATGGGGCTCGTGTACGTCTCCACCGGGACCGGGTTCCGCAATCCGGGGCGCCTGGTCGTGGCGGGCATCGGCGTGGCCGCGATGTCGACGGCCCTGACCCAGTACGTGGTCTACGCCGTCGAGCGCGACAAGGCGAGCGCCCTGACCGCGTACATCAACGGCAGCCTCTCCGCCCGTTCCTGGGACGACGCGACGGTCATCTGGGTGGTGCTGCTCGTCTGCCTGCCGCTCGCGGCGCTCCTCGCGCGGCCTCTGAGCATCGGCGAGATGGGCGACGACCTCTCCACCGGTCTGGGCGTCCGCCCGGACCGGACCGCGACGGCGGCGGTCGCCCTGTCGATCGTCCTGTCCGCGGGCGCGGTCAGCGTGGCCGGCCCGATCGCCTTCATCTCCCTGACGGCGCCGCAGATCGCCAAGCGGGTCACCCGCAGCGGCGGCCCGCAGCTGGTCATGTCGACCCTGCTCGGCGCGCTGCTCCTGGTCCTCGCGGACCTCGCGGCCCAGCAGCTGCCGCTCTTCGACGACCTGCCGGTCGGTCTCTACACGATGGCCGTCGGAGGGGCGTACCTGGGCTATCTGCTGCTGAGGGAGTGGAAGCGGCCCGTCTAGCGGCGCGCGTACGGCGGGAGGGAGGGGGCCACCGGGTGGCCCCCTCCCTCCTTCCGTGTCAGCCGGTGAGCGGCTCGCCGGCGCGCAGGTTCCAGCGTCCGCCGCGTCCGCTGAGGTGAACGGCCGTCAGGGGGCGGACGTCCAGGCGCCAGGCGGTCGCGTCCGGCACGCCGAGGGCGTGGACCGTCGCGGCGCGGACGACGTCGGGCTCGACGACCGCCGTGACGCGTCCCGATCCCTCCAGGAGCGCGTCGAGCCAGGCCCCGACCCGGACGCGCAGGTCGCGGAGGGACTCCCCGCCGTGCGGCGCGGCCTCCGGGTCGGACAGCCAGACGGCGAGCGCGGCCTCCTCGGTGGCGGCGACCTCCCCGAGGGTCCTCCCCCGCCACCGGCCCATGGCGCAGCCGGCCAGCCCGGTCACCGGTTCGGCCCGCAGGCCGAGGGCCCGCGCGGTGCCGAGGCAGCGCGCGGACGGCGAGGCGTACGCGCGCACGGCGGGGTCCGGGGCGGTCGCGAGGGCCTCGGCACGGGCGAGTCCCGCCGGGTCGAGGGGGCCGTCGTCGTCGAACCGGACCTCGCGCAGCGCGTCGTTCACGGCGGGCGGGACGAGCGTCAGCCGGACTGTCATCGGGATCCTTCGCGGTCGGCGCCGGTACGGGGCGGCGGGTGGTCCCCCGTACCGTACGGGGCCGCCGGCGGACGGGAGTTCCGCCCGGAGGCGCACGGAAAGTGATCCGGGCCTCACGCTCTTAACAATGTTCACGTCACGCGGTACCGTCAGGCGACATTTGAACAGCGTGACGACGGCGATACGGAAGTCCGGTGGGAAACCGGCACGGTCGCGCCACTGTATGCCGAGGCTTCCCCTGGCGGGGGAGGCCGCGGTGAGTCAGACCCGTGGACCGTCGTCCTGCACCACCGTCTGGGACGCGAGTTCCCACAGGAGGTTTCATCATGGCCGAGGCCGTCGTCTCCGCTGCCGTTTCCACCCCTTCCGTCGCCGTACCGGCTCCGCTGCCCGTGCGGGCCGTGCTGCCCTGGGCCTTCTTCGTCGGCCTTCTCGCGCTGATCGCGCTGTACTTCGTGGGCGCGGAGCAGGGCGCCACGTCCCTCTTCGCGGGCTCCGACGTGCACGAGTGGGTGCACGACGGGCGCCACCTGCTCGGCTTCCCGTGCCACTGAGGGGCGACGCGCACATGCACGCCTCGACTGTGAGAACCCTGCTGATCCGCGGCATGCTCGCGGGTCTGATGGCCGGTCTGTTCGCCTTCGCCGTGGCCTACGTGGGCGGTGAGCCCTCCGTGAACGGCTCCATCGCCGTGGAGGAGGCCCAGGCCGCCCAGGAGGCGGCCCACGCCGGACACGGCGGCCACGGCGGCGCGGGAGCGGCCGCGGAGGAAGAGGAGGAGGTGGTGGTCAGCCGTCCCGTGCAGTCCACCCTCGGCCTGGCCACCGGCGTCCTGGTCTACGGGGTGGCGCTGGGCGGCATCGCCGCGCTCGCCTTCTCGTTCGCGCTCGGCCGCGTCGGCCGGTTCGGTCCGCGGGCCACCGCGGCGCTGACCGCCGCCGCCGCCTTCACCACCGTCTACCTGGTGCCGTTCCTGAAGTATCCGGCGACCCCGCCGGCCGTCGGCAACCCCGACACCATCGGGAAGCGCACCACCCTGTTCTTCCTGATGATCCTGCTCAGCGTGCTGCTCGGCGTCGTCGCGGTGATCGCCGGGCGCCGTCTGGCGCCGCGCCTGGGCAACTGGAACGCGAGCCTGGCGGCCGGCTTCGGCTTCGTCGTCGTGACGGGCATCGCCTTCGCGGTCCTGCCGGCGAACGACGACGCGGTCAAGGCGGGCTTCCCCGCCAAGCTGCTGTGGGAGTTCCGGCTGGCCTCGCTCGGCGTCCAGGCCGTGCTGTGGGTGGTGTTCGCCGTCGTCTTCGGACACCTCGCCCAGAAGGCCCTGGCCGCCCGGACGGCCGGCGCGGAGACCCCGGCCCGGGTCGGGGCCCCGGCCGCGGGCTGACCACCGGCGCGTACGACACCGCCCCGCGTGCCAGGAGCACGCGGGGCGGTGTCGTGTCACGCGCCGTCGTCGCCCCGCTCCGGGGGCGGGCACTCCGGTGGCGGGTCGCCCAGTTCCGGGTGGTCCGTGGCGTACCGGTCGCCGTGGATCACCTGCATCGCCCAGTGCCAGGGGTGCTCGTGGAAGACGAGCCGGCGGTACGGCTCGCTCTCCGGCTCGTACGGGTAGAACTCCAGGGCGTCCCGCTCGGCCTGCTCCGGCGTCCTGCCGCCGTAGCGGCGCATGACCCAGGCGTAGCAATGCCGCTCGCCGTGCAGTTGGTCGAGGTATTCCGCTTCGTCCGGTGTCACGTCGCCACCCTAGGCGGATCACGCCCGTGCGGGCCGGTCCCGGTTCCCGCACAGCCAGTGCTCGCCCGTCGTGGTCCACCCGGTCAGCCGCCGGGCGCGTCCGGCGTCCGCCGTGCCGTCGGCGGCGAAGGAGCCCCCGTCGGCGACCCTGCGGAGACCGGCCAGGGCCGGTGCCAGACGGGCGGCCACCGGGGCGGGGTGACGGGCGGTCTCCTCCGGCAGCCCGGCCAGCACCCCGGCCGCCGTCGCCCCGTCGCACAGCGACAGGTGGAACAGCATCTGCCGCCAGGCGTACGCCGCGTCCTTCACCGTGCCGAGCGGGCGCCGCTCGTGCCGGGCCCGGTCCGTCAGACGGCACACCGCGGCGAAGCAGCGGCGGGCGAGTTCCGCCCGGCCGGAGGCGGGCGTGACGCCGACGCGGTGGACCAGGACGGCGAGGTTGTGGGTGGTGAGGATCTGGGCCCGCTCGATCACCGCGCCGTTCTCCGCCACGCTCCCGAAGCCGCCGGAGGGGCGCCGGCCGGCCCGCTCGTGGCAGAGGGCGGCGAAGTCCGGCGCGTGCCGGGCGCCGCTGCCCCGGAGCGCCGGCCGCCGGGGACCCTGTTCGGTCAGGACGTGGACGGCCGCGTAGTCGATGCCGTAGTACCTCTCGTACAGCGAGCCTTCGAGCAGTTCCCCCGCCACGGCGGCCGCGGCCGCGAACTTGGGGCTGAAGGTGCTCGTGAAGATGTCGGCGGCCAGCTCCTCGACCAAGGGCGCGTCCAGACCGGTCCGGCGCGCGAGCACGGCGAGTTCGCGGACGGGCGGGTTGGGCAGCAGGGTGCCGGGGAAGCCGTTCACGGCGACCTCGGCGAGGTGCCGCAGCGTCGCGTGGGCGGAGTCGCGGACGCGCGCGTCGGAGCGGTGCTGCGCGGACACCGCGCGGACCCAGGGCAGTTCCTCGGGCCGGACCTGCCGCTCCAGGTCGAACAGCAGCAGCGAGCGGCGATTGCCGAACGCCCGGTGGTTCGCGGCCATGAGCGCGCGCAGCGGCGCGTCCGGGTGGGCCCGGGCCGTCTCGGCGGCGACGAGCTGGGGCACCAGCTCGGCCAGCACCTCGGCGGAGGGGATCACGCCGGACTCCACCAGGACGGGCAGGGGCGCGCTGCGCGCCCTCTCGACCACACGGCGGACCGCGGGCGGCACGGCCGTGCCCGCGGGCAGGCCGGAGCGCCGCTCCTCCGCCCCGGTGACCGGGACGAGGAGCGCGGCCGGGTCGGTGGCGCCGGCGTCCTGCGGAAGCACGGACATCCGGTCGGCGACGAGGTGGGCGAGGTCGTGGTGGGCGGGCAGCGCGGCCTGGGACGCCCGGGCGTCGCGCACCGCCGTGTGCCGCTCCGAGCCGGGCAGGCCCCGCTTGCGGACCATCGAGGCGGCGGCGTGCCGCAGGAGCCCGAGGCGCCGCGGGTCGGGCGGACGGCCGGCGACGGTCTCCTCCAGGGCCCCGCGCAGGATCCCGAGGTTGCCCCTGGGGTCGCGGTGGCCGCGGCAGCGGGTGTGCTCGCGGGCCAGGAGCCGGTAACGGTCGAGGAGGGCGGCGCCGCGCGCGTGCCACCCGTCGCCGGGTGCGCGGCCGAGGACCCGGTGGTCGGGTCCCGCCGTCTCCAGCCAGTGCCGGAGCAGGTCGTCGGCGAAGGGCCGCCAGACGCGGAGCGCCTCGCGCTGGGTCTCGACGGCGTCGTTCGGGCCCCGGCGGGCCAGGGCGGCCCCGGCCTGCGCGACGGTCCGGCGGTGTACGGCGTCGGTGGCGGGCGCCGGGATCGCGGACGGGCGCGGGGCGAACCGCAGCGTGGCCGCGAACGGGCTTATCTCCCGGACGAGTTCGAGGGCCGCGTCGGTCTCCCCCGCACGCACCAGCCAGGCCACCGTGAGCAGCGCGGCCTCCTCGGGGACGGTCACCTCGTAGCGGGTGCCGTCGAGCAGTGCCCACAGTTCGGCGAGGCCCTCCTCGGTGAGGTGGTGGGCGAAGAGGGCCTCCCGGTCCTCCGGCACCCCGGCCTTCCGCGCCGCCTCGGCCTCGTACGGCAGGAGGGGCCCGCCGGCCCGGGCGGCGCCCGTGGCGAAGCCGCCGCGCAGCACCTCCGGGGTGACCCAGGCGGGCAGGCCTCGGACGGGAGTGCGCGAGCCGACCCGCAGCGTGCCGGCGGCCATTCCGGCGAGCACCCGGCGCCGGCCGCGGACGCGTTCCTCGGCACGCGCGCGCGTGGCGGGGTCCGCGTGGGTGAGCGCGGTGACGAAGGCACGGGCCGGTCGGCCCTCGGCGTAGGAGGCGGACGGGATCGGCGGCGGCTGCTTGTCAGCGTGAGCGTCCATGAGCCGACGTGGCGGGTTCCGCCCCCGCGCCCTCCGGGTCCCGAGCCCGGCGCTCTGCTGCTGAGCCACACGTCGTGGGGCCCGGTCCACCGGACCGGCCCCGGGGCCCGGCGGTAGCGAGGGCGCGGGAAAGGGGGCAACGAGGTTTCCGGGAAGCGGTGTCCGCGGGGACACGTTCCTCTTGGGAGCGCTCTCAGAAGGTGGGGGCTACAGATACCCTGACCGGAGGAGAACGCGCGCCGTACCCGTGCGCGTCCCGTACGACCCGGTACACCGCCCAGCCGACGCAGTCGAGGAGCGCCCGCCTTGCCCGAGCAGACCACGGGGCCCCGCCCCACGCTGGAAGCGGTCGCCGCGCGCGCCGGCGTGTCCCGCGCCACGGCCTCCCGGGTCGTCAACGGGGGCGCGGGCGTGCGCGCCCCCCTGGTCGAGAAGGTGCGCAGGGCCGTCGAGGAGCTCGGCTACGTCCCCAACCACGCGGCCCGCACCCTGGTCACCCGGCGCAACGGCGCCGTGGCCGTGATCATCGCGGAGCCCGAGTTCCGGATCTTCTCCGACCCGTTCTTCGAGCAGCAGGTGCGCGGCATCAGCCGGGAACTGACGGCGCACGACTCCCAGTTGGTGCTGCTGTGGGTGGAGGGCCCGGGAGACCACGAGCGGATCGCCCGCTATCTCGGCGGGGGGCACGTCGACGGCGCGCTCGCGTTCTCGCTGCACAGCGACGACGCCCTGCCGGCCGTGATCGAGGGGGCCAGGATCCCGGTGGTCGTCGGCGGGCGGCCCGCCCCCGGCACCGATCCCGCCGTGCCCTTCGTCGACTGCGACAACCGGGGCGGCGCCCGGGAGGCGGTGCGGCACCTGGTGGGCCTCGGGCGCCGGACCGTCGCCCACGTCTCCGGCCCCGCCGACCAGACGTCGGCCGTCGACCGGCTGCACGGCTACCGGGACGTCCTCCCGGACGCCGGTCCGGAGCTGCTGTGCGCGGGCGACTTCACCGAGGAGAGCGGCGCGCGGGCCATGGCGGAGCTGCTCGACCGACGGCCGGACGTGGACGGGGTGTTCGTGGCCAACGACCTGATGGCGTCGGGCGCGCTGCGGACCCTGCGGGAGCGCGGGGTGCGGGTGCCGGAGGACGTGGCGGTCGTCGGCTTCGACGACATGGCCTCGGTGGTCGACAGGACCTCCCCCGCCCTGACCACCGTGCACCAGGACGTCGAGGGCATGGGCCGGCTGATGGTGAAGCTGCTGATGCGGCTGCTCGACGGGACCGGGCCCGAGATCCCCGGCTCCGTGGTCACCCCTACCTCGCTGGTCCGCCGCGCCTCCGCCTGACCGCGCGGGGGGGTTTCCCGTACGGGAAGGGGCGGCGGGCCCGGGTGCGTCACCCGGGCCCGCCGCCCCGTTTCCCCTCCCCTGCGGAATCAGTCGTACGGGATGACGACCACGGACCGGTCCGTGCCCGTCTGGAGCCGTGCGTCGCCGTTGCCGATCGCGCTCCAGACCTCCAGGCGCACCGTCCCGCCCCGCAGGTCGCCGAGCGTGCCGGTGGCCGACCTCAGGCCCCGGGACTGGGCGTACTCCTCCCAGCCCGTCACCGGGTCGGTCGCGAAGTACTGGTACGTCTCCGTGCGGTCGAAGGTGCCGTCGCCGGTGAGGTCGTAGCTGATCCGGGCCTGCTGGCCGAGGCCGACGGAGGTGCCGGCGTCCACCTGGAGCCGGAAGGCGGTCGAACCGCCCGTCCGGAGCGTGCCGTTGACGTTCTTGGCGACGTAGACGAGCGGCTTGTTCGGGGTGCCGTCGTAGTTGCCGCCCTGCGCCGAGGCGAGGGTGTCGCTGCCCGCCGTGGCGCCGGTGGCCGTGGTGAGCGTGCCACCGGTGCGGAGCTGGAAGGTGTTGCCGGTGCCCGGCTCCGGGTCGGGGTCGGGGCCGGGCCCCGCCGTGCCGTTGCCGGTGGCGGTGGAACGGGCCGGTACGGAGAGGGACTTGCCGTCGGAGAAGGTGACCGTGCGGGCGGTCGAGCCGTGGTTGTGGGCCGCGTAGGTGCGCGTGGTGCCCTTGGTGAAGACGGCGGAGGTGGGGATCGATCCGGTGACGGTGGCGTCGGGGGCGCCGAGCGTGTCGAGCGCGGTGATCCAGTGGTAGGTGTGGGCCCTGGACTCGCCGGCTTCCGGGGTGTATCCGGCGTTCCCGGCGTCCCACTTGGCCTTGGCGGCGCCGGGGTCGGCGAGGGACTGGAACTCCCAGAGGATGTCGCGCCATTCGACGGCGGGACCGCCGTTCTCGCGCTCCAGCTCGGCGATGTTGCGCCGGATCGCGTCCTTGTGTCCGGCGAGCTGGAGGGAGCTTCCGCTGGTGACGGGCAGGACGTTGATGCCGTGGATCTCCTCCGGGTTGGCGGTCCACCAGGTGGAGTAGGCGCCGCCGCTGCCCCAGACCATGCCGACGGTGTCGTGCTGGAAGGTGCCGGGGAAGACCTGCTGGTCGGCGTCGAACCAGTACTGGGCGACGGCCTCGGCCTCGGTGGTCAGGAGGTAGGTGCCGAGATCGCGCAGGGAGGCGTCGCCGGTGGCCGAGCCCCACAGGACGAGGGCGGCGCTGAGGTTGGTCGACTCGGAGGACGACTCCTGGTTGTTGCCGGCGGCGAAGCCCTGGTGGCCCGAGGCCCAGCTGTGTCCGGCGTAGACGTCGAAGCCGCGCAGGAAGGGGAAGGCGCTGTCGGTGCGGCTGGGGTTGGCGGTGTCGCGGACCAGGGTCTTGACCATGCCGCCCCAGGCGGAGTCGGCCGCCCAGTTCGGGTCGTACTGGGCGACGATCGCGGCGGCGTACACGTAGTAGCCGTAGTGGAAGTGGTGGTCGTTGAGCTCGGTGTCGCTGCCGTAGGAGGCCGGGTAGCCGGTGAGGGTCTTCCAGGTCCGGTCGTACGAGAACTCGGTGGCGCCGCCGGCCGTGAACCACTCCTGGAGGCGGCCCTTGAGCAGGCCGAGGAGCTTGTCGCGGATCGCGCCCTCGCCGATCTGGTCGGCGAGCGGCACGAGCTGGGCGAGCTTGCCGAGGGCCTTGCCGGTCCAGTACGTGTCGACGGCTCCGGAGAACGGGTCGGAGGAGTTCGCGACCTCGTTGAGGTAGCCGCGCAGACGGGCCGTGTCGACGCCGCTGCCGGGCAGGCCCGGGAGGGTGGCGGCGGCCTTCTGGGCGGTGGTGAAGGAGGCCGCCTCCCGGACCTTCATGGTGCCCCGGGGCGAGACGTAGGTGTACGGGGTCAGCGGGTCGGTGGTGTGCAGCCACTGGTGGCGGTAGAGCGCCTGGAGGGTGCCGCGCTCGGTGCCCTCCTTGGCCTCGGTGGTGAGGCTGTAGGCGGCGCGGACGGTCCCGGCGTCGTAGCTCCAGTTCACCGTGGAGCCGGTGACGAAGCTGTAGGCGTACTTGCGGTAGGTGGCGAGCGCGTCGGCGGAGGGCAGGACGGCGACGGAGAAGTAGTCCTTGCCTCCGAGTCCGGCGGTGATGGTGGAGCCGGAGACGTTCCAGTCGGTGCCGGTGGGCGAGAAGAGCGCGTAGTGGTGGCCCGCGACGGTGATGCCGAGGACGTTGCCCTGGTCGGAGAAGACCGTGGGGGCCTGGGCGGTGGTGATCCGGGCGTCGCCGCCGGTGCCCCTGGCGTACACGAAGGGCAGGCCGTGGCCGATGGTGGTGCGCAGGGTGCGGGCGCCGTCGGACCAGTAGGGGGTGACGGTCCAGTCGGACCAGGCGTCGGCCTTGGTGTCGGGCGAGTTGAGACCGGTCAGACCGAGGGTGAGGTCGCGCTTGTGGGCGAACTCGTACTGGCGCCCGTCGCCCACGATCGCGGGGCTGGTGGGGTAGCCGACCTCCAGGCCGCCGGCGACGGCCTGGTAGGTGAGCGGGTGGCCGTACATGGGGGTGGAGTACGGGTTGTCGCCGTAGCGCTGGAAGGCGAGGGAGGACCACCAGTCGTTGGTGGGGACGGGCTTGCCCTGGGCGGCGGCGGTGACCTTGGGGGTGACCGGGGCGCCGGTGTTGGTGGTGGGGCCCGAGGTACCGGCGGGGCGGGTGTCGGAGTAGCTTCCGGCACCCGCCGGGACGGTGGCCGCGGCCGCGGGGACGGCGGCGGGGCCGAGTCCCACGGCGGCGAGGGCGGAGACCAGGACCAGCGCTGTGGCGGGCCCGGTGCGGGGGGATGGCATGAAGGAGCACCTCATGTCGTCTGCGGCGGATGGAGCTCGGGACGGGGATGGAGCTCGGAACGGGGTGGAACTCGGAACGGGGATGCGGCTCGTGGAGGGGCGCGGGGCCCGGAGGAGGAACGCGGACGGGGGACGCGGGGCCGGGGAGGCTCGTGTTCGAAAGTCCGGAAGCACGGCCTCCAGAATGGCTGAGAGCGCTCTCAGAGTGACGGAAACGTAAAACCCTCGAAACGAGCGTGTCAAGAGGTTGAACACGGGCGGGAGTTGAGCTCCCCTCCCGTCCGTTACGCCTTCGAGCCTTGACGGATGCACCACCGCACGGGCACGCTCCCCACGCACGCTTGAGAGCGCTCTCAAACGCTCTCGCTCGTTCCGGAGCCAAGGGAGGCTTCCCATGCCCATCGCCCGAGCCGCCAAGAGAGCCGTCGTCCGCCTGGGTGCGGTCACGCTCGCCGGGGCCCTGCTCGCCGCCTGCGGCGGATCGACGGACGACTCGTCCTCGGACAGCGCGGGAGGGAAGGTCACGATCACCGTCGACCTCTTCGGTTCCTTCGGGTACAAGGAGGCCGGGCTCTACGCGGAGTACGAGAAGCTCCACCCGGGCGTCACCGTCGAGCAGACGGACACCGAGGACGAGGCCGACTACTGGAAGTCCCTCCAGACCCGGCTCGCCGGCGGCGCCGGCCTCGCCGACGTGCAGGGCATCGAGGTGGGCCGCATCGCCTCCGTCACCCAGCAGCAGGCCGACCGGTTCGAGGACCTGAAGAAGTACGGCGCCGACTCCCTGAAGGAGCAGTTCGCCCCCGCCAAGTGGGCCGCCGCCACCGGCAAGGGCGGCGAGGTCCTCGGCCTCGGCACGGACGTCGGCCCGGAGGCCATGTGCTACCGCGCCGACCTGTTCAAGCAGGCCGGGCTGCCCACCGACCGCGAGGAGCTCGCGAAGAAGTGGGCCACCTGGGACGGATACCTGGACCTCGGCAAGCAGTACAAGGCGAAGGCCCCCGCCAAGAGCGCCTGGCTCGACAGCATCGGCAGCCTCTACTCGATCATGATCGGCCAGGAGAAGGAGCGCTACTACGACGCCTCCGGGAAGCTGATCTGGGAGCAGAACCCCGCCCTGCGCTCCGCCTGGGACCACGCCGTCCGGGCCGCGGACGACGGTCTGAGCGCCAAGCTCGACCAGTGGTCCCCACAGTGGAACCAGGCCTTCTCCGCCGGCTCCTTCGCCACCATGCCGTGCCCCGCCTGGATGCTCGGCTACATCAAGGGCCAGACCGGCGAGGCCGGCAAGGGCAAGTGGGACGTCGCGAAGCTGCCCGGCGGCGCCGGCAACTGGGGCGGCTCCTACCTGGCCGTGCCGAAGGCCGCGAAGCACAAGAAGGAGGCGTACGAGCTAATCGAGTGGCTCACCGCGCCCGAGCAGCAGACCAAGCTCTTCCGGAAGCAGGGCAACTTCCCCTCCGCCACCGGGGCCATCGACAAGGTCGCCGACGCGAAGGACCCCTTCTTCTCGAACGCCCCCATCGGCAAGATCTTCGGTGACGCGGCGAAGGAGGCCCCCGTCCAGGTCCTCGGCGTCCACGACCAGAACATCGCCCAGCAGATCACCAACGCGCTGAGCGAGGTCGAGCGCAAGGGCACCGCCCCCGAGAAGGCCTGGTCGAACGCCAGGAAGGGCGTCGAGAACACCATCGGCTGACCCGTGCCGCCGGACGGACACCCCCGGAGAGGGGGTCCGTCCGGCGCCCCGCCTCCCCGCTCCGACCCTACACCGAAGGGCCGCACCGTGACCCTCACCGCACCCGAGACACCGGCCGGGCCCCGGCAGGCCGCGCCGAAGCCGGCCGCGCCGCCCCGGCGGCCCGGACCCGCCCGGCGGACCTGGCAGAAGGTCTCCCCGTACGCCTACCTCACCCCGTTCTTCACCCTGTTCGCCGCCTTCGGCCTCTTCCCGCTGATCTACACGGCCTTCGTCTCGCTGTACCGGGTGGAGCTCCAGACGCCCGGCGACATGGAGTGGCGCGGACTCGGCAACTACACCGCGCTCTTCGGTGACGAATACTTCTGGACCTCGCTGCGCAACACCTTCACCATCGGCGTGCTCTCCACCGTCCCGCAGCTGGTCATGGCGATCGGCCTGGCGCACCTGCTGAACTACCGGATGCGCGGCCGGACCTTCCTGCGCACGGCGGTCCTGCTGCCGTACGCCACCTCGGTCGCCGCCGCCACCCTCGTCTTCGCCCAGCTCTTCGGGCGGGACTTCGGCCTGATCAACTACGCGCTCGGGCTCGTCGGCGTCGACCCCGTCGACTGGCAGAACGGCACGGTCGCCTCGCAGATCGCCGTGTCGACGGTGGTCGTCTGGCGCTGGACCGGCTACAACGCGCTGATCTACCTGGCCGGCATGCAGTCGATCCCGGACGAGCTGTACGAGGCGGCCGCGATGGACGGGGCCTCGCGGTGGCGCCAGTTCTTCCACGTCACGCTGCCCGGACTGCGGCCCACCATCGTCTTCACCGTCATCGTCTCCACGATCGGCGCGACCCAGCTGTTCGGCGAGCCGCTGCTGCTCGAAGGGTCGATCTCGGGCGGCATCTCGCACCAGTACCAGACGCTCGGGCTGTACATGTACGAGCAGGGCTGGGGCTTCTTCCACCTGGGTCGGGCCGCGGCCATCGCCTGGGTGATGTTCCTGCTCATCGTGGTGCTGGTCGGGCTCAACGCCCTGATCGCGCGCCGCCGTTCCCGCAAGGAGGCCGGCCGATGACCGCGCCGATCGCCCCGGCGGCGCCCGCCGCTCCCCCGGTCGCTCCCCCCGCCCCGGAGCCCGGCCGGACGCCGCGCCGGGGGGCCTCCCGGGCGGGCCGCACCCTGCACGCGGGCCCCCTCGCCTACGGCATCCTGATCGTCGCCGTGCTGTTCTCGGCGTTCCCGTTCTACTGGACGATCGTCGCCGCGAGCCGCTCCAACGCCGACCTGGCGAAGGTCCCGCCGACCCTGCTCCCGGGACCGAACCTGATCAAGAACTTCGAGGCGGTCCTCGAAGAGGCCGACATCGGCAAGGCGCTGCTCAACTCGTTCATCGTCTCCGGCTCGATCACCCTCGGCACCGTCCTGTGCTGCACCCTGGCCGGCTTCGCCTTCGCCAAGCTGCGCTTCAAGGGGCGGGGCGCGCTGCTCGCGGTCACCGTCGGCACCATGATGATCCCGCCGCAACTGGGTGTGATCCCGCTGTTCATGCTGATCGCCGAACTGGGCTGGGTGAACCAGCTCCAGTCGGTGATCCTGCCGGGCCTGGTCTCCGCGTTCGGGGTGTTCTTCATGCGCCAGTACCTGGTGCAGTCGCTGCCCGACGAGCTGATCGAGGCGGCCCGCGTCGACGGCGCGTCCACGGCCAGGATCTTCTGGTCGATCGTCGTGCCGATCGCCCGGCCCGGCATGGCCGTGCTCGGCCTGCTGACCTTCATGGCCTCGTGGAACGACTTCTTCTGGCCCGTCGTCGCCCTGACCTCCTCCGAGCCCACCGTCCAGGTCGCCCTGCGCCAGCTCGGCGGCGGCTACGTCCACGACCAGTCCGTGATCATGGCGGGCACGCTGCTCGGCACCCTGCCGGTGCTGCTCGTCTTCGGCCTGCTCGGCCGGCAGATCGTCGGCGGCATCATGCAGGGCGCGGTCAAGGGCTGACCGTCCCCCTCCGCCTCTTCCCCCTCCCCACAGAACGTCTCACCCCAGGGAGTTCCCACCCCATGACCGCGCTCGACGCCCGCACCGAACCGACGACCACGCTCCGCTTCCCCGAGGGCTTCCGCTGGGGCACCGCCACGGCCGCCTACCAGATCGAGGGGGCGGCGGCCGAGGACGGCCGCACCCCGTCCATCTGGGACACCTTCAGCCGCACGCCGGGCAAGGTCCGCAACGGCGACACCGGCGACATCGCCGCCGACCACTACCACCGGGTGGACGAGGACGTCGCCCTGATGCGCCGGCTCGGCGTGACCGACTACCGCTTCTCGATCGCCTGGCCCCGGGTCCAGCCCACCGGGCGCGGGCCGGCCGTGCGCAAGGGCCTGGACTTCTACCGGCGCCTGGCCGACTCCCTCCTGGAGGCCGGGATCCGGCCCGTGGCGACGCTCTACCACTGGGACCTGCCGCAGGAGCTGGAGGACGCGGGCGGCTGGCCGCACCGGGAGACCGCGTACCGCTTCGCCGAGTACGCGGGCATCATGGCGGACGCGCTCGGGGACCGGGTGGCGACCTGGACCACGCTCAACGAGCCGTGGTGCGCCGCCTTCCTCGGCTACGGCAACGGCGTGCACGCGCCGGGCCGCACCGACGACCTGGCCGCGCTGCGCGCCGCCCACCACCTCAACCTGG
This sequence comes from Streptomyces sp. NPDC012825, assembly GCF_042900925.1. NCBI lineage: Bacteria > Bacillati > Actinomycetota > Actinomycetes > Kitasatosporales > Streptomycetaceae > Streptomyces > Streptomyces sp. NPDC012825. The sequence goes on along the minus strand of NZ_JBIBBZ010000004.1, from coordinate 361,554 downwards.
CGCACGGCCTGGGGGCGCGGGCGCTGCGCGGCGCGCTGCCCGGGTCCGCCGAGGTCTCCCTGACCCTCAACCTGCACGCCGTACGGTCCCTCACGCAGGCTCCCGAGGACCTGGACGCGGCCCGTCGGATCGACGCCGTCGGCAACCGGATCTTCCTGGACCCGGTCTTCCACGGGCGGCTCCCGGAGGACCTGGTCCGCGACACCGCGTCGGTCACGGACTGGTCGTTCGTACGGGAGGGGGACCTGGCGACGGCGGCGGCGCCGATCGACTCGCTCGGCATCAACTACTACTCCCCGTCCGTCGTCGCGGCGGGCTCCTCGGAGTCGCCGTCGCCGTGGGCGGGCGCGGAGCGGCACGTGCGGTTCGTGCCGGCGCCGGGGCCGCGCACGGCCATGGACTGGCCGGTGGACGCGGACGGGCTGCACGAGCTGCTCGTCCGGCTGCGGGACGAACTGCCGGGCGTCCCGCTGGTGATCACGGAGAACGGGGCGGCGTACGACGACTACGCCGACCCGTCGGGGAACGTGAAGGACCCGGAGCGGGTGGCCTATCTGCACGCGCACCTGGCGGCGGTCCACCGGGCCCTGGAGGACGGGGCGGACGTGCGGGGCTACTTCCTGTGGTCGCTCCTGGACAACTTCGAGTGGGCGTACGGCTACGGCAAGCGGTTCGGCATCGTCCACGTGGACTTCGCGACGCAGCGGCGGACGCCGAAGGACAGCGCCCGCTGGTACGCGGAGGTGATCGCCCGGGGCGGCCTCGCGGAGGCGTGAGGGGCCCGGACACGCGAGGAGGGGGTGCCGCGGCACCCCCTCGGAGCCGTGGCACCCCCGGTCACCCCGAGGACGGACCGCGCGTCAGACGCGCTGCCACAGGGCCGGGACGTTGGACGGCTCCCAGCCGGTCTGGGCCTGGTGGCCCTGGAGGCAGCGGTAGGTGGCGCCGCCGTAGGTGACGGTGTCACCGGCCGCGTAGACCTTGCCGGCCGCCCACGTGCCGCCCGGCTCCGGCTCGGGGCCGGGACCGGGGCCGGGGCCCGGGTCGGTGGTGGTCTTCAGGGTCAGGCCGTAGTTCTGGAGGATCGGGTTCAGCGGCTGGAAGTAGGTCGTGCCGCCGCTGGAGCAGTTGCCGGAACCGCCCGAGGTCACGCCCTGGGCCTGGCTGCCGGAGATGTACGAGCCGCCGGAGTCGCCGGGCTCGGCGCAGACCGTGGTGCGGGTGACGCCGGAGATGGTGCCCTCCGGGTAGGTCACGCTGGTGTTGTGCTGCTGCACGGTGCCGCAGTGCCAGCCGGTGGTCGAGCCGGAGCGGCACACGGAGGAGCCGACGGGCTGGAGGACCGAGCCGGTCACCTGGACGTTGGCGCCGCCCGCGCCCTTCACGTACGGGGTGGCGGTCCAGTTGGAGTTGGCGGCGACCCAGGCCATGTCGTTGCCGGGGAAGACCGAGGCCTGGAAGCTGCCCTGGGCGACCTGGTTGAAGCCGCTGGTGGAGGTGCCGGCCCGGCCGCAGTGACCGGCCGTGGCGAAGCCCTGCGTGGTGCCCTTGGTGATCGGGAAGCCCACGGAGCAGCGCCCGCTGCCGTTCATGTAGTACGCGTCGCCGCCCCGGAGGTCGTACAGCGGGCGGGGCGCCTCGGCGGTGCGGACCACCTTCACCAGGTCGCGGGGGACGCCGGTGGCCGCGACGAGCCGCGCGCCGGCCCCGGCGCGCGCCTCCTCGACGACGAGGACGTTGGCGCGGACGTCGACGTACCGGACGGGCGCCTCGGCGGTGGCGGCCCGGTCCAGGGCCTCCTTGGCCCGCTCCAGGGCGGTCAGACCGTGCGTCACGACCTCGGCGCGCGCGCCCGCGGCGCGGATCGCGGCGGCGTCGGCGGCGCGGGTGGTGGCCACGGTCAGGGTGCCGGACTCGGCGCCGTCCACCCAGGCGCCGGCGAAGGCGCCGCCCAGGTCCAGGCGGAGTCCGGCGGCCCTGGCCCCGGCCTCGGCCTCGTTGGCGAGGCGGTTCTCGGCCTGGGCGCGGGTGAGGCCGAGGTCGCGCTGCATGGCGCGGAGGAGTTCGGGCTGCGCGGAGGCGGCGCCGAGGGCGTCGGCCGCCGTTCTGACGGTGGGGGCGCGGTCCTCGCCGTGCGGGGCCGCGGTGGCGGAACCGGCCTGGAGGCCGGCCAGTGCCAGGCCGGCGGCGGCCAGCACGGTACACGCCGTGCGGGCGTGTCGTCGGAGCATGGGGAGTCTCCTCGGTTGGCGGTGGGGATCTGCTGAAACCGTAGGGATCCCGGCGAGGAGACGGCAGTTGTCGGTCGGCCCCTGCCACGGCGTTATGGCCGGGGGCCGAAGGGGCGGCGGGGGCGGGGCGTTGTTCGGGGGCAGGGGGCGGGTGCGGGAGGACGGTCGGGTACGGGGAGGGCGGTCGGGTGTACGGGTAGGGCGGGCGCGCGTCAGCGCGGGGTGCCCTCGCGGGGTGCCGGGGCCGTCGTGCGGCCGGCGCTGCGGGACAGGGCCTCCTCGTGGGCGGCCCTGGTGTGGTTCAGGACGGCGGCGGCCCGGCCGGCGGCGCGGCCCTCGGGATGCCAGCCGAGCAGGTGCCGCCAGACCAGCGGCGCACCGGCGAGGGGCCGGGTCACGAGGCCGGGGGTGACGGGGAAGGTGGCCCGGCACAGGCCGACGGCCCGGCCGACCTGGACCAGGTGCACGCAGGAGGCGGTGTCCGTCTCGTACACGCAGGCCGGGGTGAAGCCGGCGCGTACGCAGGCGGCGGCGAAACAGTCGCCGAAACAGCCGTCGCCCGGCACGTCGGTCCAGGCCTCCGCCGCCAGTTCGGCCAGCTCGATCTCGGTGCGGGACGCCAGCGGGTGGTCGGCGGCCAGCATCACGTACACCGGGTCGCGGGCGACCTCCGTCCAGGCGAGCCGGCCCGCCTCGGGCGGTCCGCTCTCGCCGCAGACGCCGACGAGGGCGAAGTCGAGCCGGCCCGCGACCACACCACCGGCGATCTCGCGCTCCGACCACGAGGTGTACGTGGTCAGCGGCGTGCCGGGGTCGGTGCGGGCGATCCGGTCGACGAGGCCGCCGAGCAGCGGGCCGTGCGTGCCGCCGAGCCGGTAGCCCTCCGCCCCGTCCCGGGCGAACCGCACCGCCTCCTCCTGGAGTTCGCACACGGCGGGCAGCACCACGCGGGCGCGTTCCAGGACGAGGTCGCCGAGCGCCGTGGTCCGCACCCCCTCCCGGCCCCGCTCGAACAGCTCGCCGCCCAGAGCGCGTTCGATCCGTTTGAGCTGGGCGCTGAGGGCGGGTTGCGCGAGGCCGAGCGCGGTGGCGGCGCGGGTGAGACTCCCCGCGTCCGCGATGGCCCGGATCGTCTTGAGGTGCCTCAGCTCCAAGTCCATGGGGAGAGCTTGGCGTCCCGCGCCCGGGAGGTCCAGACCAGCGACGGGCCGTACGCGGCGGGAACCGGAGGGAGCGCCCGGCCGTCCTGGGATGCGGAAGGGCGTCCGACCGGAAGAACGGCCGCCGGGAGCGCACGACAACAGGAGGTACTGGGTGACGGTCACGCTCGCGGAGGAGATCATGCTGCTGTCGCTGGACGACGAGTCGGGGGCGGCGAAGGAGAGGCAGTCCGCCTCCTGGGCCGTCGCCGGCGGCATCCTGCTCGACCTCGTCCTGGCCGGGCGCGTGGCGGTCGACGGGGGACGCCTGCGGGTGGCGGACGAGACGCCGACCGGCGTTCCGCTCCTCGACGAACGGCTGCGGCGGATCGCCGAGTGGGCGGGCCGGAGGAGCCGGGCCCCGAAGGTCACCGAGTGGCTGACGAAGGACTCCCGGAAGGCCGTGGAGGCCACGATCGACAGTCTGCGCGGGCGGGGTCTCGTCCGCGCCGAACAGCACCGGGTCCTGGGGATCTTCCCCGTCACCCGCTACCCGGAGGCCGACGGTTCCGTGGAGCGCGAACTGCGGGACGGGCTGCGGTCCGTGGTCCTCGGCGGCGCCGAGCCCGACGCGCGCGCGGCGGGCCTCCTCGCCCTCGTGCACGGCGCGAAGCTGCACCGCCTCGCCTTCCCCGACGTGCCGCGCAAGGAGATCGCCCCGCGCCTGGAGGAGATCGCGGCCGGCCAGTGGGTGGCGGAGGACGTGCGCCGCGCGATCCGCGACATGCAGGCGGTGACGGCCGCTGTCACGGCGGCCACGGTGGTCACGACCGTGAGCTGAGCACCCGACACGGTCCCGGGCGTTCGCGGGCCGGGGGTCCGGCCGTCCGCGACCTCGTCACCGCTCAGCCGCGCGTGTCGGCGGCGAGGTCCGCCGTGTGCTTGATCTCCTCCAGGATCCGCGCCGCCTCCACAAGGACCGTGCCGTGCACGGGCCACTCCCCCTCCCCGCCCGGGCCGCCGGACCCGGCCTCGGTCGCCACCTCGGCGTAGCGGCGCTCGGCGTCCTCGACGCGGGCGCGGAGCCGGTCGGGGTCGTCCGGTCCCCGGGGCGGGGCGAAACCTTCGAGCGCCTCGGCGATGGCGTGCAGCAGTTCGGCGTAGGAGGCGGAGAAGTCCGCCGAGACGGACACCTCGAAGGCGCGGCGCGGCTCGGACGGCTCGGGGGTCCGGGGCTCGTACGTCAGGGCGCGGGCGATGGAGCGGACGTGCGTGCCGACGCGCTCGACCATGCCGATGGTCTCGTGGCAGCGCTGGAGCGAGGCGCGGGCGCTGTTCCAGGGGCGGCGGGGGTTGAGCCTGGTGTTCTCCTGCTCCCTCTCGAGCGCCGCGCGCGCGTCCTTCGCCCGTGCGGCCAGGTCCTCGCAGCGGCGCGGCCAGTCCTCCTCCCGTACGTCCTCGTCCCCGGACTTCCCGGCGGCGGTCCGGGCCAGGTCCCGCAGGAGGGTCCGCGCGCGGTCGGCCAGCTCCTCGACCCGGCGCCGTGCCGTGGCCGTGTGCGGCGAGGGGGCGACGGCGAAGTGGGCGGCGAGACCGCAGCAGACCCCGATGGCGGCGGACGCGACCAGGGGGCCGATGTAGTCGATCCGTCCGCCGCCGCCGGCGAACGCGAAGAGGGCCACCACCGGGATCTGGGCGCCCTGTCCTCCGAGGAGGTCGAGGCGGGCCACCAGCAGGGCGACGAACACCAGCACGCAGAGGGCCCAGGCGTGGACGCCGACGGTGCTGCCGAAACCCGCCGCCACCGCCGTGCCGATCGCCATGGCCCCCAGGTACTGGGCCGAGTGCCGCAGCGAGCGGTAGACCGTGGACTGGAGGGCGAGGAGCGCGGTGAACGGGGCGAACGCCGTGACGTTCGTGGGCAGCAGCCAGGAGGAGAGGCACCAGGCGACGGTCGCGGCGGCCGCGCCCTTGGCCTGGAGCAGCATCCCGTCGCGCGCCTCGCCGGGGCCCCGTACCGCCTCCTCCAGGGACGTGCGGGCGGTGCGCCACCGGTGCCGACACCAGTCGCCCACCCGGGTCTTCGTCTCGGACACGCCTCTCCCGTCCTCCGTCACCGCTCGTGTTCGCCGCGCCTACCCGACCCCGAGGGATGTACGTGTGCGTCTTCCGGCGTCCCGAGAAGAAGCGGCCGTTCCGGGCGTCGCGCGCGCCGGACGTGGAAGACGCGGGGGTGTCGGCGATCGTTCGCATCGGAGGAGGCCCCCGTGTCCCGCACCCCGGAAGCCCGTGTCCCGGAAAGCGTGTACGCCCGTGTCCGGGAGGAGGTGGCCGCGCGGGCGGACCGGCTCTGGGAGGTGGGCCTCGCGCTGCACCGCGAACCCGAGACGGCCTACGAGGAGCACGGGGCGTCCCGGCTGCTCGCGGACGAGCTCGAACGGGAGGGTTTCCGGGTGGAGCGCGGCGTGGCGGGGCTGCCGACCGCCTTCGTCGGACGGTCGGGAGGGGAGGGCCCGGCGGAGGGCGGGAGGCCGTGCGTCGCCCTGCTGATGGAGTACGACGCGCTGCCGCTGCTCGGTCACGCCTGCGGGCACAACCTGATCGCGGCGGCCGGCCTCGGCGCGGCGCTCGCCGCGCGGGCCGCGCTCGGCGAGGCCGGAACCGGGACCGGAACCGGAACCGGAACCGGGGGGACGCTGCTCGCCGTCGGGACCCCGGCGGAGGAGCGCGGCGGCGGGAAGGTGACGGAGGTGGAGGCGGGCCTGTTCGAGGGGGTGGACGCGGCCCTGATGTTCCACCCGGGCGTGTACGACTGGGCGCGGGCCCCGCTGACCGCCAGCGCGCAGATCCGGGTGGGGTTCCACGGGCGGGCCGCGCACCCGACGGGCAGCCCCACGGAGGGGATCGACGCCCTGGGGGCCCTGATCCAGCTGTTCAACGCGCTCGGCGTGCTGCACAAGCGCCTGCCGTCCGGGTCGCACGTCCAGGGGATCGTCACGGACGGGGGCCGGGCCACGAACATCGTCCCCGAGTACGCGGAGGGACTCTTCGGGCTGCGCGGCGGGACCACGGCGGCCCTGGAAGCGCTCGTGGAGGAGCTGCGCACGTGCGCCCGGGGCGTGGCGCTCGCCACCGGAACGACGGTGGAGGTGACGGACGTGGGCGGCCGGTACGAGCACTTCCGGGACAACGACGTGCTGTCCGGCCTCTTCGCCGGGCACCTGGAGCGGGCGGGGATCCGCCTTTCGGAGCCCGTGGCGGGCGTCTATCTGGGGTCGTCGGACATCGGGAACGTCAGTACGCGCGTGCCCGCGATCCATCCGTTCGTCGCGATCATGGGCGCGGACGGTTCGGACCACACGCCGGAGTTCGCGGAGGCGGCGGCCGGGCCCCGGGCGCGGCGGGTGGTGCTGGCGGCGGCCGAGGCGCTCGCCTGCACGGCGGTGGACGTCCTGCTGCGGGCGGACGTGCCGGAGCGGGCCTGGGACGGCTTCCGGGAGAAGGCGGCCGCGGGGCTGTGACGGGTCCTCGTCTCCCCCGGATCCCGGGGGAGACGGGACCGTCAGTCCTCGACGCTCACGCGTACGGTCCTGACCTCGGTGTCGGCCGCGTCCGGCACGACCATCCCGGCCTCGACGCCGCTGCGCAGGTACCGCAGGACCTCGGCGTTGAGCCGCTCGCCGGGCAGTGCGGCGGGGATGCCGGGCGGGTAGGGGGTGAGCATCTCGGCGGTGACCCGGCCGACGGCCTTCTCCCAGGGCACCTGCTCGACCCGCCCGAAGAAGGCGTCGCGCGGGAGCATGACCTGCTCCAGACGCAGGTCGGCCGGGTCGGCGACCTCCACCCGGGGCGCGGGGCGCAGTTCGTCGGCGTGCGCGGCGGCGTCGCGCAGGGCGTCGAGCAGGAGCTGGGCGCTGTGGATGTCGTCCGCATGGGTGAGCTGGGCGCTGGTGCGGCGGTGGTCGGACAGGTGCAGGTTGACGTGGTGGCGCTCGCGGATCCAGTCGGCGACGCGGTAGCCGGTGGTGCCGAGGCCGGTGATGTCGACGATGACCTGGAGGGGGTCGAGGTCGGCCGCGCGGCCGGGCCCGCAGAAGTCGTCGCGTCCGTGGACGCGCATGCCGGCGATGCCGTCGATCCGCGTCCGTACCGTCTTGGCCAGGGAGAGCGCGTCGTCGTAGAGGGCGTGGCCGTGCTGGGCCATCTGGCGGCGCCAGCCGTCGAGGGCCGCGTACACGAGGACGGAGGGGCTGGTGGTGCCCAGGAGGTCCTCGCGGTTCTTGAGGACCTCGGGCTGGATCAGGTCGCCCTGGAGGTGGAAGACCGAGCTCTGTTCGAGGCCGGAGCCCATCTTGTGCACGGAGGTGACGCACACGTCCGCGCCGGCGTCCATGGCCCAGGTCGGCAGGTCCGGGTGGAACGGCAGGTGGGCGCCCCACGCCTCGTCGACGATGAGCGGCACGCCGTGCTCGTGGCAGACGTCGGCGATGGCCGCCAGGTCGGAGCAGGTGCCGTACGGCGTCGGCGTCGTGACCAGGGCGCCCCGGGCGTCCGGGTGCTCGGCGAAGGCGGCGCGGAAGGATTCTGCGGACGGCGGGTGCGCGAGGTGGAGTTCGGCGTCCCACTGGGGGTCCACCCAGACCGGCACGATCCCGGCGAGCACGAGGCCGGACACCACGGACTTGTGCGCGTCCCGTCCCACGAGCAGCTTCTCGTGGGGCCCGGCGACGGAGAGCATGGCGGCCTTGACGGAGAGCGAGCTGCCGCAGGTCGAGAAGAAGGTGTGCTTCGCGCCGACGGCGTCCGCCATCAGCTCCTGCGCCTTCTCCAGGATCCCCTTGGAGGACGTGCGGTCGTCGAGACCGCTGGTGGCCAGCACGTCGGACCGGAAGACGGCGTCCCCGAGGACCGCGCGCACGCGGGCGTCCGCGCCGCGGCCCTGCTTGTGGCCGGGCGGGGTGAAGGGTGTCTGGTTCTCCGCGTGGTACGCGGCCAGGGCGTCGAGCACGGGTGCTTGTGAGTGGTCCATGCTGCTTCGACTTCCCCCGGGAAAAGGACAAAAACCCCAGGTGGCGGTGGACGGAGGGTGTACGCACCGTGACTCTTCGGAAGGCATGATCCCCGGCCCGCCGGGCAGTCGCGGTACGGAGCGGGTCGCCGCGCACCCCGTACCGAGGGGCGCACGCGCACCTGCTCCCTGTCTTCGAGGAGTCTGCAGTGAGTGATGCACATGAGGTCGAGGAGGGCTGCGAGGCCCCGGACGCGCCGGGGGCGGCGGGGGTTCGAGAAACGGGTGCGACATGTGCGGTCTGAGCGGTGAGATACGTTTCGACGACCGGCGGCCCGACGTGGCCGCGGTGGAGCGCATGACCGAGCGTCTGGCGGCCCGCGGCCCCGACGGTCAGGGCATCTGGTCGCAGGGCCCGGTGGCCCTGGGCCACCGCCGCCTCAAGATCATCGACCTGTCCGAGCGCGGTGCCCAGCCGATGGCGGACGCCGAGGCCCGGCTCACGGGCGTGTTCAACGGGTGCGTGTACAACTACCAGGAGCTCCGGCGGGAGCTGGAGACCCTGGGGCACCGGTTCTTCTCCACCTCGGACACCGAGGTGGTCCTCAAGGCGTACCACCAGTGGGGCGTCGACTGCGTCGACCGCTTCAAGGGCATGTTCGCCTTCGTCATCGTGGAGAACGACACGGGCAGGCTCGTGCTCGGCCGCGACCGGCTGGGCATCAAGCCGCTGTACCTGTCCCACTCCCCGGGCCGGCTGCGGTTCGCCTCCAGCCTGCCCGCGCTGCTCGCGGGCGGCGGCGTCGACACGTCCCTGGACCCCGTCGCCCTGCACCAGTACCTGAGCTGGCACGCCACGGTGGCGGCCCCGCGGACCGTCCTCAACGGAGTGCGCAAGCTGCCGCCCGCCACGGTGCGCGTGGTGGAGCCGGACGGCTCGTACCGCGACCGGGTCTACTGGCAGCCGTCGTACACCCGGCGTCCCGAGTACGCGGGCATGGACGCGGGCGACTGGCGCGACGCGGTCCTCGACTCGCTGCGGACGGCGGTGCGCCGCCGGATGGTCGCCGACGTGCCGGTCGGCGTGCTGCTCTCCGGCGGGCTCGACTCGTCCCTGATCGTCGGGCTCCTCGCCGAGGAGGGCCAGAAGGACCTGGCCACGTTCAGCGTCGGGTTCGAGGCGGAGGGCGGCGAGGAGGGCGACGAGTTCTACTACTCGGACCTGGTCGCGCGCCACTACGACACCGAGCACCACCAGCTCATGGTCCCCTCGGACCGGGTGTCGACCGCCCTGGACAGCGCGGTCCTCGCCATGAGCGAGCCCATGATCAGCCATGACGTGGTCGCGTTCCACCTCCTTTCGGAGCTGGTCTCCAAGGAGGTGAGCGTCGTCCAGAGCGGCCAGGGCGCCGACGAGGTGTTCGCCGGCTACCGCTGGTACCCGGACCTGGCCTCCGTGCCGCGCGAGCGGGAGCCGGAGCAGTACGCGGAGGTGTACTTCGACCGTCCGCACTCCGACTTCGCCAGGATCCTCCAGCCGCACCTGCTGACCGGCCGGGACGAGTCCGGCCTGTTCGTCCGGGAGCACATGGGCGTGCCGGGGGCCGAGACCGCGCTCGACGCGGCGCTGCGGCTCGACACCCACGTCATGCTCGTCGACGACCCGGTGAAACGGGTGGACAACATGACCATGGACTGGGGACTGGAGGCGAGAGTCCCGTTCCTGGACCACGAGCTGGTCGAGCTGGCGGCGGCCTGCCCGCCGGAGCTGAAGCTGGCCCAGGGCGGCAAGGGCGTGCTGAAGGACGCCGGCCGGAAGCTGCTGCCGCGCGAGGTCGTGGACCGGCCCAAGGGCTACTTCCCGGTGCCGGCCATCCGCCACATGGCGGGGCCCGTCCTCGAACGGGTGCGTCAGGCGCTGTCCGCGCCGGAAGCACGCGCACGGGGCGTCTTCCGGGACGAGTACGTCGCCGAACTGCTCTCCGCCCCCGACCACCACCGGACGAAGCGAGGAGCGAACGCCCTGTGGCACGTAGCGTTGCTGGAGATATGGCTGCAGACGCACGGGATCGACTGATCGGAGCGATGTCGGCGGCGCCCGTGCCGGTGCCGCTGGCCGACGCCGCCGGGACCCGCGACACGCCCCGGCCACTGGTCTCGCACGGCTGCTGGTACCCGTCCGTGGACCCCACGGGCGAATGGGTGGCGTTCATCTGCGACCGGACGGGCGTCCCCCAGCTCTGGACCGGGGCGGTGAACGGCGAGGAGATCCACCTCCTCGACGCGGACCCCGATCCGGTCACGGAGGTGGCCTGGTCCCCCGACGGACGGTGGATCGCCTACACGGTCGCCCCCGGGGGCGGCGAGCACACCCGCGTCCTGTGCGTACGACCGGACGGCACCGGCCGCCGGATCGTGGCGGGCGCGGACGCGGGCAGCTCCGCCTACCTGGGCTGCTGGACGCGCGACGGCTCGGCCGTGGCGGTCACGGTGGCCGAGCCGCCGCCCCCGGCGGGCCGCACGGCCCAGTGGGAGCAGACCTCCCCGGACCACGAGACCGTGTTCGCGGACCTGCCCGCGGGCTGGGCGGAGCGCGACGGCCCGGCCACGCTGCTGGGCGGTGCCGGGCGCGGGGACGTGGGATCGGACGGGGCCGGGCCCGGGCACGGCCCCGGCCTTGTCGGTCTCGGCCCCGTCGTCCCCGGTCTCGGTCCCGTCGTCCCCGGCCTCGGCCCCGTCGTCCCCGGTCTCGCCCCCGGCTCGGGGACGAGCGGCCTCGACGGCGAGGGCCCCGGTCTCGACGGCGGGGCGCCGGACCGGCTCACCGCCTATCTGGTCGATCCCTCCGGGCTCGCGTCCCCCGTGCTCGTCGCCGCCGAGTCGGGCGCCGCGACGCTGCGGGTGTGCGACGTCAGCCAGGACGGCCGGTTCGCCCTGGTGCGCCGGGGACCGCGCGGCCGGCGGGAGGCGGTGGTGGTGCGCACGGCCGATCTCACGACCGGGTCCGTCCTGCGGGTCGGCGACGGGGACCCGTGGATCGGACGGTTCGCGCGGGACGGACGCACGCTGTGGCTGCGCAGCGACCACGAGCGCCGGTTCGCGGCGCTCCTCGCGGCCTCCCTCGACGAGGACGGCGGGCGTCTCGGCCTGTCCGTGGTGGCCGAGCGCGAGGACAGCGACCTGGAGCTCCTCGCGTTCGCCGAGGACGGGCGCACGGCCGCGCTCGCGTGGAACGTGCGGGGCGCGAGCGAGCTGGAGACCCTGAGCCTGTCCACGGCGGCGCGGCCCCGGCGGGTGCCGCTGCCGCACGAGGTGGTCACCCGGATCACCCGGGCCGGACCGGCCGGGATGGTCCTCGCCGTGTCGGGTCCGCAGCGCCGTCCGGGCGTGTGGTGGGCCCCTCCCGGCGCCGGGGCGCTGTCGGCGCGGACGCCGTGGTCGTCACGGGACGAGGACGCCGTGCCCCCGGGCCGGCCGCCCGTACGGCCCGTACCGCTGCGGCCGGTGGCCCGCGACGGGCTGCACCTGGGCGGGTGGTACTACCGGGCGCCCGGCCGTGACGCCGGACGTCCGGCCCCCTGCGTGATCCATCTGCACGGCGGGCCGGAGGAGCAGGAACGACCGGTGTTCGATCCGCTGTACCACGAACTCCTCGGCCGGGGCCTCGACGTCTTCGCGCCCGACGTGCGCGGCTCGTCGGGCTGGGGCCGGCCGTTCGTGGACGCAGACCTCGGTACGGGGCGGTTCGCGGCGATCGACGACGTGGCCGACTGCGCGGCGCACGTGATCCTGGACGGCCTGGCCGATCCGACGCGCCTGGCGGTGATGGGGCGCTCGTACGGCGGCTATCTGACGATGGCGTCCCTCGTGTGGCACCCCGAGCTGTTCCGGACCGGGGTCGCGGTGTGCGGGATGTCGGACCTCGCGACGTTCTTCGCGGGGACGGAGCCCTGGATCGCCGAGTCGGCGGCGCACAAGTACGGCCATCCGGTGCGCGACCGGGAGCTGCTGCGCGCCCTGTCCCCCATGAGCCGGGTCGACGAGCTGCGCGTGCCGCTGCTCGCGGTGCACGGCGAGTACGACACGAACGTTCCGCCGGGCGAGTCCGAGCAGATGGTGCGGGCCGCGCGGGAGCGGGGGCTGCCGGCCGAGATGCTCACGCTGCGTGACGAGGGGCACGAGTTCCGGCGGGCGGACAACAGGCGGCTGTTCCGCCGGACCGCCGCCGACTGGATGCAGCGCCATCTGGGCCCGTGAGGGGACGCGCTTTCCCTCACCGTCCGCAGCCGGGTGGTATCACCCGCGTGACCTGCGGAAAAGCGGTGTCCTCCGGACCGATTCCCTCTGTCCGATCCGGGGTATTCGGGAGACATGATCACTATTGGGGTCGAGGAAGAGTACTTGCTGCTCGATCCGGACACATGCCTTCCGGTTCCGCTCGGTGACCAGGTGCGCGCGTCCGCCGGACTGCAGCCGCTCGTCGAGGGTTCCGAGGTCCAGTCGGAGCTGCTCCAGGCGCAGGTGGAGGTCGCCACCCCGGTGTGCACGGACCTGGAGGAGGTCGGCGGCCACCTGCTGCGCCTGCGGCACGCGCTCGGCATGGCGGCGGAGCGGAACGGCTGCCGACTCGCCGCCTGCGCGACGGCCCCCTACCGGGAGACGGCACCCGTGCCGGTCACCCGGAAGGCCCGCTACCTGGCGATGTCCACCCAGGCCCCGCAGCTCGTGGCCGAGCAGTTGGTCAACGGGATGCACGTGCACGCGGCCGTGCCGGACCGCGAGATGGGCGTCGCCGTCCTGAGCCGCATCCGGGTCTGGCTGCCGGTCCTGGTGGCCATGTCCGCGAACTCGCCCCTGTGGGACGGCGGCGACACCGGGTTCGCGAGCTGGCGCACGGTGATCTTCGGCCGGTGGCCGGTCAGCGGCCCGCCGCCCCGTTTCACCTCGCTCGCGGACCACGAGGACCGCGTCCAGGCCCTCCTCGACACCGGCATCATCACCGACACCGGTCAGCTGTACTGGCAGGCCCGCCTGTCCGACCGGTACCCGACGGTCGAGGTGCGCTGCGCCGACGTGCAGCTGCGCGCCGACGAGGCGGTCATGTTCGCCGGGATCGTCCGGGCCCTGGTCGCCACGGCGATCGGCGAGGAGAAGGCCGGGGCGCCGCTCCCCGACTGCTCTCCCGAACTCCTCCAGGCGTCCAACTGGCACGCGGCCCGGCACGGCCTGAGCGGCCTGCTCGTCGACCCGGAGGGGTGCTCGCGCCGGGCGGGCGACGTGCTGTGCTCACTGCTCGAACACATCACACCCGCCCTCGACGAGGCCGGCGACACCCGCGAGGTGTCCTCCCTGCTGCACCGACTGCTCCAGGAGGGCACCTCGGCCGACCGCCAGCGCCGCGCCCTGGCCGAGGGCGGCCTGCCGGCCCTGGTCGAACTGATCACCACGGAGACGGTCGCTCCCTGACCCGTCCACGCGCCGCCGGCCCACCGGCGGCGCACGGTCATGTCTTCCCCGCGAGCAACCGGGTCCGACGGCCGAGGACGCGGGCCACCCCGGCGACGAACTCCGGCCGCAGCGGCGGACCGTTCCCGTGCTCGACGCCCAGGTACGCGAAGGCGAAGCAGTCGTTCTCCCACTCCCACGCGGGCAAGGGGACCGTCCGCCGGCACGCCGGGCGGTGTAGGCCGACCGCGAGCGCGTACGGCCGTCACTCCCCCAGGCGCGAGAGCACCGCCGCCACCGCCCGCTCCACGGCCTCGGCCGACTCCTCGGTGGGGTCGAGCAGTTCGAAGCCGTGGCGGCCGTGGGGCACGTCGACGGTCTCGACGCGGGCGCCGCGCCTCCCGGCGGCGGTCAGGAACGCCTCGACCGTCGCCGCGATCGCCGGGTGCTCCCGTCCGGCCCGGGTCACGACCACCGGCGGCCCGTCCGCCGCGCCCACCGCGTCGGCCGGGCGGAAGCGGGGCTCCACCGCCTCCCAGCCGGGCAGTGGCGCGAGCATCGGGTAGGTGGCGGCCACGCACCGCAGCCACGGCGGGGGCGCGTCGAGCCAGTCCGCCGCGAGGAGCGCGCCGCCGGAGAAGAACCAGAGGGCGATCCGCTCCCCGTCGACGCGCGGGTCGGCGCGGACGAGTGCGACGGCCCCGGCGAGGTCCTCGGCGGCGAGGGCGTAGTCGGCGAGGCCGTGGAGCCGGTGGTCCAGGGTGGCGCCGACGGCGCCCGCGCCCGCCGCGAGGCGCCCGTATCCCAGGAGGAACGGCGTGTCGCGCGGGGTGGGCCGCTGGTCGGGGTCGACCGGGCCGCCGTGGACGAAGACGATCGCCGGCCGGGGTCCTGCGGCGTCCGGGAGGTGGAGGTCGACCCGGCCGTGGCGTTCGCGCGGGACCTCGGGGACGTCCCGTACGCCTTCCAGGAAGGGCCGGAGGTGCGTCGGCCGCCCGTCCGCGGGTGCGGTCACCCGGTGGCCCTCGCCCGCCGCCGCGCGGCGCAGGGTCTTCGCGAGTTCGGCGGGCGCGGAGAGCATCGGCCAGTGTCCGGTGGCGAGTTCGAGGAAGCGGAACCGGTCGTCGGCCAGTGCGCGGAACCGGGGCGGACCCGACTCCACCAGCATCTCGACCGTGGAGATGTCCGACCCGCCGGCCGTGCACAGGACGCCGGTGACCGGCAGGGCGGAGGCGGCTCCGGTCGGGCGGAGCGGTTCGGTGAGCGTGGCGGCCGGCTGGGGCACGGCGAGGCGCTCCAGGCGGGCGAGGGCCTCGGCGGGGATGCCTTCGAGGCCGCCCCAGCGGGACCGGGTCTCCCGCGTCGGCGGCGAGACCCGTCCGTCCGCGCCGACCCGGCCCCCGGGGTCGGGTACGGAGCGCGCGGCCGGCTCTCCGTCCTGCGGGAGGGGCGTGTCCAGGGCGACGATCCGGGTGACCCGCCCGGGCCGCCGGTCGGCCGCGCCGAGCACCGGGTGGAGGCCGTACCCGTGGCCCACGAGGACCACCTCGGTCTCCGTGAGGCCGTCGATCAGCCGTACCAGGTCCTCGACGTGCGTCTTCAGCCCGGTCCCGGCCCCTTCGCGCCGGCCGTCCATGCCGGTCAGGGTCACCGGGTGCGCCTCGTCGCCCGCCCTCCGGAGCCGGGCCGCCGTCTCCTCCCACACCCAACCGCCGGTGAAGCTGCCCGGTACCAGTACGAACGCCGTCATGAGCGTCTCCTCTCCTCTTCTGGATCTTTCGCGGCCGTGTCCGCCGCCCCGACGCTAGGACCTCCCCCTGCGGGAGGTTCAAGAGCCGCTTCCGGCGTCCTCGTCGGACAAGGACCCCGCCGTATCGCATGCGCATGCGCACCACGGACGGCGGGCCCGGCGTCAGAATGGGCGTGTCCGAGGACGGTCGGCCCTTTCCGGGAGGTGCGTGTCGTGGTGTCCGACGGCCTGTGGAGCATCGGGGAACTGGCCGCCGGGGCGGGCGTCACCGTCAAGACCGTGCGCTACTACTCCGACCGCGGCCTGCTGCCCGAGGCGGCCCGCAGCTCGGGCGGGCACCGCCGGTACGGGCCGGGGGCGCTCGACCGGCTCCTTCTGATCCGTTCCCTGCGCGCGCTCGACCTGCCGGTGCCCGAGGTGGAGAGGGTCCTCGACCGGGACGGGGTTCCGGCGGAGGTCCTCGCGGACCGGTTGCGGGACGTCGGCTCCCGGCTGGCCGCGCTGCGCTGGCAGGAGGCCGCCCTGCGGTCGCTCCAGGAGTGCCCCGACGGGGAGCGCGCGGACCGGGCCCGGCTGCTCGGCGCCGTGCCCGCGCCGCCCGGCACGGACGCCCTGGTCCGGTTCTGGCGCCGGATCCTGCCGGTGGGGCTCTCGGGCCGGACGGTGTCCCTGGTCCTGGACTCGGTGGTGCCGCAGCCCCCGGTGGAACCGAGCCCCGCGCGCGTACTGGACTTCGCCCGGCTGCACGCGCTCGCCTCCGGTCCGTTCCCCGGTGCCGCGTGCCGGAGCGCGCAGCCGCTGCCGGAGGGCGCGTACCGGCCGGACGTGCTGTACGAGGGCCTGGCCGAGGCGTACGCGCTGGCCGGGGCGGAGGAGCGGACCGGGCGGACCGGCGGGGCTCTGGACTGCTTCGTCTCGGCGTACGCCGCCGCGCAGGGCGTACGGGACACCCCGGACTTCCGGCGCGGTCTCGTCCCCGTGCTCGACCGGGGCGACAGCGTCCTGATCCGGCGCTACTGGAAGCTCGCCGCCAGCCTGTTCGGGCCGGGCGAGCCGGTCCTCGGCCTCCTCCACCACCGGCTCTCCGCCGCCCTCCGCCACGAGGTCGACGGGCACGCGGTCTGACGGACCCGGCCCCGGGCGCGCACCCCGATCCACATCGTGGGCCGCCGACCGTCCACGTGATGGGCGGCCGAGTGGCGGAACTCGTCGCCGCTTCCACGTACCCCCAGGTCAGAAGGGTGCGGAGGGGGCGTCAGGTGGCGCAATGTTGTGGCAACACCACCGGGGCCGGTCCCCCGCTACGTTCCGTGTCATGCCCGCCGAACCCGCTCCCGCCGCCCGCCCCGTCGCCGCCGCCCGCCGTCGGCGTCTCCGGGCGGACCGGGCGCGGCAGCTCGCCGACCTGCTGCGCCACCAGGTCCTGGCGGGCGGTTTCCCCGGCGGGGTCCTGCCCCTGGAGGACGTCCTCGCGGCCGACTACCGGGCCAGCCGCAACACCGTGCGGCAGGCCCTGGACCTGCTGCGCGGCGAGCAGCTGGTCGACCGGCAGCCGGGGGTCGGCACGGTGGTGGTCGGCGAGAAGTACCCGCACGGCCTGGACCGGCTCCAGGGTCTCGCCGAGACCCTGCACGAGCACGGCCGGGTCACCAACGAGGTGCGGACCGTGGGACCGGTCGGGGCGCCCGGCCCGGTGGCCCACCGGCTCGGGCTTCCCGAGCACTCCGACGTGCTGTGCATCGAGCGGCTGCGGCGCCTCAACGGGCTGCCGCTCTCCCTGGACCTGTCCTACCTGCCGATGGACGTCGGCGCCCGGCTCCTGGACTGCGACCTGGAGAACACGGACGTCTTCCGGCTCCTGGAGCAGCTCACCGGCTCTCCGCTCGGGCACGCGGAGATCACCCTGGAGGCCGTCAACGCCGACGCGCACTCCGCCGCCGTGCTCCAGGCCCCGCGCGGGGCGGCCGTCCTGATGCTGGAGCGGCTGACCTGTCTGCCCGACGGCCGGCCGGTGGACCTGGAGTTCATCCGCTTCCGCGGCGACCGCATCACCATGAGCGGGATCCTGCGCCGCTCCCTCTGAACCACGACGCCCCCCGAACGACACCCCTTCCCTGGAGACAGCCATGCCTCTGGTCCCCCAGCGCGCCGACGTGCCCGTGACCATCGACGAGTCGAAGTGCATCGACGGTTGCACGCTCTGCGTCGACATGTGTCCGCTCGACTCGCTCGCGATCCGCGAGGAGGACGGCAAGGCGTACATGCACGTCGACGAGTGCTGGTACTGCGGCCCGTGCGCGGCGCGCTGCCCCACCGGCGCGGTCACCGTCAACATGCCCTACCTGCTCCGGTGAAAGGCCGAACCCCCATGTCGACACGAAGACTCGCCCTTCCGCTCGCCCTGCTCCTGCTGCCGCTCGCCACCGCCTGCGGGTCCGGCGCCGACGACGGGGCCGGGGCGAAGTCGGTCACGGTGACCGTCGGTTACCAGTCGAAGACCATCAACACCGTGACCGCCGGCACCCTGTTGCGCTCCCTCGGCTACTTCGAGGAGGAGCTCGCGGCACAGGGCCGCGAGGACGGCGTCGCCTACCGGGTGAACTGGCAGGACTACGCGACCGGGGCCCCGATCACCGCGCAGATGACGGCCGGGAAGATCGACATCGGTTCGATGGGCGACTTCCCGCTGCTCCTCAACGCGGCGCGCGGCAAGCAGCTCAAGCAGCCGACGCGGCTGGTGTCGGTGACCGGCTACAACCTGCGCGGCGGCCTCAACACCGTCGTGACCGCGCCCGGTTCGCCGCTGCGGTCGCTGACGGACCTGAAGGGCCGCAAGGTGTCCACCAGCGTCGGGTCGGCCGCCGACGGCACCCTGGTCCGGGCGCTCCAACGGGCCGGTCTCGACCCGGAGAAGGACGTCCGGAAACTCAACCAGCAGCCGAGCGTGGGTGCTTCGGCCCTGACGGCGGGCGGTGTCGACGCGCTGTCCCAGTTCGTCGCCTGGCCGGGTCTGCTCGCCTTCCAGGGCCGGGCGACGGCGCTGTACGACGGGGCCGAGCTGAACCTGCCGACCTTCCACGGCGTCACCGTGCGGGAGAGGTTCGCGAAGGAGCGGCCGGCGGTGCTCGACGCGTTCCTGCGCGCGCAGCGGCGGGCCACGGACGAGCTGCGCGCCCGGCCGGTCGCGTCCGCCGAGTCGGTGGCGAAGGAGACCGGGCTGCCCGCCGAGGTGGTCTACCTCTACAACGGCGCCCGGGGCATCGCCACCTTCGACCCGGCGCTCCGGCCCGAACTGGTCGCCGCGCTCCGGGAGGACGTGCCGGTCCTGGCGGCGGCCGGCCTGGTGAAGGAGGTCGACGTGGACGCCTTCGTCGACCCGGCCCCGCTGAAGCGGGCGGTGCCTAGCGCCGCGTATCCGGAGGCGGCCGCGCCGAAGCCGGAGCTGTGGCTGAAGGGGCGGGGTGCGACCCGTACGCTCGACAGCCCCGGCGCCCTCCTGAAGGCGGTCGGGGAGGCCGGGGCGGACCGGGTGCGGGCCGCGTACGTGCCGGACGCGGTGACCGGGACGCCCTGGTTCGCCGACCGGGCGGTGTGGGTGCGGGACGGCGGCGAGTGGCGCGCCTTCGTGACCCGGGCGGGCGCGGAGCGGTACGCGGCCGGGCACGCCGGTGCCCGGATCGTCGGGTACGCGCAGGCCGTGGAGTCGGCGTCGTGAGCGCGGGACGGACCCGGTCCGCGCGCGCGGGCCGCCGCACGGCCCCGTCGCCCGCGGTGCGCCGGCTCGTCCGGATCGCCTCGCCGCTCGCCGCCCTCGGCCTGTGGCAGGTGCTGACCTCCCTGGACGTCAACCTGTGGCTGCGGTTCGAGCAGTTCCCCACGGTCGTGGAGGTCGCCTCCGCGTTCGCCGACCGGGTCGGCACCGAGGCGTACTGGCAGGACCTCGGCCACAGTCTGCGCCGGATCGCGGTCGGCTTCCTCCTGGCGGCCGTCCTGGGGGTGGCGGCCGGGACGGCCGTGGCCCGGTCCCGGTGGGCCGCCGACGTCCTGGGCCCGCTGGTGGAGGCGGTGCGGCCGATCCCGGCCATCGCCCTGGTCCCGGTCGCGATCCTGCTGCTGCCCACCAACGAGCAGGGCCTCGTCTTCATCACCTGCGCCGCCGCCCTCTTCCCGGTGCTGGTGTCGACCCGGCACGCGGTGCGGGCCCTGAGCCCGGTGTGGGAGGAGGCCGTGCTGACGATGGGCGGGGGCAGGGCCCGGGTGCTGTTCTCGGTGGTCCTGCCGGGTGCCCTGCCGGGGATCTTCGGCGGTCTGTCGGTGGGGATCGGCGTCTCGTGGATCTGTGTGATCTCGGCGGAGATGATCTCCGGCGAGTACGGGGTGGGTTACCGCACCTGGCAGGACTACACGGTCGTCGACTACCCGGGGGTCTTCGTCGGCATGGCCACCATCGGCGCGCTGGGGTGGCTCACCTCCACCGCCGTGGAGACGCTCGGCCGCCGGGTCACCTCCTGGCTGCCGCGCCCGGCCGAACGGGGCGGTGCCGGGCCCGCCCGCGCGGCGGTCTCCCCGGCTCCCGCCGCCCCCGCCCGTACGTCCTCCCGTTCCGTACCCCTGCCCGAGAAGGAGCCGGTGCCATGAGCACCACGAGAACCGCGCGCATCACGGGAGCGGAACTCGCCCTGCACGATGTCCGGTTGGGCCATTCGGACGGGTCCGCCGTGTCCGGTCCCGTGGAGCTGCGGATCGCGCCCGGCGAGCTCCTCGCCGTCGTCGGTCCCTCCGGCTGCGGCAAGACCACCCTGCTGCGCACGCTCGCCGGGCTGCTGCCGCCCCTGGAGGGGCGGGTCACGCAGGACGGGGAGGCGGTGCGCGGGCCCGGCGCCGACCGGGCGCTCGTCTTCCAGCACGACGCCCTGCTGCCGTGGCGGACGGTCCGCGCCAACGTGGAGCTGCCGCTCGCGATCCGCCGGGTCCCCCGGGCCGAGCGGCGCCGCGCGGCGCAGGAGTGGCTGGAGCGGGTCGGGCTCGGCGGACACGCCGCCCGACTGCCGCACCAGCTGTCCGGGGGGCAGCGGCAGCGGGTCCAGCTGGCCCGCGCCCTGGCGGGGCGGCCCCGCGCGGTCCTGATGGACGAGCCGTTCGGCGCGCTCGACGCGCACACCCGGGCCGGGATGCAGGACCTCCTGGTGGAGATCCTGCGCGGGACGGGCGCGACCGTCGTCTTCGTCACGCACGACGTGGACGAGGCGCTCCACCTCGGCGACCGGGTCGCCCTGTTCGCATCCGGCGAGGTCCTGGACGTGCCGCATCCGCGCGTACGGGACGCCCTGCACGCGCCCGCGACGGCCGCGCTGCGCCGTCGCGTCCTCGACTCCCTCTGACGCCCCCGCCGGGCCCCTCCCCACCCCTCCGCATTCCGAAAGGCACCCCGTGGACACCCCCCTGACCGTCCCCGACCCCGCCGACGCGACCGAACTCTCCTGCGACGTGCTCGTCGTCGGCGGCGGGACCGCCGGCACGATGGCCGCGCTGACCGCCGCCGAACGCGGGGCGAACGTGCTGCTCCTGGAGAAGGCGCACGTCCGGCACTCCGGCGCCCTCGCCATGGGGATGGACGGCGTCAACAACGCGGTCGTGCCGGGCCGGGCCGAACCGGACGACTACGTCGCCGAGATCACCCGCGCCAACGACGGCCTGGTCGACCAGTCCACCGTCCGGCAGACGGCGACCCGGGGCTTCGCGATGGTGCGGCGCCTGGAGTCGTACGGGGTGAAGTTCGAGAAGGACGAGCACGGCGAGTACGCGGTCCGGCAGGTGCACCGGTCCGGCTCGTACGTGCTGCCGATGCCGGAGGGCAAGGACGTCAAGAAGGTCCTCTACCGGCAGCTGCGGCGGCGCGAGATGCGGGAGCGGATCCGGATCGAGAACCGGGTGATGCCGGTCCGGGTGCTCACCCACCCCGACGACGGGCGGGCCGTCGGCGTCGCCGGGTTCCACACCCGCACGGGCGAGTTCGTCCTCGTACGGGCCGGGGCCGTGATCCTGGCGACGGGCGCCTGCGGGCGGCTCGGGCTGCCCGCGTCGGGCTATCTGTACGGCACGTACGAGAACCCGACGAACGCGGGCGACGGCTACGCCATGGCGTACCACGCGGGGGCGGCGCTCACCGGGATCGAGTGCTTCCAGGTCAACCCGCTGATCAAGGACTACAACGGTCCGGCGTGCGCCTACGTCGCCAACCCGTTCGGCGGGTACCAGGTGAACCGGCACGGCGAGCGGTTCGTGGAGTCGGACTACTGGTCGGGGCAGATGATGGTCGAGTTCGCGGCCGAACTCGCCTCGGACCGGGGGCCGGTGTACCTGAAGCTGAGCCATCTGCCCGAGGAGACCGTCGGCGCGGTCGAGTCGATCCTGCACACCACGGAGCGGCCCACCCGGGGCACGTTCCACGCGGGGCGCGGCCACGACTACCGGACGCACGACATCGAGATGCACATCTCCGAGATCGGCCTGTGCGGGGGCCATTCGGCCTCGGGGGTGCGGGTGGACGCGCACGCCCGGACGACCGTGCCCCGGCTGTACGCGGCCGGCGACCTGGCCTCCGTGCCGCACAACTACATGATCGGCGCGTTCGTCTTCGGGGACCTGGCGGGCGAGGACGCGGCGAAGCACACGGCGTACGAGGGGGAGCTCGACCGCCGACAGGTCCTGGACGCGCACGAGTTGATCTACCGGCCGCTGCGGAGCCCGGCCGGGCCGCCGCAGCCGCAGGTCGAGTACAAGCTGCGGCGGTTCGTCAACGACTACGTGGCGCCGCCGAAGACGGGCGCGAAACTCTCCCTGGCGGTGGAGGCGTTCGACCGGATGTCCGGGGAGATCGCCGGGATGGGGGCGCGCACGGCCCACGAGCTGATGCGGTGCGCGGAGGTGTCGTTCATCCGGGACTGCGCCGAGATGGCGGCGCGGGCCTCGCTGGCCCGGACGGAGTCGCGGTGGGGGCTCTACCACGAGCGGCTCGACCACCCGGAGCGGGACGACGCGGGCTGGCTGCACCATCTGGACCTGCGCAAGTCCCCCTCCGGGGCGATGGAGTTCACGGCGCGGCCGGTGGAGCCGTATCTGGTGCCGGTGCCGGAGTTCGCGCCGCCGGGCGGTCCCGAGCGGCACCTGGGCGAGGTGGAGCTCGTACCGGTGGCCACGGCGGGTCCCCGGGACGCGGCCCCGGCGGCGCGGCCGGCCGCGCCGTCGCGGGAACCGGTGGCGGAGGCTCCGACGGCGACGGCGGCCTCTCCCCGACTGCTCGAACTGCTCGGTCTCGTCGAGGACTCCCCCGGTCTGGACGTGCTCGCCCCGTATCTGGAGGACACCGATCCGGCGGTGCGGGCCGCCGCCGTCACCGCCCTCGGGGAGACCGCTCCGGCCGGGACGGGACCCGCGCTCGCGGCGCGGTTGCGGGACGGTTCGCCCCCGGTGCGGGCCGCCGCGGCGGCGGCCCTGCGCGAGCTGGTCGAGGTGCTGCCGGCGGAGCCGGTGCTCGGGGGCGGGCTGCGGGAGGCCCTCGGCGTGCCCGATCCGGCCGTGCGGGCCGCCGCGCTCGACGTGCTGCGGGCGCTGCGGCTCGGGGACGCCGCGCTGTACGCGACGGCGCTCGGCGACGCGGAGGTGGAGGTGCGGGTCGGGGCCGTCCGGGCCCTCGTCTCGGTGGACGCGGTCGCGGAGCTGGCGCGGGCGGCGGCCGACCCGGCGCGCGAGGTGCGGGTCGCGGTGGCCCGGGGTCTCGCGGCCGTGCGGGACCCCCGGCCCGGGCCGCTGGCGCCGCTGCTCGACGACGCCGATCCGCTGGTCGGGGGCGCGGCCCTCGCCGCCCTGGCCGGCACCGGCTGCCCGCCGGAGTACGCGGCACGGGCCGCGGCGGCGCTCGGTGCCCCCGCCTGGCAGGTGCGGGCCGGGGCGGCGACCGCGCTCCGGGCGGCCCCGTCCGCCCTCGCCGTACAGGCCCTGGCGCCGGTGCTCGCGGACGCGAACGCGGACGTGCGGAAGGCGGCCGTCCTCTCGCTCCTCGCCCACCGGGACGACCCGGCGGCCGGGGCCGCCCTGGCCGGGGCGGCCGACGATCCCGACGCGGACGTCCGCGCCTACGCGGCCCGGGCGGCGCACGCGGTCCGCTGATCCGCGCTCCCTCGTCCGGGCGGCGATCGGCGGCACGTGGGTGAACCCGCGCATGCGGAGCGGCGGAATGGGGAAGGGGCGCACGGCGCACTCCGGACGCGGGGGGCACCCTGGTACGAGGACGCGCTCTGGACGCAGGACGACGAGGAGGTGGCGCCGGTGGCGGGACCGACGACCGGGGATGCCATGGGAGCACCGTGCTGGCTGAACCTGTCCGCACGGGATCTCGGTACGGCGGAACGGTTCTACGGGGCCGTGCTGGGCTGGACGTTCCGGCGGGGAGCCCTCGGCGACGCGTACGCGGTGGGCGAGCGGGACGGGGTGCCGGTGGCCGGGATCGCGGCCGTGGCGGCGGAGATGCAGGTGCCGGTGGCCTGGACGGTGTTCTTCGCCGTCGACGACGCCGACGCGGCGGTCGGGCGGATCCGGGAGCGCGGCGGCACCGTCGGCGTGGGCCCGATGGCGTTCCCGCCCCGGGGCCGCGCGGCGCTCGCCACCGATCCGGAGGGCGCGGCGTTCGCGGTGTGGGAGGGGCGGCGGGTGTCGCGCTGGGAGATCGGCGAGCGGAAGGCGCCGGCCTGGGTGGAGCTGCACACCCGCAACGCGTTCGACGCGGCCGTGTTCTACGGCGGGGTGCTGAAGTGGGCGGACGGCAGTCCGAACTGCTGCGAGGTGTCCTACGAGGACGACCAGGTGGTCCTGCGGCACGACGGGGAGGCCGTCGCCCGGCTGAACAGCGGTCCCGTCGAGTCCGCCTCCCCCCGGCCGCAGTTGCGGCCGCGCTGGCTCGTCCGCTTCCGGGTGCCCGATCTGGAGGCGGCGGAGGCGGCCGCCCTGGAGCACGGCGGCTCGCTGGTGCCGGGCGGCGAGTGGGGCGGGGTGCGGCAGCCGGACGGCGGCGGGCGGCGCGCGGTGGTGCGGGACCCGGACGGGGCGCTGTTCACGCTGGAGGCGGAGGACTGAGGGGCCCGAGGAGACCTGAGGAGGCCTGAGGGCCCGAGGAGGCCTGAGAGGCGTACCCCCGGAATGCCCGTGAGGGCCCCGGCGACCGTGTGTTCCACGGCCGCCGGGGCCCTTCGGCGTCCGGCGGGCGCCTCTGCGACCGGCCGCCGGACGGGTGGGCGGCGCCGTCGCGGGATCCGTCCCCACGTGTCCCGTGACGCCGCCGCCCGGTCCGGGGCGGGTCAGGCGGGGGCCTCGGCCTCGGAGGAGGCCCGTACGGCGGCCCCGCCCTCCTCCGTACCCGCGCCCGTCGCGTCGGCGGGGCCGGCGGCGGCGAGCCGGGCCGGGACGAGGGCGGCGACGACCGAGGCCAGGAGGCCGACCCCGCAGCCGATGAGCATGGCGACGCGGAAGGCGTCCTCGGAGGGCAGCGCGTGGCCGCCGAGGGTGGTGGTCATCTGGGCGAGGACGACGCCGATGACGGCGGCGGAGACGGAGGTGCCGATGGAGCGCATGAGGGTGTTGAAGCTGTTGGCCGAGGCGGTCTCCTCCTGCGGCACCGCGCCCATGATGAGCGCCGGCATGGCGCCGTAGGCGAGTCCGACGCCCGTGTTGCAGACGAGGGTGACGACGAGCAGGCCCCAGGTGGAGTCCATCAGGGCGAGGGAGGAGCCGTAGCCGGCGGAGATGACGAGGGCGCCGACGGAGAGCGTGACCTTGGGGCCGCGGGCGGCGGAGAGCTTGGCGCCGAGCGGGGCCAGGATCATCATCATCAGGCCGGCCGGGGCCATCCACAGGCCCATGGCCATCATCGACTGGCCGAGGCCGTAGCCGGTGGCCTCGGGGAGCTGGAAGAGCTGGGGGACGACCAGGGACTGGGCGTACATGGCGAAGCCGACCAGGACCGAGGCGGCGTTGGTCATGAGGACGACGGGACGGGCGGTGACCCGCAGGTCGACGAGGGGGTCGGGGGTACGGAGCTCCCACGCGCCCCAGGCGAGCAGGACGACGACCGCGACGGCGAAGAGGCCGAGGGTGGTGGCGCTGCCCCAGCCCCAGCTCGCGCCCTTGGAGACGGCGAGCAGCAGGGCCACGAGGCCGGTGCCGAGGCCGAGGGCGCCGGGCAGGTCGAAGCGGCCGGGGGCGGCGGCGCGGCGGCCGGCGGGGACGAGGCGCCAGATCAGGGCGCCGACGAGGAGGCTGAGGCCGGCGGCGACCCAGAAGAGGACGCGCCAGTTGGCGTTCTCGGCGACGGCGGCGGAGAAGGGCAGGCCGAGGGCGCCGCCGACGCCCATGGAGGCGCTCATGAGGGCGATGGAGCCGCCCAGCCTCTCCGGCGGCAGGATGTCGCGGAGCAGGCTGATGCCGAGGGGGACGACGCCCATGCCGAGGCCCTGGAGGCCGCGTCCGACGATCATCGGGACGACGGAGGAGGCGAGCGCGCAGACGACCGAGCCGGCGACGAGCGGGACCACGGAGACGAGCAGGACCCGCCGCTTGCCCAGGGTGTCGCCGAGGCGGCCGGCGACGGGGGTGGCGACGGCGCCCGCGAGGAGGGTGGCGGTGATCACCCAGGAGGCGTTGGACGCGGTGGTGCCGAGCAGCCGGGGAAGGTCGCCGATGAGTGGCACCACCAGGGTCTGCATGAGTGCGGCCACGATGCCCGCGAGCGCGAGGACGCCGACGACGCCTCCGGGTCGGGCGTCGGGCTTGGAGCCGTCCACGTGTTCTCCCTGGGTCTTCACGATGATGCTTATGCATCATGCACATCAATTGCCGAACACACAAACTGTGCATGATGCACATCGCATCGCCGCAGGAGAGAATGCCTCCATGGAGGAACCCGTGGACAAGCCGGTGGACGAGCCCGTGGACAAGCCCGTGGACGAACTCGGGAACGAACCCGTGGACCGGCTCGTGGACAAGCCCACTCACCTGGTCGAGTTCGAGACCATGCTGCTCGGCCGGCACGCGCACCTGTACGCGCCCCGCTCCCGCGCGGGCGGCGGGCAGCTCGACCGCAGCGCGTACGTCCTGCTGAGCCGCGTCCGGATGCACGGGCCGATGTCCATCGGCCAGCTCAGCGAGGCCTTCGGCCTCGACGCCTCCACCCTCAACCGGCAGACCGCCGCGATGCTGCGCGCGGGGGTCGTGGAGCGCATCCCCGACCCGGACGGCGGGATCGCCCGCAAGTTCCGCATCACGGAGGAGGGCGAACGGCGCCTGGAGGCCGACCGCGCGGCGAACGTCGCGGGTCTGGAGCGCGTGATGGAGCACTGGTCCCCCGAGGACGTCTCCCGCTTCGCCGCCTTCCTGGAGCGCTTCAACCGCGACATCGAGCGCCTGGAGGGCCGCCCCTGGCCGCGCCCCTGAAGGGTGCGACGGCGCCGTTCGATCACGGAGCCGTACCCCGAGTCGCCGCAGGTCCGGACCTGGAAGGGACCGCCGGCACTTCGGAAGCGGAGGGCGCACACCGTCTTCCGCTTCCCTCTCCCACCGGACATCCGTCCAGGAAATCCCGCGTTTCCGGCGCCACAGGTCAACAGTACGTAACGCGAACAGGCTTCTCGGACAGAACACTTCCTTCCGGGGAGCGATTCTGGGATCTTGCGTCCACCCCACACATCACAGGGCCCGGTCGGTGCCACAGGCGCCACCGGGTCATCGGAGGACGCAATGTTTTCCCTCATATCCAGCCGGACGGCCGGCCGGTCGAGAACCTCGGCCACGGCCGTCGCGGCGCTCGGCACGATCGTGGCGCTCGCCGCCCCCGCCGGTCTCGCCCACGCAGCAACGTCGGACACCGCGCCCGTCGCGGCCCGTTCGGCGGGGGCGAGCACGGCCGGCACCACGAAGGCGGCGGCCCCGGCCGCCTGGGCCGCGGGCACCCGCGCGTACCTGGTGATCACGGCCCCCGGCGGCACCTCCGCCGTGACCGGCTCCGTGGCGACCAAGGGCGGTTCGGTCTTCGCGACCTACGACGCGATCGGCGTGATCGTGGCGCACTCGACGTCCACGACGTTCGCCTCCTCGATGCGTACGGTCACCGGCGTCCAGCAGGTCGGCGCGACCCGCACGTCCGACGTCCCGGCCGACGCCTACAGCCCGGCCCTCCCGGCCAACCCGTCGCAGTCGTCGACGACGCCGACGGAGTCCAACCGCTGGGACATGACGCAGATCAAGGCCGATCAGGCCTGGGCGGTCACCACCGGTTCCACGTCGGTGAAGGTCGGCGTCCTGGACACCGGCGTGGACGACCAGCACCAGGACATCGCGCCCAACTTCAACGCCGCCGACTCGGCCTCCTGCGCCTACGGCAAGGCGGACACGCGGGCGGGCGCCTGGCGGGACGTCGACACCCACGGCACGCACGTGGCGGGCACGATCGCGGCCGCCAAGAACGGCAAGGGCGTCATCGGCGTCGCGCCGGGCGTGAAGATCTCCTCGGTCCGCATCGCGGAGCCGGGCAGCACGCTGTTCTTCGCGGAGAACACGATCTGCGGCTTCATGTGGGCCGGTGACCACGGCTTCAAGGTCACCAACAACAGCTACTACACGGACCCGTGGCAGTTCAACTGCCCGGACAACCTGGACCAGGCCGCCATCATCGAGGGCGTCCGCCGGGCGCAGGAGTACGCCGAGGGCAAGGGATCGCTCCAGGTCGCCGCCGCCGGCAACTCCGACTACGACCTGGCGAACAAGACGACCGACTCCGAGAGCCCCAACGACTCGACGCCGGTCACCCGCACGATCACCAACGCCTGCATCGACATCCCGACCGAGCTGCCGGGCGTCGTGACCGTCGCCGCGCAGGGCAACGGCGGCGCCAAGGCCTCGTACTCGAACTTCGGCAACGGCGTCATCGACATCGCGGCCCCCGGCGGCGACGGCTCCTCCGGCGTCTACTCGACGCTCCCGGGCGGCAAGTACGGCAACCTGAGCGGCACGTCGATGGCCTCCCCGCACGTGGCCGGCGTCGCGGCGCTGATCGCGAGCGTCAACCCGTCCTTCACCCCGGCGCAGATCCGGGACCAGCTGGGCGTCCAGGCGACCGACAGGGCCTGCCCGTCGGACACCCGCTGCAAGGGCACCACGACCAAGAACGGCTTCTTCGGCGAGGGCGCGGTCGACGCACTGAAGGCCGTCGGCGGCTCGACCCCGCCGCCCGGGAAGTACTTCGAGAACCTGACGGACGTCACGGTCCCCGACAACACCACGGTGGAGAGCCCGATCACGGTCAGCGGCGTGACCGGCAACGCGCCGGCCACCCTCAAGGTGGGCGTGGACGTCAAGCACACCTACATCGGTGACCTGAAGGTCGACCTGGTGGCTCCGGACGGCAGCGTCTACACGCTGCACAACCGGACCGGCAGCGGTACGGACAACATCCTCCAGACCTACACCGTCAACGCCTCGTCCGAGGTGGCGAACGGGGTCTGGAAGCTGCGCGTGAACGACAACGCGACCCAGGACACCGGGAAGATCGACGCCTGGAACCTGACCTTCTGACACCGCGCGACCCCCCGACGGGGCCGGAGCCGCCACGGCTCCGGCCCCGTTCGCGTGCGTACGGCGGCGGTTCGCGCCGGCGTCGGAGGAGGTTTCGCGAACAAGTCCTTACCGGGGGGTAGGCCGGAGCGGGCACCTTGCTATACGTTCCGTCCAACAAGCTTGCTAGACGGAGTGTCTAACAAGCCTCCGAGTCGATCGCGACCCAAGGAGCCGCACCATGGCAAGCAGCACCGTTCGCCCGGGCAGCCACGACGAAGCCGAGGACGGGAACGTCTCGGACGCGGACGTCGCCGAACGGCTGCTCCGGTCCGCGGCCAAGCTCTCGTACGACCCCGCCGCCGAGGTCGACTGGGACACCCCCCTCGACAAGAACTTCCACGGCCAGAGCCCCGAGTGGAACAGCCTCTACGGCACGGCCTACTGGAACGAGATGACCGAGGAGCAGCGCAAGGAGCTGACCCGGCAGGAGGCCGCCTCGGTCGCCAGCACCGGCATCTGGTTCGAGATGATCCTCCAGCAGATGGTGCTGCGGGACATGTACGCGAAGGACCCCACCGACCCCCGGTTCCAGTGGGCCCTGACCGAGATCGCGGACGAGTGCCGCCACTCGATCATGTTCGGCCGCGGCTCCGCGAAGCTCGGCGCCCCCGCCTACCGGCCGCGTCGCGCGGTGCTCGAACTGGGCCGCGCCTTCAAGACGGTGGGCTTCGGCGAGGCCGCGTACGCCGCGATCCTCGTCGCCGAGGAGGTCCTCGACGTCATGCAGCGCGACTGGATGCGCGACGAGCGGGTCGCCCCCTTCGTCCGCACCATCAGCAACATCCACGTCGTCGAGGAGTCCCGGCACATGAAGTTCGCCCGGGACGAGACGCGCCGCCGCCTCGCGCGGGCGAGCACGGCCCGCCGCCACTTCCACGCCCTGGTCGTCGCCATCGCCTCGTACTACATCGTCACCAGCATGGTCAGCCCCGACGTGTACGCGCAGGCCGGACTCGACCCGGAGCGGGCGCGGCGCGAGGCCGCGGCCAACGAGCACTACAAGTCCCAGTTGCGCTCCAGCTGCGCCGGGCTCATGGAGTTCCTCGCCTCGGCCCGGCTGCTCACCCGGCCCGCGCTCCTCATCTACCGGCGCGCCAGCCTGATCTGAGCCGGACCCCGCCCCTCGCACCCGAACCCCGCACCCGAACCGAGTCGACGAGATGACCTACGCGATCACCCAGACCTGCTGCAACGACGCGACCTGCGTCGCCGTCTGCCCGGTCAACTGCATCCACCCGACGCCCGGGGAACCGGACTTCGGCACCACGGAGATGCTGTACATCGACCCCCGGGCCTGCATCGACTGCGGCGCCTGCGCCGACGCCTGCCCGGTCGACGCGATCTTCCCGGCCGACCGCCTCACCGGACGGCTGCGGGAGTACGAGGCGATCAACGCGGAGTACTACGCGGGCCGCGAGGAGCCGCCGGCCGTGGCCTCGCCCACCTTCCACACCTGGGACGAACCCTCCTTCCCGCGCTCGCTCCCGTCCGACTTCGCCCCGCTGCGGATCGCGGTCGTCGGCACGGGGCCGGCCGGCATGTACGCCGCCGAGGACCTGCTCCTGCACACCAACGCCGAGGTGACGCTGATCGACCGGCTGCCGGTGGCCGGCGGTCTCGTCCGCTACGGCGTGGCTCCCGACCACCCGGCGACCAAGGGCGTCGGGGAGACCTTCGCCCGCTTCCACGCCCACCCCCGCGTCCGGATGCGGCTCGGCCTGGAGATCGGAAAGGACGTCACCGCCGAGGAGTTGGCCGCCCACCACGACGCGGTGATCTACGCGGTGGGCGCGCCCTCCGACCGGCGGCTCGGCATCCCCGGCGAGGACCTGCCGGGCAGCGTCTCCGCGACCTCCGTCGTCTCCTGGTACAACGCGCACCCGGAGACCGGCGCGGACGCCGTCCCGCTCTCCGCCGGGCGGGTCGTCGTGGTCGGCAACGGCAACGTGGCGCTCGACGTGGCCCGCGTCCTCGTCATGGATCCGGCCGCCCTCGCCGGCACCGACATCGCCGACCACGCCCTCGCCGCCCTGAGCGGCGCCCGGGTCCGCGAGGTGGTGCTGCTCGGCCGCCGGGGCCCCGAGCACGCCGCCTATACGGCCTCCGAACTGCTCGCCCTCAAGCACCTCCCGGGCGTGGACCTGGTCGTCGACGACCGGGACCCGCGCACCGGCGCCGCGATCGACGCGGCAGCGGCCGGGGAGAAGGCGGCGCTGCTCCGGGACACGGCCCGGGAGGCGGTGGACTGGACGGAGCCGCCCGCGCCGGACCGGCGCCGGATCGTGCTGCGCTTCCACTCCGCTCCGGTCGAGGCGCTCGGGACCGACGCGGTGCGGGCGGTCCGGGTGACGGAGGACGGGGCGGAGTCCGGTACGGAGATCGGGGCGGGGCTGCTCGTCCGGGCCGTCGGCTACCGGGGCGTGCCGCTGCCGGGCCTTCCGTTCGACGAGGCCACCGGCACCGTGCCGCACGAGGCGGGCCGGATCGGCGGCATGGCGGGCGGTTATGTCGTCGGCTGGATCAAGCGCGGGCCCTCCGGCGGCATCGGGGCCAACCGGGCGTGCGCGGAGGAGACGGTCGGGACGCTGCTCGCGGACGCGGTCGCGGGCGCGCTGCCGAAGCCGACGGGCACGTCGGCGGAGTTCCGCAGGCTGGCCAGGAACCGCAGCGCAGGGCTCGTGGACGCGCGCGGTCTCGCGGCCATCGACCGGACCGAACGGGCGCGGGGCCGGGACGCGGGCCGTCCCCGGGTCAAGCTGGCGACGGTGCCGGAGCTGGTCGCGGCGGCGCGGAGCGGCCGACGGCGCCGGCCGGTCTGAGCGGCGGGGCCGAGCGACGGGGCGCCTTCCGGGGTGGTGCGGGGGTCCGGCCCGGGACGGCGGGCCGGCGGTGCGGTACGCGAACCGACGTGGCGTCAGGCCACGAGGTCCAGGGTCTGGCGGATCACGATCGCGTTCAGCCGCACCGCGAAGGGCACGACGTCCGTCAGGTCGAGCGCGACGGCCCGCGCCTTCGGCAGCTCGACGGTCACGTCCACGCAGAAGGCCAGGGCGTACATGTGCTCCCCGGTCTCCTCGTCCTGGAGGGCGAAGAACAGGTCCCGGTAGAAGCGGGTGCGCTCCCCGGACTCCTCGTAGAAGGAGAGTCCGGGCTGTCCCTCCTGTGCGGCGAGGTCCGTGAAGGACGCCACGAGCTCCCGCTCGACGGTGGTCCAGAAGCCGGCCTCCGCGCACTCGGGCGGGAGCGCCTGCCGGACGGCCTCCTTGAGGGAGAGGACCATGACCAGGGCGGGGGCGTACTCCTGGAGCCCCCAGCCCCTGACCATCCGCACCACGGTGCTGTCGGGGACGGCGGCGGCCGCCGCCCGTATCGCCTCGAAGTCGAAGTTGACGGTCGCCGGGGCGATCGCCTCCTGGAACACCCGGTCGATGGACCGGGCCTGGTCGAGGTGGGCCGGGCCCACTTCGACGACGGTCCTGAAACTGGCGGCCAAAGCTCCTCCTGCGGTGATCTCGGTGATCAGGAGGGGTCAGTATGCCGAGAGGCCCCGGGGGCGGGCGGGGAGTGTCCGGCGTGCGGACACCCCGGCCCGGCCGGGGCTCAGGACTTGCGGCGGGGCTTCCCGCCCCGGCCGCCGCGCGCGGAGCCGGAACCCCCGGCGCCCCGGCCGGAGGAGCCGCCGCCCCTGCGGGCCGCGGACTTGCCCGACGTACGGGAACCGGCCCCGGGCTTGCCGGACTTGACCGGCTTCTGCTCCTTCCGGCCCCTGCTCTCCTCGGCGCGGCGGCCCCGGGTGCTGTTCACCGTCCGGCCGCGCACGATGCCGATGAACTCCTCCACCAGGTCGGGGGCCTCGTCGGCGGCCGGCCACGACAGGGCGACGCGGGACTGCGGGACGCCGGTGAGCGTCCGGTAGGTGAGGTCCTTGCGGTGGTGCAGCCGGGCGAGGGACTGGGGGACGACGAGCAGGCCGATCCCGGCCGCGACGAGTTCGACCGCGTCGGCGGTGGTCGCGGGGCGCTCGAACGCCGGGCGGCCCGGCGGGCGCTCCCAGCCGAGGGTGTCGTCGAGGGGGTGCAGGACGAGCTCGTCGGCGAGGTCGTCCGCCGCCACCTCCTCGACCGCCGCGAACAGGTGGTCCCTGGGGACGACGACGACCGTCGTCTCCGTGTAGAGCGGGATCGCGCTGAGGTCGTCCCCGTCGACGGGGAGCCGGACGAGGCCCGCGTCCGCCGTGCCCTCCCGGAGCGCGCCGAACGCCTCGGCCGGGGTCACGGCGTGGAGGGTCAGCGGCACGTCGGGCAGGCGCTCGTTCCAGATCCGGACCCACTTCGAGGGGGTCACGCCCGGCACGTACGCGAGCCGGAACGAGGAGGAGTCCGCGGAGGGATCCGGGGAGGGGGCCGAGGGGGAAGCGTCCGAGCCTGTCACCCCGCCAGGTTACGGCAGCCGCCGCGGCCGGACCCCGCGCCCGCGTCGTCGCCGGTCGCCGTGGTCGGAGTCCGTCCACATGCTCGATACCCTGGTCGCATGACGTCGCACCAGAACACCCAGACGATGAAGCCCGCGACCGCGGCGAAGAAGCTGGGTGTGTACCTCGAGGCCACCCCCCCGGAGTTCCAGGAGGGTGTCGTCTCGCGCACCGAGCTGAACGAGCTCCAGGCCGACCCGCCCGCCTGGCTCCAGGAGCTCCGCAAGAACGGCCCGCACCCCCGCCCGGTGGTCGCGTCGAAGCTGGGCGTCTCCATCGCCGGCCTCGCGCGCGGCGGCATCACCGAGCCCCTCACCACGGAGCAGATCGACGCGCTCAAGCAGGAGTCTCCCGAGTGGCTCCAGAAGGAGCGGGCCACCCAGGCGGAGGTCCGCAAGGAGGCCGCCCGCATCAAGGAGCGCGACGAGGAGCGGGCGCGCCGCGCGCAGGAGGCCTGACCGCCTCCCCCCGCGCTCCCCTCCCCCGGCCCGGTCACGACCGGGCCGGACCGGTGTGGCGCGGGGGCCGGTGAGGGAGTCATCCCCTCATGCGTGATCATCCCCCCATGAGCGGCGCGAGCGCCGCGCACCGGCCGCCGGTCGTCGTCGGCGTCGACGGCTCCGAGCACGCTCGCGGAGCCCTGGAATGGGCCCTGAGCACCGCGGAGGGCACCGGTTCCCCGCTGGTCGTGGCCCATGTCCGCCCCGAGGAGCTCCAGCTCGGCGCCGCCCGCGTCGAGTCCCTGGGCGGGGCGCCGGAGCTTCCCGACACGGTGCTGAACGGCGTGGCGGCGGAGATGGAGCGACGCGGGTCCCGCGTCGCCGTGCGGTACGAGTCCCTCGACGGGTCCGTGACCGACGCCCTGGTGGCGGTCGCCCGGGGCGCCCGCCTCCTGGTGACCGGCTCCCGGGGCCGCGGCGGCCTCGCGAGCCTGCTGCTCGGCTCGACGAGCCGCGCCCTGGCCGCGAGCGCGCCCTGTCCGCTCGTCGTCGTCCCCCACGAGACCCGTACGACCGCCCTCGGGGACGGTCCCGGGGCGGGCCGGGTGCTCATGGGCCTGCACCCGGAGGAGTCCCCGGACGAGGTGCCGGCCTTCGCCTTCGAGGAGGCGCACCACCGGGGCGTCCCGCTGGAGGCCGTGACCGCGTTCCGGCCGCCCCCGCCGCAGGCCGCCCTGCTCGCCGTGCCGTCCCCGGCGCTCCAGGTGCCGCCCCCGCTGCCCCTCGCGGACGGCACGGAGGAACTCGTACGGGGAGCGGAGCGGGAGCAGGAGGAGCGCCTGCGGCCCTTCGCCGCGCGGTGGCCGGACGTGGAGCTGCGCGCGGTGGTGGTGCCCGGGGACGCGGCGGGGCGGCTCGTGGAGGGCTCGCGGGACGCGGGCCTGGTGGTCGTGGGGCGGCACCACCGGCACCGCCTGGGCTCGCTGCTCGTCGGCTCCGTCGCCCACGCGGTGCTGCACGGGGCCCACTGCCCGGTGGCGGTGGTGCCCCCGGCACCCGCCGGCTGAGCGGGGACTGGTAGAAGAAGTGCCATGACCACCTCCGAACACGCCGCCGCGGCCCTGCGCAACGTCCAGCCGCCGCCCGCCCACGCCTCCCTCGGGGCGGGTGTCGTCGTGACCGACGGCTCCGGCCGGGTCCTCCTCGGGCTCCACCGCTCCGGGGTGTGGGAGCTGCCGGGCGGCAAGGTCGAACCGGGCGAGTCCGTGGAGGACGCGGCGGTCCGCGAGCTGGCCGAGGAGACGGGGCTGGTCGCGGACGCGGCCGACGTGGAGGTCCTCGGGCTGCTCCTGGACTCGGTCACCTCCGACCGCATGACCCGGATGACCGTGGCCACGGCGGTGGGCGCCTTCCGGGGGACGCCGGCCGTGACCGAGCCCGACAAGATCGAGCGCTGGGAGTGGACGGACCCGGACCGGCTGCCGGAGGCGCTGTTCCTGCCCTCGGCCCAGGTGCTGCGGACGTGGCGGCCGGACCTGCCGATCCCCGACGGCCCGTTCCACCGGTACGCGATGGGCCGGCTGCCCGGCTGACGTCCGGCCCCGATCCGGCTGACCGGCCACGGTCAGCCGGGCAGGGTGCGGGCGACGCGGAAGCCGACGTCGTCGATGCGGAGGGTGGGGTGGCTGCGGCGGCGCACCGAGGCGCGGCAGCTCCAGTGCTCGTCGAACCAGCCGCCGCCGCGCAGCACCCGGTAGGTCCCGTAGACCTCGGGGTCGTACAGGTCCCAGCACCACTCCCGGACGTTGCCCAGCATGTCGTGGAGGCCCCAGGCGTTGGGACGGCGTCCGCGCACCTCGTGGAGGCGCTCGCCGGAGTTGCCCCGGTGCCAGGCGATGTCGTCGAGGGGGCCGTAGCGGGCCTCCGTGGTGCCGGCGCGGCAGGCGTGCTCCCACTCGGCCTCGGTGGGCAGCCGGTATCCGTCGGCGTCCCGGTCCCACGCGGTCCCCTCCGCGCCGTCCGCGCCGTCGGGGCCGTCCGCCGGGATCCGGTAGGCGGGGGTGGCCGTCGCGCGTGGAGAGGGCGTTGCAGAAGCGGACCGCGTCGCCCCAGGACACCCCCTCGACCGGCAGCCGGCCGCCGTGCGCGGTGCCCGGCCGCTCCCCCGTGACCCGCTCGTACAGCTCCGCCGTGACGGGGGCGTCGGCCAGGGCGTACGGGCCGACGCCGACCGTCCAGGCGCGCTCCGTGCGCCGGTCCGACAGGGTGACCCGCCCCCGCCGGACGGCGATCGTCCCGTCCCCCGCGATCGTCTCCATCCGCCCATGATCGCAGCCGTGCGGCGTCGGCGAGCGGGGTGCGGCGGCTCTGGCTAGCGTGGCTGGGAGGAAGCACGCCGTCGACCGGAAAAGAGTCACCGCCATGGCCGCACGAACCGAAGGCACGCCGGTCTGGACCGACGCGATGTTCACCGACGCCGAAGCCGCCAAGACGTTCTACGAGGACGTGCTCGGCTGGACCTTCGCCGAGGCCTCCACGGAGTTCGGCGACTACACGCAGGCCTACAGGAACGGGAAGGCGGTCGCGGCCGTCGTCCCGCCGATGCCGGGGCAGGACACCCCGCCGCAGTCGGCCTGGTGTCTCTACTTCTCCTCGCCGGACGCCGCCGCCACGGCGGAGCGGATCCGGACCGCGGGCGGCACCGTCCTGATGGAGCCGATGCGGATCGGGGACTCCGGGACGATGTGCCTCGCGCGGGACCCGGCGGGCGTCGTGTTCGGCGTCTGGCAGCCGGGCGAGCACCGGGGCTTCGAGCTGGAGGGCGAGACCGGCTCGTACGCCTGGGCGGAGGTGTTCACCCGGGAGCCGGAGAAGTCCGACGCCTTCTTCACGTCCGTCTTCGGCTACGGCTCGAAGCGGATGAAGGGCGAGAACGTCGACTACCGGGTCTTCGACCTGGGCAGCGACCCGGTTCTGGGGCGGATGACGATGTCGTCCGAGGACTTCCCGCCGGAGGTCCCGTCGTACATCCAGATCTACTTCGCCGTCGACAACTGCGACAAGGCCGTGGAGGCGGCGGAGCGGCTCTCCGGGCGGAGGGTCTTCGGGCCGATGGACAGCCCGTTCGGCCGGTTCGCGGCGATCCTGGACCCGCAGGGGGCCGCCTTCGCCGTGATCGACATGAGGACCACGGTGGGCGAGATGCCCGAGATGGAGTGAACCGCTTCGCGCCGGGAGGTCACGGCTTGAGGCTGGAGACCACGTCGGCGGTGGCGGCGACGCCCTCGTGGATGGTGGGCGCCATGCCGGTGCCGGCCAGGAAGAAGCCGAGCAGGGCGCAGACGATCGCGTGCGAGAGCTTCAGACCGCCGTTCCGCAGGAAGATCACGGCCAGGATCAGCAGGAGCAGCACCACAGAAATGGAAACGGCCATCGTCTTCACGTCCCTCCGACGCCGCATCGGAATTGCGGCTTTCGGCGGACAGTGTGGCGGAATGGGCGCTCCGTCCGGGCGTACGGCAGGGCGGCCATCCGGGTGAGATCCGGGCCGGGGCCCTCCTGAACGGTCACTTTCCGGCGGGCAGGCAGTCCCTCCACTCCACCGTGCGGTCGCACCAGCGGTCCAGGAGGACGCGGTCGTGGCCGACGGCGAGGAGGCCCGCGCCGGTCTCCGCGCGGTAGGCCTCGACGGCGGCGACCAGGGCGGCCGTGGTGGAGGCGTCGAGCATGGCGGTCATCTCGTCGCAGATCAGCCAGCGGGGCCGCAGGGTCAGGGCGCGGGCGAGGCAGGCGCGCTGGAGCTGGCCGTCGCTGACCTCGTGGGGGCGGCGGACGAGCAGGTCGGGGGTGAGGCCGACGGCCGGGGCCAGTTCGGCGAGGCGCACGGGTGCCTCGGCGCGGCGGCCGGTGGCGCGCAGCGGTTCGACGACGAGGTCGGCGAGGGTGAGCCGGGGGTCGGCGGCGGTGCGGGGCTGCTGGAAGACGACGCCGACGGCGGTGCGCAGCTCGCGCGGGGCGCGGTGGCGCCAGGCCCGTACCTCGGTGCCGTCCAGGACGAGCCGGCCCGCGTCGGGACGGTGGAGGAGGGCGGCGACCCGGGCGAGGGTGGACTTGCCGCAGCCGCTGGGGCCGAGGAGGCCGACGGACTCGCCGGGGGCGACGGTGAGGGAGGCGCCCCGGAAGACGGGGGTGCGGCGGTCGTAGCCGGCGGTGACGGCGTCGAGTTCAAGCACGGGGGTGCTCCGGGTGGTGGCAGGCCACCCCGGCCGTGGGCTCGGGGCGGGTGGCGCAGAGGTCGGTGGCGCGGGGGCAGCGCGGTGCGAAGGCGCAGCCCCCGGGCAGGTCGGTGAGTTCCGGGGGCATGCCGGGGATGGGGGTGAAGGCCCGGTCGGGGAGGGCGTCGAGCAGGCCCCGGGCGTAGGGGTGGCGGGGGCCGGTGGGTCCGAAGAAGCGGTGGGCGGGGGCGATCT
Organism: Streptomyces sp. NPDC012825; assembly: GCF_042900925.1. Taxonomy (NCBI): domain Bacteria; kingdom Bacillati; phylum Actinomycetota; class Actinomycetes; order Kitasatosporales; family Streptomycetaceae; genus Streptomyces; species Streptomyces sp. NPDC012825. The sequence goes on along the minus strand of NZ_JBIBBZ010000004.1, from coordinate 322,939 downwards.
CGACGATCCGGCCCGCGTACATGACGGCGACGCGGTCCGCGATCCGTTCGGCGGCGGCCAGGTCGTGGGTGATGAGGAGCAGGGCGCGGCCGTCGTCGGCGTGGCGGCGCAGTTCGTCGACGGTGCGGTCGACGAGGTCGCGGTCGAGGCCGGTGGTGGGCTCGTCGGCGAGCAGCAGCCGGGCGTCGCCGATGAGGGCGAGGGCGGTGGCGGCGCGCTGGGCGAGGCCGCCGGAGAGTTCGTGCGGGTACCGGTCGAGGTGGTCGGCGGGGAAGGCGGTCCGCTCGGCGGCGGCCTCGGCGGCCCCGCGCCGGGCACGGCGGGAGGCGCCGGTGAGGGCCCGTACGGTCTCTTCGAGCTGGGACCGCACGGTGCGGACGGGGGTGAGGTGGGCGGCGGGGCTCTGCGGTACGAGGCCGACGCGGCGGCCCCGTACGGTGCGGGCGAGGGTCTTCTCGCCGGCGGTGAGCAGGTCGACGGCGCCCCCGCCGTCCGTGGTCTCCCCGCCCGTGCCGGCCCGGCCGCCGGGGTTCGCGAGCAGGGCCGTGCCGGAGGTCTCGGCGTTGCCCGGGAGCAGGCCGAGGAGGGCGGAGGCGAGGACGGACTTGCCGCAGCCGCTCTCGCCGACGAGGGCGAGGCACTCCCCCGCCGCGAGGTCGAAGCCGGCGTCGCTGACGGCGTCGACGGTACGGCCGCCGCGCAGCCGGAAGCGGACGGTGAGGTCGCGGACGCTGAGGACGGCGTCCTCGGCCCGCTCGGCGGTGACGGCGTCGAGGGCGCGCAGGAGCTTGCTCTCCGGGGCGTCAGGGGCGTTCGGGACCTTCGGGGCGCGGGGCGCGTTCACAGCATCAGCTCCGATCGGCGGCGCGGGTTGAGCCGGTCGCGCCACACGCCCGCGAGTCCGGCGATGGCGAGGGTCGGCACGATGAGGAGGAGGCCGGGGTAGAGGGTGGGCCACCAGTACCCGGCGAGGAGGGAGGAGCGCGCGTTCTGCACCAGGTTGCCCAGGCTGGCCTGGTGGCTGGGCAGGCCGAGGCCGAGGAAGGAGAGCGCCGACTCGTGCCACATGGCGTGCGGGACCATCAGGACGGCGGCGAGCCCGGCCTGCGGCAGGACGGCGGGCAGCAGGTGCCGGACGGCGACGCGCCACCGTCCCGCGCCGCCCGAGACGGCGGCGTCCACGAAGGGCCGGGTGCGCAGCGAGAGGACCTCGGAGCGCACGATCCGGGCGGTGGAGAGCCAGTGGGTGACGGCGACCGAGACGATGACGGGCCAGACACCGGGCCGGAAGAGGGCGACGACGAAGATGCCGAGCAGCAGGTGCGGCACGGAGGAGAAGGTGTCCACGAGCCGCATGAGGGCGCGGTCGGCCCAGCCGCCGAGCGCGCCGGCGGCGGCGCCGACCGCGGTGCCGATGACGGTGGCGACGAGCGCGGCGACGAGTCCGACGAGGAGCGAGACCCGCAGGCCGTAGACGCAGCGCAGCAGCAGGTCGCGGCCGAGGTCGTCGGTGCCGAAGGGGTGGTCCCAGGACGGCGGCAGGAGCTTGCGGGAGAGGTCGACGGCCTGCTCGTCGAGCTGGACGAGCGGCGGCACGAGCAGTACGGCGAGGAGGACGACGCCGACGGTGACGGCGGAGGTCCACAACCGCAGGCGGTGGGTGCGCGGGTCAGCCATCGAAGCCCACCCTCGGGTCGGCCAGGCCGTACAGCAGGTCGGAGAGGAGGTTGCCGAGGAGGACCGCGGCGGTGGCGAGGACGGTGAGCGCGGCGAGCAGCGGGAAGTCCACGGAGGTGGCGGCCGTGACGGTGGCGGCGGCGATGCCGGGCCAGCTGAAGACGGTCTCCACGAGGAGGGCGCCGGTGATCAGCTCGGGGACGCGGGAGCCGACGAGGGTGAGCATGGGGAGCATTCCGGAGCGGAGGGCGTGGCCGGTGAGGACGGTCCGCTCGCTCAGGCCGCGGGCGCGGGCGCCGCGCACGGGGTCCTCGTCGAGGGCGTCGCCGACGCCCTGGCGGACGTACAGGAAGAACCACGGGAGCTGGGAGATCCCGAGGACGAGGGCGGGCAGCACGAGGTGGTGGGCGACCTGGTCGAAGGTGACGGTGTCGCTCGCGGTGTCGGTGAGCCCGCCGGCCGGCAGGACGCCCAGTTTCAGGGCGAAGAACCAGATGGCGAGGAGGCCGAGCCAGAAGGCGGGGGCGGCTTCCAGGGTGTACGCGACGGAGCTGACGGCCCGGTCGAGGAGGCCGCCGCGGCGGCGTCCGGCGAGGACGCCGAGGAGGGTGCCCAGCGCGATGGCCACGGCGAAGGCGGTGGCGGCGAGCAGGACGGACCAGCCGACGCGCTCGGTGACGACCTCGGCGACGGGCCGGCGCATGACGGCGGAGTCGCCGAAGTCGCCGGTGAGGGCGGCGGTGAGCCAGTCCCACCAGCGGGTGAGGAGGGGCCGGTCGACGCCGAGGTTGGCGCGGAGCTGGTCGAGGTTCTCCTGCGAGGCGGTGAGTCCGGCGGTGCCGGCGTAGGCCTTGACGGGGTCGAAGGGGGAGGCCTCGGCGACGGCGAAGACCGCGAGGGTGACGGCCAGGAGGACGGGGACGGCGGCCAGGGCGCGCCGTCCCGTCATCCGCGCCATGGCCCCCCAGGGGAGGCGGCGGTTCACTTCTGCGTCGCTCCGGCGCCCTTGGGCTTCCACGCCTCGACGTTCCACCAGGGACCGGCGGCGAGGCCGTGGTCGTGCGGCTCGGTCTGGGTGGACGGGCCGTCCCAGGAGTCGTTCACGACGTAGAGGTGGTCGATGTGGGTGAGGAAGGTGTAGCCGGGGTTCTTCACCAGTTCGCGCTGGACGGTGTCGTAGGCGGCGCGCCGCTGGGCGGGGTCGTTCGTGCGGCGGCCTTCCTCCAGGGCCTTGTCGACGGTCTTGTTGTCGTACCACGCCATGTTGTTGAAGCCGTCGCCGCCGAGGGAGGACTTCAGGAGGAGGTACTGGTCGAAGTCGGGGTCACCGGGCGAGCCGCCGCCGGCGAGGACGGCGTCGGTCTTCATCCGGGGCTCGATGACCTCCCAGGTGCCGGCCTGGGTCGTGATGTCGATGCCTGCCTTCTTGGCGTCGGAGGCGTAGGCGAGGGCGTGGTCCTGGCGGAGCTTGTCGCCGGAGAGGTACCAGAGCGGGAAGGCGGCGCGGACGCCGTTCCTGACGCGGACGCCGTCGGGGCCGGGCTTCCAGCCGGCCTCGTCGAGGATCTTCCGCGCCCCGGCGAGGTCGTGGCGGCGCTCGGTGCCCTTGGTGAACCAGGGGCTGTCGGTGGGGACGGGCCCGTAGGCGGGCTTTCCGGCGCCTTCGAGGATCTTGTCGACCATGGCCTCGCGGTCGACGGCGAGGTCGAGGGCGCGGCGGACGGCGGTGTCGCCGGTCACCGTGTTGTGGGTGGGGAGGGTGACCGTGCGGTAGTCGTAGGTCTTCGCCGTCCAGGTCTTCTTGGCCTTGTCGGTCTTGAAGCCGGCGGCGAGGTTGGGCGGCAGGATGGCGCCGTCGAGGTCGCCGGCGCGCAGCCGGGTGGCACGGACGTCGTCGTCCTTGATGATCGCCATGGTGAACTTCTTCACCCGCGGCGCGCCGTTCCAGTAGGTGGGGTTGGCCTTGAAGCTGAGCTTCTCGCCCTTGGACCAGCCGGTGAGGACGTACGGTCCGGTGCCGATCGGCTTCGTGGTGAAGGCGCCGGTGTTGACGTCCTGCTGCGCGGCGACGTGTTCGGGGGCGATGGCGTGGACGGTGCGCTCGGCGAAGGGCGCGTAGGGGTACTTGAGCCGGAAGACGACGGTGTCGTCGCCGACCGCCTCGACGCTCTTGAGTGCGTCGAGTTCGGTGCGGGAGGGGTTGTTGGTCTTCGGGTCGAGGATCGTGCGGTACGTGAAGACGACGTCCTTCGCGGTGAAGGGGACGCCGTCGCTGAAGGTCACGCCGTCGCGGAGGTCGTACGTGTAGGTGAGGCCGTCGGCGCTGACGCGGGGCAGTGCGCGGGCGAGGGCCGGCTTCAGCCTCATGTCGGCGTCGAAGGCGAGGAGGCCGTCGAATATCTTCGAGTTGCCGTCCTTGCCGTAGCCGAGGAGGGGGCTGAGGCTCTCGGGCTCGTAGGCGATGCCGACGACCGCGGAATCCTTGGACCCGCCGGCGCCGCCGGCGGTGGAGCCGGGGTTCGAGCAGGCCGCGGCGGTGAGGGCGAGGGAGCCCGCCAGTACCGTGGCCGCGGCGTTGCGGATGGATCGGGCGGTCATCGTGTCCGTACCCCTTTTGAAGATCAACTGTTTTTGCCAACGAGTTGCAATTAAACAGTATGTATAAGGGGTACGGACACGGGGCCCCTTACAGGGGGCGGAGGGGCGCCTCGGGGCGCCGGGAGGTCCGCCTACCGGAGGCCGGGGGTCCCCTACCGGGGCGCCGGGAGGTCCGCCAGGGCCGCGATCACGTCCTGGTGGCGGCCCGCCGAGCCGAACGCGATCTGATCGGCCTTCGCCCGCTTCAGGGCCAGGTGCGCGGGGTGCTCCCAGGTCATGCCGATCCCGCCGTGCAACTGGACGCACTCCTCGGCGGCGCGGACCGCGACCCCGGAGCAGTACGCCTGGGCGACGGCCACGGTGAGCGGGGCGTCCGGGGCCCCCTTGGCGAGGGCGTCGGCGGCGGCGCGGGCCGCCGCCCTGGCCCCGACGACGTCCAGCCAGAGCCGGGCCATGCGGTGCTTGAGCGCCTGGAAGGAGCCGACGGGCCGGTTGAACTGGTGGCGTTCGCGGGTGTACCGGACGGTGTCCTCCAGGCACCGTTCCGCGAGGCCGAGCTGTTCGGAGGCGAGCAGTCCGGCGCCCGCGAGGAGGCCGCGCCGGACGGCCGCGCGGGCGGCCTCGGGTCCGGCGAGCCGGGTGCCGGTGCCGGGTTCCGTGGTGACCCGGGCGAGCGGGCGGGTGAGGTCGAGCGGGGTCCGCGGCTCGACCGTCGCTTCACCGGCCGGTACGGCGTACAGGCCGTCGGCGCGCGGGACGAGGAGGACGTCGGCGGCGGTGGCGTCGGCGACGGCCGCCGTGGAAGGGGCGAGCGGCGGGTCCGCGTCCGGTGCGGTCGACAGGGGCACGGCGAGGACCGCGACCGTGCCGCCGCCCGCGACGGCGGCGAGGAGTTCGGCCGCCGGGGCGCTCTCCCCCGCGAGGGCGAGCAGGGTCTCGGTGGCCACCACCGCGCCGGTGAGGTACGGCAGCGGGGTGACCGCGCGGCCCAGCTCCTCCAGGACGACGGCGGCCTCGCGGTGGCTCGCGCCCTGGCCGCCGAGCCTCTCGGGGACGAGGAGTCCGGCGGCGCCGATGTCGGTCGCGAGGGACTTCCAGAGGCCGGGGACGTACGGGGTGTCCGTCTCGATCCGGTCGAGGAGGACCGTGTGTCCCGCCCGGTCGGCGAGCAGGGCGCGGACCGCCGCCCGCAGGTCGTCCTCGGTCTCGGAGTAGAGCAGGTCGGGCTGGTCCGTCATCGCGCGAGGTCCTTCCAGGCGACGTCCTTGTCGTTGCGGGGCTCGGAGGGCAGGCCGAGGACCCGCTCGGCGACGATGTTGAGGAGCACCTCGCTGGTGCCGCCCTCGATCGAGTTGCCCTTGGAGCGCAGGTAGCGGTAGCCGGCGTCGCGGCCGGTGAAGTCGACCAGCTCGGGGCGGGTCATGGCCCACTCCCCGTACAGCAGGCCCTCGTCACCGAGGAGTTCGACCTCCAGGCCGCTGATGGCCTGGTTGAGCCGGGCGAAGCCGAGCTTCACGGCGCTGCCCTCGGGGCCGGGCTCGCCGGCGACGAGCTGCTGGCGGAGGCGTTCGCCGGTGAGCCGCGCGACCTCGGCGTCGACCCAGAGGTCGAGGAGGCGCCGGTGCAGCGCGTGGGTGCGCAGCTCGGGGCGCTCGCGCCAGGTGGCGGCGGCCTTCCCGATCATGCCGCCCTCGCGGGGGATCCGGGCTCCGCCGATGGAGACCCGCTCGTTCATCAGGGTCGTCCGGGCGACCCGCCAGCCGTCGCCGGCCTCGCCGAGGCGGTGGGCGTCGGGGATGCGGACGCCGGTGAGGAAGACCTCGTTGAACTCGGCCTCGCCGGTGAGCTGGCGCAGCGGCCTGACCTCCACCCCGGGGGCGGTCATGTCGCAGACGAAGTAGGTGATGCCCCGGTGCTTGGGGGCGTCCGGGTCGGTGCGGGCGATGAGGATGGCCCAGCGGGCGAGGTGGGCGCTGGAGGTCCACACCTTCTGCCCGTCGACCACCCACGTGTCGCCGTCCCGGACGGCCCGGGTGCCGAGGGCGGCGAGGTCGGAGCCGGCGCCGGGCTCGCTGAAGAGCTGGCACCACACCTCCTCGCCGACCCACAGCGGCTTCAGGAAGCGGCGCTTGACCTCGTCGGAGCCGTACGCGAGGAGGGTGGGGGCGGCCATGCCGAGGCCGATGCCGATCCGGCGAGGGTCGTTGTCGGGGGCGCCGGCGGCGGCGAGTTCGGCGTCGACGACCGGCTGGAGGGCGCGGGGCGCGTCGAGTCCGCCGAGGCCGGTGGGGTAGTGGACCCAGGCGAGTCCGGCGTCGAAGCGGGCGCGCAGGAAGTCGGTGCGGTCGGTGGCGGCCGGCGGGTGCGCGTCGAGGAACTGCCGGGTGAGCGCCCGGAGTTCGTCGGCGCCGGGGGCGGTCGGGTGCGGGCCGGTCATGCGCGGACCCCTTCCGGGAGGACGACCAGGCGGCCGGTGGTGGTGCCGTCGGCGACGCGCCGGACGGCGTCGGCCGCGCCCGCGAAGGGGACGCGTTCCGCGACGAGCGGCTTGATCAGGCCCTTGGCGGCGTAGGCGGTGAGGGCCTCGTGGCAGCGGGTGATGGAAGCGGGGTCCTTCGCCGCGTACAGGCCCCAGTGGAGGCCGAGGACCGAGTAGTTCTTCACCAGGGCGTGGTTGAGGGCGGGGGCGGGGACGGTGCCGCTCGCGAAGCCGACGACCACGATCCGGCCCTCGAAGGCGACGCACTTCGCGGACTGCCGGTAGGCCTCGCCGCCGACCGGGTCGTAGATCACGTCGGCGCCCCGGCCGCCGGTCGCGGCCTTGGCGGCGGCGACGACGTCCTCGGAGCGCCGGTCGATCACCAGGTCGCAGCCGAGGGCGCGGGCGACGGCGGCCTTCTCGGGGCCGCCGACGACGCCGATGACGGTGGCGCCGGCCGCCTTGCCGAGCTGGACGGCCGCGCTGCCGACGCCGCCGGCCGCCGCGTGGACGAGGAGGGTCTCGCCCTCCTTCAGGGCGGCGCGGCGGTGCAGGCCGAACCAGCCGGTCTGGTAGCCGATGTGGAGCGCGGCGGCCTCGGCGTCGTCGAGCGCCTCGGGGGCCGGGAGCAGTCCGGCGGCGTCGGCGAGGGCGTGATCGGCGAAGCCGCCGTGCGGGAGGGCGGTGGTGGCGATGACCCTGCGGCCGTCCTCGGTCTCGGCACAGACCTCCACGCCGGGGGTGAAGGGCAGCGGGGGGCGCACCTGGTAGTGGCCGCGGCAGAGCAGCGCGTCGGGGAAGTTGACGTTCGCGGCGCGGACCCTCAGGAGGACCTGGCCCTCACCGGGGACGGGCGGTTCCACCTCTTCGCGGCGCATCACCGCGTCCGGTTCGCCGTTCTCGTACACACGCCATGCCTGCATCCGGAAGCCTCCTCCGTACCGAGCGGTCGGTTGCATACTAAGCGGTCGCTTGCAGCGAGGGAACCGGTCAGCCGGGCTTCCCGGGCCGGGCCCTGACGTGCATGCGCTCCCCCTGCGGCCCGAACAGGCTCAGGAACTCCACCGGGCCGTCGGCGGTCGGCCCGAACCAGTGCGGGACGCGCGTGTCGAACTCGGCCGCCTCCCCCGCCGTCAGGACGACCTCGCGTCCGCCGAGGTGGAGCCGGAGGCGGCCCGCGAGCACGTACAGCCACTCGTACCCCTCGTGCACCCGGGGCTCCGGGACCTCGTACGGCTTCTCCTGGATCACCTTGTACGCCTGGAGGCCGCCGGGCTGGCGGGTCAGCGGGTACATCGTGCGCCCGTGCCGCACGATCGGCTTGGCCTTGACCCGGGGGTCGCCCACGGGCGGCGCGCCGACCAGCTCGTCGAGCGGGACCTGGTGGGCGCGGGCGAGCGGCAGGAGCAGTTCGAGGCTGGGCCTGCGCTGCCCGGATTCGAGCCGGGAGAGGGTGCTCACGGAGATGCCGGTGGCGGCGGAGAGCTCGGCCAGGGTCGCCCCCCGGTCGCGGCGGACGCGGCGGAGACGGGGGCCGACCTCGTTCAGGACGGCGTCGATGCGATCGTCTTCGGTCATGGACCCAGTGTTGCAGGAACGGCAACATTGTTTGCGGCTTCGGCGGGACCGGAGCAGTCTCGTCCCCATGAACGCACACATGGAGCGGTACGCGTACGAGGTGGTGGTCGTCGGCGGCGGCGCGGCCGGGCTCAGCGCGGCCCTGGTCCTGGGCAGGTCGCGGCGGCGGACCCTGGTGGTCGACGCGGGCGAGCCCCGCAACGCCCCCACGTCCCACATGCAGGGCGTCCTCTCCCGGGACGGCATGAGTCCCGCCGCGTACCTGGCGGCGGGCCGGGAGGAGATCGCCGCGTACGGGGTGGAGTGGCGGGCCGGCCGGGTGACGGGCGCGGTGCCGGACGGGCGGGGCGGCTTCACCGTGTCGCTCGCGGACGGCACGGCGGTCGGGGCGCGGCGGCTCGTGGTGACGACCGGGCTCGTGGACGAGCTGCCGGAGATCGACGGGGTGGCGGAGCGGTGGGGCCGGGACGTGCTGCACTGCCCGTACTGCCACGGCTGGGAGGTCCGCGACCGGCCGTTCGGGGTGATCGCCCACCCGGCGATGCCGGCCCACCAGGCGCTGATGGTCTCCCACTGGTCCTCGGACGTGACCCTCTTCCTGCACACCGCCGCCGGGCTCTCCGGGCGGGAGGCGGCGCTGCTCGACGCGGCGGGGGTGGAGGTCGTGACCGGCGAGGTCGCCGGGCTCGCGGTGGAGGACGACCGGCTGACCGGGGTCCGGCTCGCCGACGGGCGGTTCGTGCCGCGCGAGGTGGTCTTCGTCGGGGCGACGCGCCTCGCGGCCCGGGACGGGGTGCTGCGGCAGTTGGGCGCGGAGAGGGACGAGACACCGTTCGGGGAGTTCGTCGCGGTGGACGGGACGGGCCGGACCAGCGTGCCCGGGGTGTGGGCCGCGGGGAACGTGACCGGCCCTCAGGAGCAGGTGGTCAACGCGGTGGGCCTGGGGTACCGGGCGGGCGTCGCGATCAACACCGAGCTGCTGCTCGGCGACCTGGAGGCGGCGGTGGACGACGGGGCGCCCGCCTGAGAAGGCCCTCGCCGGCGCGGTCGGCGATCTCCGCGCCGTTGTGGGTTGGTCGTGTCCGGGTCCGCTCCTGGCGGGGGGAGCGTGGGACGAGGCGCCGCCCAGCGGGTCGGGAACGGGTCGGGAACAGATCGAGGGCGGCGGCGGTCCCCCGGCCGCGCCGCCCTCCCCTTACGACCGGTCAGGGGGCGATCGGGAGCTGTCGCTTGTGCTCGGTGAGCCCGTAGCGGCGGACGATCGCGTCGAAGGACGCCTGGGGGACCGGCTTGCCCTCCAGGAAGTCGTCGATCTCCTCGTACGTGACGCCGAGCGCCTCCTCGTCGGGCTTGCCCGGGTCGAGGGTCTCCAGGTCGGCCGTCGGGACCTTCCGCACGAGGGCGTCCGGGGCGCCCAGCTCGGCGGCGATCGCGCGGACGCGCCGCTTGGTCAGGCCGGTCAGCGGGACGACGTCGGCGGCGCCGTCGCCGAACTTGGTGAAGAAGCCGGAGACGGCCTCGGCCGCCTGGTCGGTGCCGACGACGAGGCCGTTGTGGGCTCCGGCGACCGCGTACTGGGCGATCATCCGCTGCCGGGCCTTGATGTTGCCCTGGACGAAGTCCCGGTGGTGGGCGTCGCGGAAGACCACGTCGGCGGCGACGCAGGCCTCCAGGGCCGCGTCGCTGGCCGCCTTCACGTCCACGGTGAGGACCTTGTCGGGGCGGATGAAGTCGAGGGCGGCCTGCGCGTCCTTCTCGTCGGCCTGGACGCCGTAGGGCAGGCGCATCGCGTAGAAGACGGCGTCGTGGCCGGCGTCGCGGGCGCGCTCCACGGCGAGCTGGCAGAGCCGGCCCGCGGTGGTGGAGTCGATGCCGCCGCTGATGCCGAGCACGAGGGCGCGCAGCCCGTTGGAGGTGAGCTGCCCGGTGAGGAAGGCCACCCGGCGCTCGATCTCCGTCGCCGGGTCGAAGGTTCCGGACACCTGGAGGTCCCGGGCGATCTGCTGCTGGAGGGCGGTGGACGCCGGGTCGTTCACGTGGGGTCTCCTCGTCGGGGGTCGGTCGCCGTACGGCTCGTCGCACGCGTGCCGCGTACGGCTCTGTTCAAGGGCCGACTCTACGCACCGGAGCACCGCGCCGTCGCCCCGCGCCGTTCCGCGTCGCCCTGGTCGGCCCCGGTGTGTTCCGGCAGGTCGGACGGGTGCACGCGGTCGCGGCGACGACGCCGGCGGCCGTCGGTGTCGTGTGCCGGTCCCGTGTCGCGGATGTCCCGGTCCGCCGGGTTCAAACGCGCCGACCGGGTTCGCGCGTGACCGTCGAGGGCGTACGCGGCCGTCGGGGCCCGCACGCGTCGGCCGGGTCCACCCGTGTCAGCCGTGTCCGGGGCCGCGCAGGGCGCGGTCGAGGCCGTCCTGCGGGAGGCCGGTGAGGGCGCGGACGAAGATCTCCTCGTAGGCGGGTTCGCCGATCGACGCGCGGACGGTGTCCGTGTACTTCTCGTGCAGGGCCCGCAGGCCGGGCAGGCCGCGCCGGGGCTGGCCGGTGGCGCGCCAGTACGCCTCCCCGGTGCCGGAGACGTCCGCGGCGCGCTCGCCCTCGCCGGCCGCCGCGAGGGCGGTGGCCAGGACGTCGAGGCCGAGGGCGACGCCGAGGCTCGCGCCCAGGTGGCGGGTGCCTTCGAGCATGGCGCGGGCGTGGCCGGAGGCGGCGGCCGGGTCGCCCTCCAGGAGGCCGGTGAGGGCGAGCTGGTACTCCAGGGCGGTGCGGGTCCAGTGCTCGTCCAGCTCCTCGCACAGGGCGCGCAGCCGGAGCGCCCGCTCCCTGGCCTCCGCGAGCCGGCCCAGGCCGGTGAGGGCGAAGACCCGTACGAGGTGGCAGCGGAGCCGGGCGGCGGAGTCGGCGGGTCCGCCGCGGGCGGCGTCGAGGACGTGGCCCACGACGACGTGCGCGGCCGTCGGCCGGCCGGTGGTGAGGGCGAGGAGGCCGGCGAGGGCGGCGGCGTCGAGGGTGAGGTCGCCGGGCCGGTCCCGTCCGGCGGCCTCCCCGTGCTCCGTACGCCCGGTGCCGTCGACGGGATCGACGGGATCGACGGGGCCGGCGTACTCGGCGTACTCGGCGTGCCGGGCCTCGCGGGCGCAGCGTTCGCTGACGTCCTGGGCGGGGCCGAACTCGCCCTGGAGCACGAGGGTGACGCCGAGGGCCCACAGGGCGCGGGCCCGGACGCGGCCGCGGGCCTCGCTGAGGAGCAGGGCCTGTTCGAGGCCGTCGCGGGCCTCGCGGAGGCGGCCCCGGCAGGACCAGGCGAAGGCGACGGAGCCGACGAGGTCGAGGGCCGCGTCGGGGTCGGTGCGCAGGAGCCGGTCCAGGGCGGTGCGCAGGTCGGTGTGGTGGGCGTCGACGGTCCGGTACCAGCGGAGCTGGCGGGCGCCGTGCCACTCGGTCTCGGCCCGGCGGGCCAGGCCCCGGAAGTGGGCGGCGTGCCGGTCGGCGACGGTTCCGGTCTCGCCGGTGCGGTCCAGCCAGGTCGCCCCGTACTCGCGGATCGTGTCGAGCATCCGGTGGCGTCCGGCGGCGTCGGGCGGGCGGACCACGGAGGAGCGGACGAGTCCGTCGAGCGCCTCCGGCAGGGTCGCGTGGTCCAGCGGGCCGCCGATGCAGACGGCGGTCGCGGACGCGAGGTCGAAGGGGCCGCGGAAGACGGAGAGGCGGGCCCAGAGGAGGCGTTCGAGCGGGGTGCTCAGCTCGTGGCTCCAGCCGATGGCGGCGCGCAGGGTCTGGTGGCGGCCGGGCCAGACGCGCTCGGTGTGGGCGAGCAGGTCGAAGCGGGCGCCGGGCACGGCGTCGAGGCGGGAGCCGAGCTGGTCGCGCACGGCTTCGGCGCCCTGGAGGCGGATCTGCGCGGCGGCGAGTTCGAGGGCGAGCGGGATGCCCTCCAGGCGTACGCAGATCTCCCCGACGGGTCCGGCGGCGGGGAAGTCTTCCCCGGCGGCGCGGCGGAGCAGGGCCAGGGCGTCCGGTCCGGCGGGCGGCAGCGGGTCGAGGGCGACGGTCTCCTCCCCCGCGACGCCGAGGGGGCGGCGGCCGGTGGCGAGGACGGTGAGGCCGGGGGCGGCGGCGAGGAGTTCGGTGACGAGCCGGGCGCAGGGTTCGGTCAGGTGCTCGCAGGAGTCCAGGACGAGCAGCAGCCGGTCGGCGGCGAGCCTGCGGCAGAGACCGGTGGCGGCCATGCCGGGGGTGTGGTCGGCGAGGTCCACGGAGTCGGCGACGAGCGGGACGAGCAGCCGCTCGCCGTCGAGCTGGCCGAGGTCGGTCCACCAGGCCCCGTCCGGGTACCGTCCGGCGGCGCGGTGTGCGGCACGCAACGCGAGCCGGGTCTTCCCGACTCCCCCGACGCCGGTCACGGTGACGAGGCGGTGCTCCGCCAACGCGGCGGATACGCGCTCCAGTTCCGTGCGGCGCCCCACGAAACCGGGGTTCTCGTCCGGCAGATGTCCACGCACGGAAGCAGTGTCCCTCATATGTCCCCCGAACGGATGGGCGCGGCCGCTTCGTTACGCAGCTACGACCACCGGCGCCTATTCTCCGCCCTCGACCGTCACCACGACCGAGTGCCATCCCTGGGCGCCGTCGGGCATCGTGGCGGTGCGCCGCTCGGGCTGGGTGGCGCCGGTGCCGTCGGTGGCGCGGACGGTGAGGGTGTGGCGGCCGGGGGCCGCCTCCCAGGGGTACGTCCACTGGCGCCAGGTGTCGCGGGTGTCCTCGGCGGCGAGGCGGGCCTCCCGCCAGGGGCCGTCGTCGATCCGCACCTCGACCCGGCGGATGCCCCGGTGCTGGGCCCAGGCGACTCCGGCGACCATGACGGTGCCGGCGGCCGGGCGGCCGAAGGGACGGGGGGTGTCGATGCGGGACTGGGTCTTGACGGGGGCCTCGGCGGCCCAGCCGCGCGGGACCCAGTAGGCGTCGTACGCGTCGAAGGTGGTGAGCTCGATCGACTCGATCCACTTGCAGGCGGAGACGTAGCCGAAGAGGCCGGGGACGACCATGCGGACGGGGAAGCCGTGCTCGAAGGGCAGGGGTTCGCCGTTCATCCCGAAGGCGAGGAGGGCGTCGCGGCCGTCCATGACGTCCTCGACGGGGGTGCCGATGGTCATGCCGTCGACGGAGCGGGCCACCAGCTGGTCGGCGGGTCCGCCCTCGGAGGGCGGGCGGACACCGGCCTCGCGCAGCAGGTCGGCGAGGGGGACGCCGAGCCAGCGGGCGTTTCCGACGTACGGGCCGCCGACCTCGTTGGAGACGCAGGCCAGGGTGATGTCCCGCTCGACCGTCCGCCGGGCCATGAGGTCCCGCAGGGTGAGGGTGAGCTCCTCGCGGACGCCCGTGCCGTGGAGGCGCAGGCGCCAGCGGTTCGCGTCGACCTTGGGGACGACGAGGGCGGTGTCGACCCGGTAGAAGTCCCGGTTGGGGGTGACGAAGGGGCTGATGCCGGGGACGGCGAGCCGGGCTCCGGCGGGGACGGGCGGTGCCGGGAAGGCCGGCCGGGGCAGTCGCACGGCCGCCCGTGAGGCGGCGGCGTTCTCCTCGGCGGGCGAACCGACGGCCCTGCCGAGGGCGGCGGCGCCGGTCGCGGCGAGACCGGTGGAGGCGGCGACGACGAGGAAGCTCCTGCGGTCCGCGCGGGCTGCGGCGGCCCCGGCCCCGGCTCCGGCTCCGGCTCCGGTACCGGCCTCGCTCCCGGTCCCGGGCCGGGTGGCCAGGAGACGGCCGACGAGGACGTACAGGAGGAGCGTGCCCAGGGCCGCCCCGACGAGGGAGGGCACGGCGTCGAGGGCGGAGTCCGAGTCGGGGCGGGTGACGGCGGCGATCGCTCCGAGGACGCCGAAGGCACCGACCGCCGCCGAGCCGAGCGCGCGGCGGCGCAGGGCGAGCAGCCCGATCCCGACGGCGAGCAGGGCGAGGACGAGCAGGATGCCGAGCTGGAGGACGGCCTTGTCGTTCTCGCCGAAGGTGCGGATCGCCCAGTCCTTGAGGCCCGCCGGGGTCCGGTCGACGAAGGCGCCGCCGACGGCCACGACGGGGCTCGCCTCGGGGCGCACCCGGGAGGCGACGAGGTCGGCGACGGCCAGGGAGACGTACGCGGCGACGAGACCGCCCAGCGCGGCGAGCAGACGGTCGGTGCGGGTGGCTTCTCGGACGGGCCGGTGTGTGTCCCTGGTGGCGTTCATGATGAGTACTTCGCCACGGAACGCCTCCCGGACGGGTGCTTTCGGGGTGTCCTCGGGGTTCCTTCACCCTCAGGAGGGAGCCGGGCCCGTCAGCCGTGACGGGGCGGACCCTGGGGCGCGTCGGGGAAGTCCCTTGCCCACGGGCGGAGTTTCTCGGGGTTGCGGACCACCCAGATCCGGGCGACGCGTCCGTCCTCGACGTCGAACGCGGCCACGGTCGCGACGACGCCGTCGCGCCGGGCCACCAGACCGGGCGCGCCGTTGACCGAGCGTTCCAGGAGTTCGAGCCCCGGCGCCCGGTCCGCGATGGCGACCATGTACCGGGCGATGCGCGCGCCGCCCTCGACCGGGCGCAGGACGGTGCCGACCATGCCGCCGCCGTCGGCGGTCATCACTGCGGCCGGGTCGAGGAGGCCGACGAGGGCCGCGATGTCCTTGGTCTCCCACGCCTCCTTGACGTGTCGGACCACGTCGGCCCGGCCGGTCGCCGGCACCGGGCCGTGCGCGGTGTCCACCCGCCGCCGGGCGGAGGCCGCCAGCTGCTTGCAGGCCGCGGGGGTCCGGCCGAGGACTCCGGCGATCTCGGCGAACGGGTACCGGAAGACGTCGTGCAGGACGAACGCCACCCGCTCGGCGGGCGTCATCGACTCCAGGACGACGAGGAAGGCCATGGTCACCGACTCGTCCAGGACGATTCGGTCGGCGGGGTCCGCGGGGCCGGCGGAGGCGCCCGTACGGTCCCACTCGGCGCGGTCGGGCAGCGGCTCGGGGAGCCAGGCGCCGACGTAGCGTTCGCGGCGGGCCCGCGCCGAGCCGAGCAGGTCCAGGCAGATGCGGCCGGTCACCGTCGTCAGCCAGGCCCCCGGGGACAGGATCTCCTCCCGCCGGCTCCGCGGGAGTCCGTACCAGCGCGCGTAGGCGTCCTGTACGGCGTCCTCGGCCTCGGTCACCGAGCCGAGCAGCCGGTAGGCGACGTTGATCAGCCGTCCCCGCTCACGGTCCGTGCCGTCCGTGCCGGTCCCGACAGCCCCGACGGTCCCCATGGCTTCGGCCGCCCCCTCGTCGTGCCTTCGCGGGCCCCGCCTTACCTTTCGGAGGCCTGCCTCGTCGAACGGGTGAGACCTTATCGATCCACTGCCCGGAGGCGGGAAGCCCGGGGCGGAAAAGGGGACTGTGACATGGCCACTGAGATGACGGCGGCGAAGGCGACGGCGGACGTGCGGCACGGTTCCTCGTTCCTGAGGACCGCGATCGTCCTGCAGACCCTGACCCTCTTCCTCCAGGCGGTCTCGGCCGGGCTGCTGCTGACCTCGTCCTACGGGGAGACGCTGCACGGCGTCGGAGCCCGGGTGATGTACGGGGCGTCGATGCTGTACGTGCTCGCGGCGGTGCCGGCGTGGAAGCCGGGCGGCGGCCCGCTCCGGCCCGTGTGGCACGCGTCGGGCTTCCTCGTCCTCGCCTCGGTCCAGGTGGTGGTCGGCATCGCGCACGTCCCGGCGGTCCACGTCCCGCTGGGCGTCCTGATGTTCGGCCTGAGCGTGCTGGCCCTCGCCCGGCGCTAGGGGGTGTCTCGCCGATCAGGGGTCCCATGGCGGTCGCGGTGTTCGCCCGGGGCGGCCAGGTCCTCCACAGTGTCCGCCCCCACGACCGCGCCCGTGGTCCTCCTGCCGCGTCGCAGGCGGCCTTCGAGGCGGGAGGCGAAGGTGGTGAGGGCGAAGTTGAGGGTCACGAAGATCACGGCGACGACGGTGAAGCAGGCGATCGTGTTGGCCCCGTAGTTGGCGCTCATCGGGCGGACCGAGGCGAGGAGTTCGGAGAAGCCGAGCATCGCGCCGCCGAGCGCGGTGTCCTTGACGACGACGACGAGCTGGCTGACCAGGGCGGGCAGCATGGCGGTGACCGACTGCGGCAGCAGGACGTACGTCATGGTCTGGCCCTTGCGCATGCCGAGGGCCCTGGCCGCGTCGGTCTGGCCGGCGGGGAGGGAGAGGATGCCGGCGCGGACGACCTCCGCGAGGACGGAGGCGTTGTAGAGGACGAGGCCGGTGACGACGGCGTACAGGGGGCGGGTGTCCGGGCTGATGTCGGTGAACTCGGAGTAGGCGGCGTTCGCGAAGAGCATCAGGATGAGGACGGGGATCGCCCGGAAGAACTCGACGACGGTGCCGGCCGCGCCGCGCACGGCGCGATGGTCGGAGAGGCGGGAGACGCCGAGGAGGGTGCCGAGGGGCAGGGCGATCACCATGGAGAGCGCGGCGGCGACCACGGTGTTCCTCAGGGCGGGCAGGACGTACGTCTCCCAGACGCGGGCGTCCGTGAAGAAGGGGGCCCACTTGGACCACGCGAGCTGGTCCTTGGCGGCGAGGCCCGCGATCACCCACCACGCCACGGCGGCGAGCGCGGCCAGGAAGAGCAGGGTCCACAGGAGGTTGCGCCGCCGGGCGCGGGGGCCGGGCACGTCGTAGAGGACGGTGGGGGCGCTCTTCGCGGCACCGGTCTCCTTCCGCCCGGTCCTCACCGCCTCACCGCCACCTTCTTGGCCAGTCGGCCGAGGAGCAGGCCGGTGGGCAGGGTGAGGCAGAGGAAGCCGACGGCGAAGACCGCCGAGACGAGGATGAGCTGGGCCTCGTTCTCGATCATCTCGCGCATGAGGAGGGCGGCTTCGGCGACGCCGATGGCGGCGGCCACGGTGGTGTTCTTGGTGAGGGCGATGAGGACGTTGGCGAGGGGGCCGACGACGGAGCGGAAGGCCTGCGGGAGCACGACGAGGCGCAGGACCTGGGGGAAGTTCAGACCGATGGCACGGGCGGCCTCGACCTGTCCGAGGGGGACGGTGTTGATGCCGGAGCGGACCGCCTCGCAGACGAACGCGCTGGTGTAGGCGGTGAGTCCGAGGACGGCGAGGCGGAAGTTGATCGTGGTGAACCGTTCGGCGCCCATGCCGACGCCGAGCGTCTGGAAGAGGCCGAGCGAGGTGAAGACGATGATGACGGTGAGGGGGATGTTGCGGACGACGTTGACGTAGACGGTGCCGAAGCCCCGCATGAGGGGGACGGGGCTCACCCGCATGGCGGCGAGCAGCGTCCCCCAGACCAGGGAGCCGATCGCGGAGTAGACGGTGAGCTGCACCGTCACCCCGAAGGCTCCGAGGAGGTCGTACCCCTGGAGGAAGTCGAACACGGCGGTCCGCTCACTTCACGACGACGCCGATCTCCGGCGCGGGTTCGTTCCGGTATCCGGCCGGGCCGAAGTTCTTCTTCACCGCCGCGTCCCAGGAGCCGTCGGCGACCATCTTCTCCAGGGCCGTGTTGATCCTCTCCTTGAGGTCGCTGCCCTTCTGGACGCCGATGCCGTAGTTCTCGTTGCTCATCTTGAAGCCGCCGAGCTTGAACTCGTCCTCGAACTGGCTCTGCGAGGCGTATCCGGCGAGGATCGAGTCGTCGGTGGTGACGGCGTCGATGACGCCGTTCTCCAGGCCGGTCAGGCACTCGGAGTAGCCGCCGTACTCCTGGAGCTGGGCGTCGGGGGCGAGTTTCGTCTTGACGTTCTGCGCGGAGGTGGAGCCGGTGACCGAGCAGAGCTTCTTGTCGTTCAGGTCGGACGGCTGCTTGACGGAGTCGTCGTCGGCGCGGAGCAGGACGTCCTGGTGGGCGAGGAGGTAGGGGCCGGCGAAGTCGACCTTCTGCGCCCGTTCGTCGTTGATCGAGTACGAGGCCGCGACGAAGTCCACGTCGCCGCGCTGGAGCAGCGTCTCGCGGTCGGCGCTCTTGGCCTCCTTCCACACGATGTCGGAGGGGTCGTGGCCCAGCTCCTTGGCCACGTAGGTCGCCACGTCGACGTCGAAGCCGGTGTACGTGCCGTCGGGGGTCTTCAGGCCGATGCCGGGCTGGTCGAACTTGATGCCGACGGTGATCTCGTCCTCCCCGTGGTCGCGGGGGACGCCGGCGTTCGCGAACCCCGTGGAGGTGAGGGAGAGGACGACGGCCGCGGCGGCGGCCGTGAGGGACCTGCCGGTCCTGAGCGGGTTCATGAGGATCACCCCAGGGGTCTTTCGGCCGGGCCTCGGCCCGGTGCTCGCTGTCGTCCCCCCTGCTTGCCGGGTCCCTCCTCACGTTCATGCTCCGCCCTCCGTCCGGCCCGCGCACGCCGGACGGGGGGCCTGCCGGCGGCGGGGGCGCACGGAGGGTGAGGGGGCCGTCCGGCCGGCGTGACGGACGGCCCGATCCTGCGCGCGCGGCGGCTCCTTGGCCGACACTGGGGGTGGGAGTCGAGTGTCCGAGGAGGGTCCGCCATGAGCAGTTCCACGCCCAAGGTCAGCACGTTGCCCCCGGAGCACCGGGAACGCCTGATGGCCTTCGCCGAGGACGTGCGCTTCGAGTCCGGCCACCGCCTCTTCGAGGAGCAGCAGCACGCCGATCGCTTCTGGATCGTGAAGACGGGCGCGGTGACGCTCGACGCGCGGGTGCCGGGACGCGCGGCGCCCGTGATCGAGACCCTGCGCCACGGCGAACTGGTCGGCCTCTCCTGGATGTTCCCGCCGTACCTGTGCCAGTCGGGCGCGGAGGCGATGACACCGGTGCGGGCGTACGAGTTCAACGCCCCGGCCGTCCGGTCGATGTGCCGCTCCGATCCCGAGTTCGGCGCCTCGGTCCTGTTCTGGCTGGGTTCGGTCCTGGCGCACCGCCTCCAGGTGACCCGGGTCCGGCTCCTGGACCTGTACGCCCCGCACGGGAGCGGGATCATGGCCTGAGGCCGCCCCGGGACGGCGCCGGGCCGGGCGGTACGGTGGGGGCGCACCGCTGATCCATCCGTACGCGTTCCCCGTACGCACCGGCGACCGGCTGTGAGGCCCGCATGACCGACCCGACGACGGCACGCGGGGTGATCGCCCTCGTGACCGACGAGTTCACCGAACTGCCCTTCGACGAGGGTCCGCTGTCCGGTGACGGGCCGATCGGCTGGCCCGGGTACTCCGCCGCGCACGCCCGGGCCGCCGCCCGTACGGGCGAGACCGAGTCGGTGGTCTGCGGGACGGGTGTGGTAGGTGGGGTGCCGGTGGTCCTGATCTCCTTCGAGTTCCGCTTCCTCGGCGGTTCCCTCGGGGAGCGGACGGGGGCGCGGGCCGCCGCCGCCCACGCCCTGGCCCGGGCGCGGCGGCTGCCCGTGGTGGTCCTGCCGGCCACCGGCGGCAGCCGGATGCACGAGGGCATGCGGGCCCTCCTCCAGCTCCAGCTCCTGGCCCGCGAGTCGGAGCTGACCCGGGCCGCCGGGCTGCCGCAGGTCGCGGTCCTGCGGGACCCGACGACCGGGGGCGGCTGGGCGACGCTCGGCGCGGGCTCCGACGTCGTCCTGGCCCTGCCCGGCGCGCAGGTCGCCTTCGCCGGTTCCCGGGTGCGGCCGCCGGACGCGGACCCGGCCGCGTACACCGCCGAGGCGCAGCTCGCGCACGGCCACGTCGACGCGATCGTGCCGCCGGACGCGCTGCGCGCCGTCCTCGGGCGCTGGCTGTCCCTGCTCACCCGCCCGGCGAAGGGCCCGGTCCCGCCGCCGTACGCGCTCGGGGATCCCGGCGCGGCGCCCGCGGCGAGCGGCCGGGAGGCCGTGGCGCGGGCCCAGCACCCGGACCGGCCCCGGGCCGGCGCGTACCTCGACGCCCACTTCACCCTTCGCGAGGAGATCTCCGGCGACCGCTGCGGCGGCGTCGACCCGGGCGTGCGGTGCGGCTTCGGGCGGCTCCCCGACGGGCGTACCGTCGCCTACGCCGCGCAGTGCGGCACCGCGACCCGCCCGGCCGGTTTCCGCACGGCCGCGCGGCTCGTGCGCCTCGCCGGCCGTCTCGGGACGCCGGTGCTCACCCTGATCGACACCCCGGGCGCCGCCAACGACGCGGAGGCCGAGCGCGCGGGGGCGGGCAGCGCGATCGCGGACCTGTTCGCCGCCGTCGCCGCCGCGCGCACCCCGCTGACCTCCCTGCTCGTCGGCGAGGGCGGTTCGGGCGGGGCGCTCGCGCTCGCCGCCCCGGGGAACACCTGGGTCACCCCGGACGCGTACTTCTCCGTCATCGCGCCCGAGGCGGCCGCGGCCATCCTCAAGCGCCCGCCGGAGGAGGCCGGGGCGACGGCCGACCAGCTCCGGCTGCGGCCTCGGGACCTCGTCGAACTCGGGATCGCCCGTGGCGTGGTGGAGGTCCGGCCCGGGTCCTCGGGAGACTCCCCCGGCGGCGCATGAGCACGGAGGGAGCGGGCAGGGGCGGTGCGGCGGGTCTCCGTGCGGACCGCGCCGGACGACGCCGTACGACGGAGGTGACGTCATGGTCCCCCTGCTCCTCGTCCTCCTGGTGATCCTGGTCCTGTTCGGCGCGGGCTTCGCGCTCGACGTGCTCTGGTACATCGCCATCGCCCTGCTGGTGCTGTGGGTGCTCGGCTTCTTCGTGCGGAGCGGCAGCGGCCGCTGGTACCGCTGGTGAGGCCTTGGTGAGGCCTTTGGTGGAGAGTCCGGCGGGCCCGTGCCGAGGTCGCTGGTGAGCCCGTGGTGAAGCCGCCGGCGAGTCCCCGGTGAGGCTTCTGGCGAGCCGGAACGCCGACGGCTCCGTGCCGTGTCCCGGAGGGCGATCGTCCTGCTCGCGGTCTCGGCCTCCCCGCCGGAGGCTCCTCGGCAAATCGTGCCGAATCCACAGTTACGGGTCATCCTGATTCAAGACGCTTGACCGGTGGACCCGCGCCGTCGCCCTGCTCATGGGGCCGGGGCGGGTCCCGAGCACCGTCGAAGGAGTCCCATGTCCTCCCCCCGCGTTCGCTCCGTCACCCTCGGCGAAGACCCCGGGGCCGCCGGGAATCCGGGGGCTTCGATGCGCCGGACGGCACTGGACGGACTGCCCGAGCTGGCCCGCCCCACCTCCGTCTCCACCGACGACGCCCAGGCCCTCTCCGCAGCACTCCTGACCCGCCTGACCGAGCTGGAGGAAGGCACACCCGAGCACGCCTACGTCCGCAACACCCTGGTCGAGCTCAACCTCAGCCTCGTCAAGTTCGCCGCCCGCCGCTTCCGCAACCGCGCCGAACCCACCGAGGACATCGTCCAGGTCGGCACCATCGGACTGATCAAAGCCATCAACCGCTTCGACCCCGAACGCGCCGTCGACTTCTCCGCCTTCGCCCTGCCCACCATCGTCGGCGAGATGAAACGCTTCTTCCGCGACACCAGCTGGGCCGTCCGCGTCCCCCGCCGCCTCCAGGAACTACGCATCGACCTCGCCAAAACCGCCGACCACCTCGAACAACACCTCGGCCGCCGCCCCACCCGCACCGAACTCGCCCACCACCTCCACCTCACCGAAGAAGAGATCGCCGAAGGACAGCTCGCCGCCCACGGCTACGCCACCCGCTCCCTCGACACCCCGGCAGGGGACGACGAGGAGACCTCCGGTGCCGCTCCCCGGCACCTGGCGACCGCCGAGCCCGCCTACGAGCTGATCGAGTCCCTGACCGCGCTCCGGCCCCTGCTCGACCGGCTCGACGCACGGGACCGGCACATCCTGTCGCTGCGGTTCGGGGAGGAGCTCACCCAGGCCGAGATCGGCCGGCGCATCGGCCTCTCCCAGATGCAGGTCTCGCGGCTGCTCACCCGCATCCTCGGCGAACTCAGAGCCGCTCTGCTCGAGGACGGTTCGGCGCCCGGCCCGGCGGCCGGCTGATCTCCGGCCACACCGCCTCCATCCGCTCCTCAGTCGCGGACGGACGGCGCCGTGCGGCCTCCGGAGCGGACGGCGGAGGACGGCGCCCCGGCGCCCCTCCCCACGAGATCGCGTTTTCATGATCCCGATCGGGTGAACGGCGGGCGCGTGCCCCTCCCGGCGCACCCCGGGAGCGGGACGATGCCGGGGACTCTTCCCACCCCCGAGGAAAGGCCGCTCCCGTGCGCCGTGCCCTGATCGTCGTCGATGTACAGAAGGACTTCTGCGAGGGCGGCGACGTCCCCGTGAACGGTGCGACCGGCCTGGCGGTCGCCCTGGCCGACCTGGTCCGGGGCGCCGGCGACCGGTACGCGCACGTCGTCGCCACCCGTGACCACCACATCGACCCGGGCGACCACTTCTCGGACGAGCCCGACTTCGAGGACTCCTTCCCGGTGCACTGCGTCGCCGGTACCGAGGGCGCCGAGTTCCACCCGGACTTCGCGGCCGCCGTCGCCTCCGGGGCCGTGGACGAGGTCTTCCTCAAGGGCGCCCACTCCGCCTCGAAGAGCGGCTTCGAGGGGGCGACCGCGAGCGGCACGCCGCTGGGTGACTGGCTGCGCGCCCGTGGGGTAGACGGCGTCGACGTCGTCGGGATCGGTACGGACCACTGTGTGAAGGCGACCGCCTTCGGCGGGGTCCGGGAGGGCTTCGACGTGCGCGTCCTCCTCGACCACACGGTCGGCGTCGCCGCCGACAGCACCGACCGCGCGCTCGACGGGCTGCGCGCGGCGGGCGTCGAACTGAGCGGGCGGCCGGTGGTCCTCGTCTGACCCGCGGGCCCGTCCGACCCGCGGGCCCGTCCGACCGGCGGGACACCCCTAGCTCGGCTGGACCGCTCCGGCGTAGACGTTGTCCGGGGTGACGATCTCGGTGATCGCCCGCGCGAGCAGCGTGGACGGCTCCTGTCCCCGGCTCGTGGCGTCCGTGTTGATCATGACGACCAGGGTGGCCTTCCGTGCGGGCAGGTACACGGTCACGGTCTCGTACCCCGGCAGCGAGCCGTTGTGCCCGATCCAGCCGTTGGTCTCGAAGATCCCGAGGCCGTAGCTGGTGCCGGGGAAACCGGTGGGCAGCGTCCTGAGCCGCTGTGCCTGGGTGGCGGGGCTGAGCAGCTCGCCGGTGGCGAGGACCCCGGCCCAGCGGCGCAGGTCGTGCAGGTTCGAGATCATCGCCCCGGCCGCCCAGGCCCAGCTGGGGTTCCGGTCGGTGGCGTCCGCGATCCCACCACTCAGCGTCTGGTCGGTGTAGCCGCGCGGGTGCGGCCGGGGAAACTCGTCGCCCTTCGGGAAGAGCGTGTTCCGCAGGTGCGCCGGGCGGAGCACCCGCCGGTGGACGAAGTCGGCGAGCCGCGTGCCGCTGACCTTCTCGATCACCAGGCCGAGCAGGACGAGGTTGGAGTTGGAGTACTGGAACCGCTCCCCCGGCTCGGAGGTGTTGGCGTGCCGGTAGCCGTACGCGAGCAGCTCGTACGGGGTGAAGACGCGCTGCGGGTCGCTCAGCAGGTCGCGGGTGAAGTCGGGGTCGGAGGTGTACGGGAAGAGGCCGCTGCGCATCTCGGCGAGGTGGCGCAGGGTGATCCGGTCCCCGTTGGGCACGCCGGCGATGTGGGCGGAGATCGGGTCGTCGAGGCGGATCCGGCCGTCGTCCACGAGTTCGAGCAGCGCCGTGACCGTGAAGGTCTTGGTCTCGCTGCCGATCCGGACGTAGGAGTCGGCGCGCATCGGCGCTCCGGTGGCGGTGTTCGCGACGCCGGTCGCGCGGACGTAGCTCCCCCGGCCCGGCATCCACAGGCCGACGACGACGCCCGGGATGCCCGCCCCCGTGCGGACGTTCTCGATCGCCTCGTCGAGACGGGCGGTCAGCTCGGGGCCGAGGCCGTCCGGCGGGCAGTCCTCCCCGCCGTGCCGGTCGGCGGTCGCGGCGTGGGCGGGCGCGGCGGGGGCCGTCGCCGTCGGGGCGAGGACGGAGGCCGCGAGCAGGGTCGCGGCGAGCAGTCTGCGGGAGCGGATACGTCGCATGGCGGGGACGCCTCTTCTTCCAGGTCACGGCCTCGGAGCCGTGGACTCGGAGGCACGGCTCGGAGTCGCGGGCTCGGAGGTACGGGGCAGGCCCGGAGTCGCGGACCCGGGTGCGGGGGCTCGGAGGTACGGGGCAGGCCCGGAGTCGCGGACCCGGGTGCGCGGGCTCGGAGTCGCGGACTCGGGCCACGGGCTCGGAGGCAACATCACCACCGGGATCCGAGACGGAGGCTCGCCGGGCCGGTGCGCCCCCGGTGATTCCACTCGTTCGGACCGGACGGGCGGCCGTCAGAGGCCGGGGCCGTACCCCGGGTCGGGGGCCTGCCGCGGATGCCACCCGGCCGCGAGGCCCCAGAGGCCCAGGCCCACCACGGCCGCGCAGACGAGGACCGCCGCCCACGGGCGCAGCCACCGCGTGGCCGCCGCCCAGGTCAGGGGCGGGACGACGAGTCCGGCGAAGAGGATGAGCGGCAGGTCCACGAGGATCACGCCCCAGTCCCGGGCGTGCGCCTCGAAACCGCCGTCGATGCTGTACGCGGCCCGGGACAGCGCGAAGGCGCCCGTGACGGCGGCGCCGAGGACGGCGAGCAGACAGCCGACGGCGCTCTCCAACCGGTCGCGGGATTCCTCCGTGGGCTTCTCGCTCATGCCAGGGAGGGACGCGGGGTGCCTCCGCCCGGTTCCGTACGTCCCGGTTCCGTACGCCCCGCCGTCCCGGTTCCGTACGTCCCACCGCTCGCCCTCCGGGGCGGGGCGGGCGACCATGGAGGGCGGGGCCCGTGGGGGACGAGGCAGCGCTGGAGGTACCCGTGGCGCACCACCGCACCACCACCGACGTCCTGGTCGTCGGCGCGGGCCCGGTCGGCCTGAGCGCGGCCGCCGAACTGCGCCGGCACGGGGTGCACTGCCGGATCGTGGACCGGCTGCCGGCCCGGCTGCCGTACGCGAAGGCGGTCGGGATCCAGCCGCGCACCCTGGAGCTGTGGGACCGCATGGGACTGGTCCGCGACGTCCTGGAGGCCGCTGTCCCGATACGGGGGCAGCTCGTCCACGTCGACGGCGAGGAGCGGGCCCGGATCGATCTGGAGATGCCGCCCGAGGTGCCCTACGGCTTCGCCGCGCTCCCCCAGTACGAGACCGAGCGCCTCCTGGAGGAGTACCTGGCCCGGCTGGGGACGGTCGTGGAGCGCGGCACCGAACTGGTGTCGTTCGACCGGGACCGGGACGGGGTCACCGCGCGGCTGCGCACCGCGTCCGGCTCCGACGAGGAGCTGCGGGTCCCGTACCTGGTCGGCTGCGACGGGGCGCACAGCGTCGTGCGGAAGGGGCTGGGGCTGTCGTTCGAGGGCGGCGCGTTCCCGGAGGAGTACATGCTCGGGGACGTCGAGGCCGACTGGGACCTGCCGCACGGCTACGGCGTGCGGTCGAGCCGCCGGTCCGCCGACGGCTCCGCCGACGACGTGCTCATCTGCGTCCCGCTGCCGGGCGCGAACCGCTACCGGATGTCGATGCGGGTCCCGCCCGAACTGTCCACCCGGGGAAGCGCCGCGCCGGACGGCGTCGCCCACGGCGTGCAGGCCGGGCGGACGCCGGAGCTCTCCGACCTCCAGGCCGTCGTCGACCGGCTCGCGCCCCGGCCCGCGCGGCTCTCCCGGCTGCGCTGGGCCTCGGTCTTCCGCATCAGCCACCGGATCGTGGACCGCTACGGCGAGGGCCGGGTCCTCGTCGCGGGCGACGCGGCCCACATCCATCCGCCCACCGGCGCCCAGGGCATGAACACCGGGGTGCAGGACGCCTGCAACCTGGCCTGGAAGCTCGCCCTCGTGGTCCGGGGCGGGGCGGGCCCCGGACTGCTCGACACGTACGACGCCGAGCGGCGTCCGGTCGGCGAGGAGGTGGTGGGCCGGACGGTGCGGCACGCCGTCCACGGCATCGAGGCCGACCCCGACGACCGGCGGACCCTGCTGCTCCGCGAGGCCCAGCTTCTCGTCGGCTACCGGGGCGGCCCGCTCGCCGGCGCTCCGTACGGCCCGGCCGGCGCGCCGCAGCCCGGCGACCGGGCCCCGGACTGCGGTGGTCTGACCACCCCGGTCGCCGCGTTCCCGCTGCGGCTGCTCGACGTGCTGCGCGGCCGGGCGGGGCACGTGGTGCTGCTGTACGGCTCCGACGCCGCCGAACTGTCCGGCGCGGCGGAGGCGGCGCGGACGGCCGGCGGGCTGCCGGCCGTGGTGGTCCTGCCGGCGGCCGGGAGCGACCGGCCCGACCCCACGGCCGCGCCCGTGCCCGCGCCCGCCGCCTCCGTGCCCACGTCCTCTTCCGTTCCCGTGTACCGGGACGCCGCCGGGGAGTTCGCGCGGCTCTACCTCCCCGACGGCGCCACCGGTCTCGTCGTCCGCCCGGACGGGCAGCTCGGTGCCCGGTTCCCCCTCGGCGGTGCCGCGGCCGCCCTGAGCGCGTACCTCAGGGCCCTGTCCGTGTGACCGCGGCCGTGCGGGCGGCCGTGCGGGGGTCTACGGGACCCAGTGGTTGCCCGAGGCCGTGATCATCACCTGGAGCTGGATGCTGGCCGAGAAGTAACCGCCGGTGTCGACGGGGGTGTTGAGCATCTTGTTCCACAGGGCGTCCAGCCAGGCCTGGCTGCCCGGGTCGGTCATCGCCGCCACCGCGAACGGGGCGAAGAAGGCGGCCTCGGCGCCCGAGGAGATCTGGGTGCCGTTGAGCTTGTAGCCGGTGCCGATCCTGTTCGGGTCGCCGCCGGTCTTCGTCTTGATCCAGGCGTTGAGCTTCCGCGCGGCCGCGAGGGACGCGGCGTCCCCGCTGGTCACCGCGTCGTCGGCGATGCGCCAGGGCGTACGGCAGGCGTTCCACCAGTAGGCGCCGTCGTTCGGGTCCTCCAGGACCTCGCCCGGGGCGGGCCTGGGGGTGGTGTTCGTGTCGACGACGAAGTCGGGCAGGAGGCCGGTGCCGGGGGCGTACGTGGACTGGAGGCGGGTGATCTGGTTCTGGTGGGCGGTGCGCACGGCGTCCCAGGTGGTGTCGCCGGAGGCGGTGCGGAAGGCGCGGAAGTGGTCGGCCATCCAGTCCGAGGTGCGGGAGATGTAGTAGTGCTCGCCGCCGGGACCGCTCCAGTCGCCCAGTTTCAGGAGCTTGGTCGTCGGGTTGAGTTCGTCCTTCTTGATCGCGGCGATGTGCTTGAGCGCGAGGTCCTTGTAGTCGTACGTGCCGGTGCTGCCCCACTGTTTGTCGGCGAGGAGCAGGCCGTAGGCCACGTCCATGTCGCCGTCGGTGGCGCCGTCGCCGCCGGAGACGCTCCTGCACTGGGCGTCCTGTTCGGCGGCGAGCAGGTTCGGGTTGACGGAGGACGGGTGGTCGATCTTCCATTTGACGAGGCCGTCGAAGATCTTCCTGGCGTCCGGGTCGGCGCCCGCCATGGTGGCGGTGACGACCATGCCGTACCCCTGCGCCTCGGCGACGTACGGGTGGTCGGCGTCGGGCGAGTGGACCTGGTACCAGCCGTTGCCGCAGTTCTGCCGGACGAAGGCGGCCTTCCACTTGTTGTAGTACTCGACGACCTTCTGGTCGAGGGCGGCCTGCGCGCCGGAGGGCTTGAGGACGCCGGCGGCGTACGGCTCGAGGTGGCTGCCGAAGGGGACCGCGGGGCCGCCGCCCCCGCCGCCTCCGGTGGACGGCGTGCCGAAGACCTCGAACTCCCAGAGGGAGTAGCCGTACGGGGTGCCCCGGCCGGTTCCGTACATGCGGACGTACCGGCCGCTGCCGGAGACCGTCAGGTCGTCGACCGCCCCGTCGCCGGCGCCGGTGGAGTGGAGGTCGGTCCAGGTCGTCCCGTCGGCCGAGGCCTGGACGCGGTACGTCTTCGCGTACGCGTCCTCCCAGTGGAGCCTCACCCGGGAGATCGTGTGGTTCGTCCCGAGGTCGACGCGGATCCACTGCGGGTCGATCCCTTCGAGGCTCGCCCAGCGGGTGGCCGTGTCGCCGTCCACCGCGAGCCCGGGGCCGAAGGCCGGGGTCTCGACGGACGAGGCGGTGACCGGTTTTCCGGCGGACACCGGGCCGTCGGCGGCCTGCGCCTGCGGCATCACTGTCAGGGGCAACGCCAGCAGGCCCGCGAGTCCGAGGAGCGGGGTACTTCGTCGACGCATGACAACTCCCTTTCCCTCCGAGGAGGATGGTTAGGAAATGTTCCTAACCATTGGCGGAGGGTAGAGAGGGCCGCACGTCCGCGCAAGACCTCGCGCGGGCGGGGGCACGCGGGAAGGTCAGGGACCGAGGGGCCCCGCGCCTCCGGGGCGGAGGAGTTCCTCCGGAGGGGAGAAGGCCGCGACCTGGGCCTCGGCGGCGACCGCCGCGACGGCTCCCCGCTCCCGGTCGGTCCGTTCGAGGAGCCGGAGGCCGGGCCCGCCGCCCGCCTTGAACAGGGCCTCGCCCCGTACCCACAGCCGGAGCAGTGCCGGTCCGGAGTCCGGACGGGCGGCGGCCTCCCGCAGGTCGGCCTCGGGCAGGAGCCGCCGCAGGACGGACGGGGGGCCGGGGCGGCGCGTCGCGGGCTCCACGTCCACGCCGACCGGGCCGGGGCCGACGGCGGCCGCGACGAGGCCGTCGGCGTGGCTCACGCTGACGCCGAGACCGGGCCGGCCGTCCAGGTAGGGGCGCCCGTGGCCGGGCCGGCCGCACTCGGCGCAGTACTGCCGCGGGCCCGACGCGCCGAGGGGCAGCCCGGTGAACCGGGCCGCGCACAGCCGGACGAGGAGGCGGGCCGCCAGTACGTCGTCGCGGCGGGCGGGCACCCGTACCCGGTCGAGGCGCCGCCGTTCCCACGGCGCGAGCAGCCCCTCGTGCAGCTCGGGGCGGGCCAGGACCTCGCCGGTGGCCGCCACCACGGCGAGGACCGCCCGGCCCGCGTTCATCGGCGGGGATCCGGGGGGTTCACCCGGCGGCGCCGAGGAAGCGCTCCCGGACGCGGCCGAGCGTGCGGAAGTCGTCGATGGTGACCTCCTGGAGGTCGATGGAGCGGCCGGAGAGCTCCTCCAGGAGGTCGACGAACTCCAGGAAGTCCATGGAGTCGATGAGACGGGCCTCGATGAGGTCCTCGTCGAGGTCGATCGGTCCGTCGAGGCCGGGGTTCTTCTCGTGCAGCCACTCGGCGATGCGTTCCATGGGGTGGGGTCGCTCCTCACTGTGCGCTGTGCGTCGTGCGTCGTGCGGGATGTGCGTAAGGGGGTACGTACGGGCCCGGGGCCGGGAGTTCAGGCGCCGGCCTCGCGCAGGCGGTCGAGTGCCCGCCCGGGGGTGCCGTGGGCGAGGAGCATCGCGTGGACCCAGCGCTCCACGCCGAAGGCGACGCAGGCGCTGTACGCCGGCCCCTCGGAGCCCGCGCGGATGTCCAGGCGCTCGCCGAAGAAGTTGCGGTGCCGGTTCACGGAGGCGATCGCCGTGCCGTCGGGGGCGCTGAACTCGTGCTTGACCGGGTCGAGGGCCATGAGCCGGGCCCGGGAGCCGCCCTTGTCGTAGAAGGGGTCGTCGGCGACGGCCCGGGTGAGGTCGAGACCCAGGCGTCCGGCCACGTCCAGGACGAACTCGGCTCCCCGTCCCAAGTGTTCGAGGGCCCCCTCCTTGGTGCCGAGGTAGAGGACCTCGCGCATGTGGAAGCCCCACAGGCGCCGCAGGCCGTCGAAGTGGGTCTCGTTGCGGAAGCAGCGGCCGGTCGCGGAGAGCCGCAGGCCGTCCTCGCCGACGTCCCGGCCCTCCAGGGAGAGCAGCAGTCCGTAACAGGTGGCGGACGGCAGCAGATAACCGGTCGGCCGGAGCGGGAGCCCGCCCGGGGCCTCCCCGGCCGCCAGCCCGTCGAGCGCGTCGGGCGCGAACCGGCCGGCGGAGACGCCGAGGTGGGGGAAGTTGCGGAAGAAGTCGAGGCGGGCGAGGCCCTCCGCCGAGAGCAGGGGCGGTCCCACCACCTCGGGAGCGGCGAGCCGGACGGCCAGGCCGGTGAGCAGCTCGTCCAGGCCGCGCAGCAGCGCGGTGTGGTCCGGGTCCAGGGTGATCAGGCCCGGCCCCGGACTCCTCAGACCGCCGTCGGGCAGGACCGTGGTGCCGGGTGTGCTCATGGAGAACCGCTCCCTACGGGGTGGGCGAACAGGCAAGGGCGTCGGCGGGGACGGGCGGGGCGGACGCGCCGCGGCCCGGTCTCCGGCCGTGAACGGCCTCGCGGGCGGCCGGCTCCGGTCGCGGCACGGCGGAAGACCGGCTGGCACCCCGTCAGGGACGGGACCGCACAGGGGGACAGTAGGCCAGTTCCCGAACTGTTGTCTAGACCAAAGTAGCCGCGCTGACAACGTTCTCCCCGAACCCTGAACGACTCAACTGGGCGTATTGAGATGGCACTTGCCACCCGCTAAGGTCTAAACCAATTCCGCCGCACGGCGTGGTGCCCGTCCAGCGCCACGGCACGTCCGGCCGTCCGTGCCGTCCACCGCCACCCCTCGGCCGGGGGGTCACCGCGTGCTGCCCGCCGACCGGGGAGAAGCGCTTCCCGCCCGGGCCCCCGGACCTCCTCCCCCGAACCCCCGCACCTGGAGGGACCCATGACGACCCCCGCTCCGCACCGTCCCCCGCGCCGCCCCCACCTCTACCGGGCGGCCTCGGACCTGCCGTACTTCAGCGCGGACGGCGAGTCCTACCTCGCGCAGACCACCCTGCGGGAGCTGAGGAAGTCGCGGCCGCTGCGGGTGCTGTCCGAGGAGGACTTCGCCCACTGGCAGACGTACGGGTACGTGATCGTGCGGGAGGCGGTCCCGGCGGAGGCGGCCCGGCGACTGCTCGACTTCGCCTGGGAGTTCCAGGGGCTCGACCCGGAGCGGCCGGAGAGCTGGTACGAGGACCGGCCCTTCCGCTCCCAGCTGGACCGGCAGCTGCACGTCTACGGCTTCGTGGAGGCGTACCACCACCAACTCCTGTGGGACGGCCGTCAGTCGCAGCGGGTGTACGACGCCTTCGTGGACGTGTGGGACTGCGAGGAGCTGTGGGTCACCCAGGACCGGCTCAACCTCAACCCGCCCAACGTCAAGAACCGCGACCGCGCCCTGATCGAGCCCACCGACCGGGGGTTCGACATCGAGCTGCACTGGGACATCGACACCACGCTCGGCGTGCCGCCGCAGCGGGTGCAGGGGATCATCGCGCTCAACGACACCCGCCCCGAGTCCGGCGGTTTCCAGTGCTGCCCGGAGCTGTTCCGGCGGTTCGAGGAGTGGAAGGTCGGGCAGCCCGCCGGCCGCGACCCGCTCCGGCCCGCCGTGGACCGGGACGAACACCCCGTCGTCCGCCCCGACCTGCGCCCCGGCGACCTGCTGATCTGGAACGGGCTCCTCGCCCACGGGGTGGCCCGCAACACCTCGGAGAATCAGGTGCGGGCCGTCCAGTACCTGTCGATGATGCCGGCCCTGGAGGAGCACGAGCGGCTGCGGAGGTCCCGGGTCGACTCCTGGCGCCACCTGCGCACCCCGCGCTGGAACCGCACCCTCGTCGGCGACCCCGTCCGGCACGAGTCCGAGCGCTACCCCACGGCCGTCCTGAACCAGCTGGGCGAACGGCTGCTCGGGCTCACCTCCTGGAAGGACCGCGAAGGGCGCGGAAGCAGGGACGGGGAGCCGTCGTGCGCCGCGTCTGCCTGACCCTGCCCACCCACCGGGCCTGCGCCGCGACCGTACGGGCGGTCGCGGAGGAGGCGGCTTACGGCGCCCGGCACTTCGACGTCGAGGTGCACCTGCTGGTCCTGGACTCCTCCGGGGCCGCGGACCTCGCCGCCCACCGGGAGGCGGTGGCAGCGCTGCCGCCGGAGCCCGGGGTGGTCGTCCACCACTTCGACGAGGACGAGCAGCGGGACTTCCTGCGCGGGGCGGTCGCCCGGTCCGGGGTCGCCGAACCGGACCGGGTCCTCGACCTGATGCTGCCGTCCGGGGTCTCCTACGGGGCCTGCACCAACCGGGCCTTCCTGATCGCGGAGGCCCTGGGCTGCTCCTCGGTGCACCGCAGGGACTCCGACAGCCGCTACCAGCACCTGGACGGGAAGCCCGTCTTCCCGCTCCACCACGAGCTGACGGCGATCGGCCGGCGGGCCTCCGACGTGGCGGGGCTCGTGACACGGAGCCGGCTCGACCCGGCGCTCGCCGACCGGCCGGTGGCCATGGTCGGCGGTTCGTTCGTCGGCGAGATGTCCGTGGACGTGGCGGAGATCCGGGCCCTCGACCCCCTCGTCCACGACGACCTCATCGGCCTCTCCCTCCCGGACGGGTATCCGGAGATCTGGCGGCGGAACCTCGTCGACGAGGCGTTCCGGGGCGCCGGGACCACCGCGTTCACCGGCGACCTCACCACGCTCACCACCGTCGGCCCCACGCGCGTGGACATGTGCAACATCGCCTTCGCGCGCGGGGTCTACGGCCGGGTGCCGCTGCCGCCCGCCACCGACACCATCGGCAGCGACTACTTCCTCGTCCACCTGGTGCACGGCGCCCGGCTGCCCGGCGTCCTGCACAACCGGCACATCGTCAACTTCCACACGCCGGAACGCCGTTCGGACGCGGGCTTCCTCGCGTACCAGCTGCGGCTGGCGAAGTTCCTGCTCGCCGTCCCGTACCTCCACGGCGTGTACGCGGGGACGGCGGCGGCCGGTGACGGGCTGCTCGACGCCGACGGGCTCGTCCGCGCCTCCGTCGTCGCCGCGGCGATCAGGGACGGGGCGGGCCCCGGACCGGCGGAGAACGCCGAGCGGTTCGACGTGATCGAGCGCTCCTACCGCAAGCTCGGCGGCCGGTACGCGGCCGCCGCCGACGTCCTCGCCGCCCGCCGCGAGCGCCTCCTCGACGAGGCGCGGCGGGACATGGCGGACTTCGCCCTCCTCGTGGACGCGTGGGGGCCGCTGGTCCGCGCGAGCGAGGGGCGTCCGCCGTCCCCGGCGCACGAGGGCCGCGCTCCGGACTCGACGCGCGAGAACCGTTCCCCGTCTCCCGCGTACGGGAACCGCTCCCCCTCCTCCGCGCGCGAGAAGCGCCCCCCGTCCCCGAAAGGCACCGCATGAGCCGCCGTCCACGGTCCCTCCCCCAGTGGCCCCTCCCCCGGTCCGGGGCGGTGGCCGCCCCGTGACCGCGCACGAGCGGGACCTCCCGCGTCCGTCGAAGACGCGCACCGTCACCGTCGCCTACACGGGCGGCGAGGAGCGCCGGGGCCCGGTCACGATGGGCCAGGCCAACATGATCCGGTGCATGCTGCGGGACGAACCCGAGCACATCAACATCCACGACGTGTGGCCGGTGCCCGCCGGGACCCGGACGGACGCGGTGATCGACGCCCTGCGCGCCCTGGTCGTACGGCACGAGGCGCTGCGCACCACGTTCCCCCGGGACGAGGGAGCCCCGGGGGACGCCGTGCCCCGTGAGCAGACCGTGGCGGCCGAGGGGGAGTTCACGGTCACCGTCCTCGACCACGACGCGCTCCCCCCGGGCGCCGAACGGTACGCCGACGCCGTGGCCCGCCGGTCACGGGTCGAACGCTTCGTACTGGAAAGGGACTTCGGGCTGCGGATCTCCCTCGTCGTCCTGGCCGGCGCGCCGGTCTTCGTCGCCCTGGCGGCGAGCCACGCCGTGACCGACGTCAGCGCCCTCGGCGTCCTGCGGGAGGACTGGCTGGCCCTCCTGACCGGCGCGCCCCTGCCGCCGCAGACGGCCTTCACGCCGCTGGACCTCGCCGCCGAGGAGGCCGCCCCGGCGGGGCTGCGGAAGGCGGCGGCGTCCCTGCGGTACTGGGAGCGGATCATCCGCACCGGCCCCCAGGCCATGTTCGACGGGCCGGGCGCCGAGGGCACCGAGGTCGAGACGCCGGAGGTGACGCTCCGGTCCCTGCGGGGCGCGCGGGCCCTCGCCCGGGTGGCCGGGCGCACCGGCGCGCTGCCGTCGACGGTGCTGCTCACGGCCTGGTGCGCGCTCGTCGCCCACCGGACCGGCCAGAGCGTCTGCGTCGCCGCCGTCCCGACCTCCAACCGGTTCCACGACCGGCTCGTCCGCTCGGTGAACACCGTGTCGCAGGACGCGCTGCTCGCCCTGGACGTGCGGGTGCCGTCCTTCGACGCGCTGCTCGCCAAGGCGTGGGGGGCGGCGCTCGACGCCTACCGGCACAGCCGGTTCGACGCGGTCGCCCTGTGGGAGACGATCGACCGGACCGCCTTCGAGCGCGGCAGCCGGTTCGCGCGGGACGTGGTCTTCAACGACGTGAGCGCCCTGTCGGGGACCGGCGGAGCGGAGCCGGACGGGCCGGAACTCGAACTGGGTCGCGGCCCGGTCCAGGTGCTTCCGACCCGGCTGCTCGCCTTCGTGCACGAGACGGAGCCGCTGCTGCGGATCGGCCTGTGGGCCGACCCCGCGCTGTTCGCGCCGGGCGGGGCGGAGGGCTTCCTGACCGGTCTCGTACGGCTCCTGGAGGCCGCCGCCGAGGGGGACGTGCCGCTCGCCTCCCTGACCGGCGTGACGGGGGTGCGTCCGGTGGAGCGCGGCCCCGGCTGGATCCGGGTGGACGGCTGCTGGGTCTCGCCGCCGGCCGTCGCGGACGCCCTGTGCGACGCCCTCGGAGGCGTACCCGTGCACGTCGCGGCGGACGGGGCGGGCCTCACCGCGTTCGTCGCCTCCGGCGGCACGCCCCTGCCCCCCGCGCGGGCCCACGCCGCGCTGATGCGCGTCCTCCCGGGCCGTCCCGGGGTCCTCGCCCCCCGCCGGTACGTGATCGTCCAGGATCCGCCCGAGGAGGCGGACCGGACGGACGCGTGGCTCCGGCAGCACCTCCTCACCGAAGGGAACGGCCGGACTCCGGCGGAACCGACATGACGACGAACGACGTGACGACGGACGACGCGCCCGTGGAGCGGGAGCCCGGCTCCCCGCCCAGCCCGTGGCGTTCGGGCCGCTTCCGGCTCTTCTTCACGGCCCGCAGCACCTCGCTGCTCGCCGACGGCATGCTGATGGTCTCGCTGACCACGGCCGTGCTCGGCGCGGGCTACGGGGCGAGCGGCGTGGGGTACGCGCTGGCCGCCTGGATGGCGCCGATCGTCCTCCTGGTGCTCTTCGGCGGCGTCCTCGCCGACCGGTTCACCCCGCAGGTGATGATGGTCGGCGCGGACGTGGTCCGCATGGTGGCCATGATCGCGCTCGCGGGGCTCCTCGCCCTCGGGGACGTACGGCTGTGGCACGTCATGGCACTGCTCGCGGTCAGCGGCGCGGCGACCGCGATGTTCCAGCCCGGTCTGGCGAGCCTGGTGCCGCGGGTCGCCGAGGACATCCAGCGGGCCAACGCGCTGCTGCGGATATCGGAGTCGATCTGCACCCTGCTCGGCCCCGGTCTCGCCGGTCTCCTCGTGGCGTACTGGGACGTGGCCGGCTCCTTCCTGGTGATCGCGGCGTTCTACGCGTGCAGTGCCCTGGGACTCGCGCCGCTGCGGAAGCTCGGCACGACCCCGGACGGGGCCGGCGAGCCGATCTGGCAGCGGCTCGCCACGGGCTGGCACGAGTTCCGGTCCCGGTCCTGGCTGTGGGGCGTCATCGCCGTGTGGGCCGTCTACGGCCTGTTCGTCTTCGGCCCGGCCCTGCCGCTGGGCGCCGCGCTCCTCACCGAACAGCACGGCGCCGACGGGTACGGCTGGATCGCCTCCGCCGACGGCGCCGGGACGATCGTCGGCGGGCTGCTCGGGATGCGGGTGCGGCCCCGGCGGCCGCTCGTCGCGGGCGCGTGCGCCATGTTCTTCTTCTCCCTCAACCCCCTGGCGCCCGCCCTGGGCTGGTCGTTCGCGCTCACGGCCGTCACGGGCGTCCTGGCGGGCTGCGGGTTCGCCTTCTGGGGCGTCATGTGGGCGACCAGCGTGCAGACCCACGTCCCGCTGGCCGTCCTGAGCCGCGTCTCGGCCTACGACGTCGCCGGTTCCATCATGGTCATCCCGGTCGGCCGGGCCCTGGCCGGTCCCGCGGCCGAGTCCGTGGGTGCCGACCGCGTGCTGCTCTTCTCGTCCGTCATGGGCCTGGTGTGCCTCGCGGTCATGCTCGCCGTGCCCGCCGTCCGGGCGCTGCGCCGGGCGCCGGAGAAGCTCTCCGGGACGGACCGCGCGGTCGCGGACGGCTGAGCGGCGGAGTCCCCGGACCGCCTCCGGGGAAACGGGTGTGCGATTGTCGTACCCGCGTGATAGTCACTACCTCCACGGGGCGGGTGATCACCGACCGCTCCGTTCGTACGGAACAAGGGGTGGGGACATGGCGTTGCTCCGTGGCTGGGGGCTCACTCTGGGGAAGAGGGCGGACCGGCCCGCCGCGCGGCTGGAGAAGGACTCGGACGATCCCGAGGTGACCCGCCTGAAGGCGGCCGCCGCCGGGGCGGACTGGGCCACCGTGCGGGAGGTGCTCGAAGCGCGTCCCGAGAGCGAGGGCCGGACGGAGCTCCTGTGGACCGTCTGCGACACCGCCGGGGTCGAGAAGTGGATCACCGGTGTGGCCGGGGCCGAGCCGGAGGCGGCGCTGCCCCGCCTCGTGGCGGGCCTCCGCCACGTCAGCTGGGGCTGGGAGGCCCGGACCTCGGCCCGCGCCGAGAACGTCTCGCGAGAGCAGTTCGAGGTCTTCCACGAGCGGCTGCGCACGGCCGAGCGGTGGCTGTACGAGGCGGCCGAGCTCGAACCGGCCTCGGCCGCGCCCTGGTACTGCCTCCAGATCAGCGGGCGCGGTCTGGAGGTCGGGCCGGAGATCGCGCGGCGCCGGTTCGAGGCGACGGTGCGGCGCGCCCCGCACCATCTGGAGGCGCACCAGCAGCAGTTGCAGCAGGTCTGCCACAAGTGGGGCGGTTCGCACGAGGAGATGCACGCCTTCGCGCGCGCCTCCATGCTGGACGCCCCGGGCGGCACGCTCCTCGGCCAGCTCGTCGCGGTCGCGCACCTGGAGGAGTGGCTCTCCCTCGACTCCGGTCCCGACGCCGCCTACATCCGCCGGCCCGAGGTGGCCGCGTCCCTGAACGAGGCCGCGGACCACTCCTACCGGCACCCGGACTTCGTCCACCGGAGCGGCTGGGTCCAGGTGCTCAACAGCTTCGCCATGGCCTTCTCGCTCGCCGGGGACCGCGAGGCCGCCCGGGAGTGCTTCCGGGCCACCGAGGGACGGGTCAGCGAGTTCCCCTGGTCCTACCTGAACGGCTCCGACCCCGTCGCGGCCTACCGCGAGCGGCGCTCGGCGGCCGGCCGCTGAACCGCCGGGGCGGCCGGGTTCCGTACCGGCGCCGTCCGCGCCGGACCGGCGTCCGGTCCCGCCGCCCCGCACCCTCCCCACCTCTCCTTCCCCTCCCGCCCGCCGTCACGGGCGCGTTCACCGAAAGACTTCACCGGGTGTCCCCTTCCGAGTCAGCGCACACCTTCCAGGTCGACCTGCGCGGTCTGGTCGACCTGCTCTCCCACCACCTCTACTCCAGCCCCCGCGTCTATCTGCGCGAGCTGCTCCAGAACGCCGTGGACGCCATCACGGCCCGGCAGGCGCTCGACCCCGGCGCGCCCGGCGCCATCACCGTCCGCACCGGTGACGTCCTCACCGTCACGGACACCGGCGTCGGTCTGACCGAGGCCGACGTCCACCGGTTCCTCGCCACCATCGGGCGCAGCTCCAAGCGGACCGCCGACGGAGCCCTGGACGGCGCCGGACTCGACGCCGCCCGCGGGGAGTTCATCGGCCAGTTCGGCATCGGCCTGCTCGCCTGCTTCGTCGTGGCCGACGAGATCACGGTGGTCAGCCGGTCCGCGTCGGACCCGTCGGCGCCCGCCGTCGAGTGGCGCGGCCACTCCGACGGCCGCTACACCCTCCGCGCCCTGCCCGCCTCCGAGGCGCCCGAACCGGGCACCACCGTCCGGCTCGTGCCGCGCGCCGACAACGCCGAGTGGACGA
This sequence comes from Streptomyces sp. NPDC012825, assembly GCF_042900925.1. Taxonomy (NCBI): domain Bacteria; kingdom Bacillati; phylum Actinomycetota; class Actinomycetes; order Kitasatosporales; family Streptomycetaceae; genus Streptomyces; species Streptomyces sp. NPDC012825. The sequence goes on along the minus strand of NZ_JBIBBZ010000004.1, from coordinate 284,666 downwards.
GCCCGGGGCAGGTGGTCCAGCTGGCCCGGCACTACGGCGGGCTTCTGCGGCACGAGGTCACCGTCGTCGACTCCCGGGGCCAGACGCACCGCATCAACGAGGCACCGCCGTGGGAGCGGAGCCACCGGTCCCCGCTGGCCCGCCGCGAGGCCCTCACCGCGTACTGCCGCGACCTGTTCGACTTCACCCCGCTCGACAGCATCGAGCTCGACCTGCCGGCGGCCGGTCTGCGCGGGGTCGCGTACGTGCTGCCGACGGCCGTCAGCCCGGCGCAGCGCGCGGGGCACCGGGTGCACCTCAAGGGCATGCTGCTCACCGACAAGGCACCCGAACTCCTCCCGGAGTGGGCGTTCTTCGTGCGCTGTGTGGTCGACACGACCAGCCTGCGGCCCACCGCGTCGCGCGAGTCGCTGTACGAGGACGGCACGCTGTCCGCCGTGCGGGACGCCCTCGGCGACCGGATCCGCGACTGGCTCACCGGGCTCGCCGCCAGCGACCCGGCGCTCCTGCACCGCTTCATCGACACCCACCACCTGGCGGTCAAGGCGCTCGCCCGGTACGACGACGAGCTGCTGCGGGTCGTGCTGCCGTGGCTGCCGTTCGAGACCACCGACGGCAACGTGACCCTGGAGGAGTTCGTACGGACGCACCCGACGGTCCTGGTCACCCGGAGCGTCGAGGAGTTCCGCCAGGTCGCCCCCATCGCGGCGGCGGCCGGCCTGGGCGTCGTCAACGGCGGCTACACCTACGACCGCGACCTGGTGCACCGGCTGCCCGAGATCCGGCCCGGCACGTCCGTCACGGACCTCGACCCGGCCACGGTCACCGCGCACCTGGACGCCGTGGACCCGACCGCCGAGCTGCGGGCGGCGGCCTTCCTCGCGGTCGCCCGGGAGACGATCGGCGTCCACGACTGCGACGTCGTCCTGCGCGACTTCCAGCCGGTCACCGCGCCCGCCCTGCTCCTCGACAACCGGGAGGCGCGCCACGAGCGGACGCGGGCGGGCCTGGCCGCCGACAGCGACGGGCTGTGGGCCGACATCCTCGGCTCGCTGCGCCAGGAGACCCCGCGCGCGCAGCTCGTCCTGAACCACCTCAACCCGCTGGTCCGCCAGGCGATCACGATCAGCGAGCGCGGGCTCGCCGTGACGACCGCCGAGGCCCTCTACGGCCAGGCGCTGCTGCTCAGCCGCCGTCCGCTGCGGGCGAGCGAGAGCGCCCTGCTCAACCGGGCCTTCATCGGCCTGCTGACCCACGCCATGCACCGTCCGGACGCGGCGGCACCCGGCTCCGAGCCCCGGAAGGAACTGTAGATGCTGGACACGCCCGAGGCCGTCGTCGAGGCGCTGCGCGAGAACCACGACCGTCCCCACGGCACGCAGCGGACCGTCACGGCGGAGGAGCTCGTCGAGGCCGCCGAGGTCTTCGACGAGCCCGACGCGCTCGTCACGGCCCTCCTGGAGCTGATGACGGCGTACGAGTTCACCGGCGAGCAGCGCAAGTCCCCGGTGGTCTTCGCCCGGCTGCTCAAGCTGTGGGACACCGCTCCGAAGTCCTTCAGCCAGTGGGAGGCCCACCAGGTCTTCTGGCGCTTCAAGTGGGTGACGACGTCCCTGCTCCAGGTGCCGGAGGTGCCCCTCGCCACCGTGCGGGGCTGGATCGACACGATGCGGGAGCGGTACGAGGAGGCCGGGCACGGCATGCAGCCGGTGGCGGCGATGCGCCACCACGTGGCCGCCCACACCGGCACGGGCGTCGACGACGCCCACGACCTGTGGGTCACCCGGCCCCGTACCGAACTGAGCGACTGCGAGGCCTGCGAGACCCGGCACCGCGCCTGGCACCGGGTGACGGCGGGCGACGACGCCGGGGCCCTCGACACCTGGGGGCCCGTCCTGGCGGGCGAGCAGGGCTGCTCCGAGGAGCCGCAGATGAGCCAGGCGCGCGCCCTGCTGCCGCTGCTGCGCCTGGGCCGCGCGGACGAGGCCCGCTCCCACCACCTCACCGGCTACCGGCGGGTCCGGGGCAGCACCGGCATGCAGCACGAGGTCGGCCTGCACCTGGAGTTCTGCGCGCTCTCGCGCAACGAGGGCCGGGGCCTGGAGGTCCTCGCGGAGAACCGTCCGCTGTTCGGGGCGACCGGCGCGCCCCTCGACCGCCTCGGCTTCCTGACCGGCGTGGAGGTGCTGCTCGCCCGGCTCGTGGAGGACGGGCACGGGGAGACGCCCGTCGCCGGGCCGCCCGGACGGAACTGGACCGCGGACGGGCTCCTCGCCCACGTCCGTGCCGAGGCGGACCGGCTCGCCGCCGCCTTCGACGCGCGCAACGGCACCACGGCCGTCGGGGACCGGCGCCGGGAGCGCCTCGCCCGGCGTCCGCTGCTCGACGAGCCGCTGCCGCTCGGGCTGCGGACGGCCGCCGCGCCCCGCACCGCCGCGGGCGCGGTCCCGGCGGTCCCGGCCGCCGCGGGTCCCGGGGCGCCCGGGGTCCCCGAGGACTTCGTCGCCCTCGTGGCCGAGGCGCGGCGCCTGAACCACCTCGGCCACCCCGGGGACACCCGGCTCTGGACCCGGATCGCCGAGCGGCTCGCGGACGGCTCGGCCGCGCACGACGACCGGCTCGGCCCGGAGGAGCTGCTGCGGGCCGAGCTGGCCGAGGAGCGCGCGTACCGGCTGAGGCAGAAGGACGAGAACGCGGAGAGCGGCGCCGAGCTGGAGACGGCCGCCGGGCTCTACGAGGAGCTCGGGATGGAGTGGCGGGCCCTCGCCGCCCGGGCCCGCGCCCTCGCGTGGACGACCGGCGAGGACGACGCCGACGCCGAGCGCGACGAGGCGGTCCGGGTCCGTCTCGACCGGATGCTGGGCGAGGCGGAGCGTCTGAAGGACGAGGCCCCGCTGACCGGCGAGAAGCCGGGGGACGCCGAGGCCGCGGCCGGTGTCGACGTGGCGGCGGACCGCGTGCTCGCCCACCTCACCGTGCTGTACGCCGACGCCTACACCGCCTATCAGGAGGCGATGCGGCGGGAGCCGGAGGAGTCCGGCTCCGCCCCGGAGCGGTTCCGGGAGGCCGTGGGGAGGCTGCGCGCCGAGGCGGAGCGTCTGGGCGTGCCCCACCAGGTGGCCAACGCGCGCCAGTTCGTCGCGGACGAGGCCGGGCGCCGGGGCGACGTCGCCCTCGCCGAGTCGGAGCTGCGCGCGGCCCTCGTGGACGTCGAGGCCTCGGACCGGCCCTGGCGGGGTTCGCGTCCGCGCGCCCTGCTCGCCCAGATCATGCTGTCCCGGCAGGAACCGGCGGAGGCGGTGGAGCTGCTGCACCGGGCGCTCGCGGACGCGGTGCGGTACGACGACGCGGACTTCACGATGGCTCCGACGTACTCCCTGCTCGGGCACGCGTCCTCGCACCTCGGGGACCACGCCGGGGCCGTGCGCCACCTCTCCGAGGCGGCCGCGCTGTTCGACCGGGGCGGGGAGCACGAGGACGCCGCCGGCGTACGGCTCCAACTGGCGGACGTCCTGGCGGAGTCGGGGCGGCAGGCGGACGCCGTGGCGGTCCTGGAGTCGCTGCTCTCCGAGGAGTCGGCCGCCGCGCTGGACGAGCGGATGGTGGCCCAGATCCGGCTGTCCCTGGCGCGCGGGCTGCGGGAGCTGGAGGAGTACCTGCCGTCGGCGGAGGAGTTCCTGCGGCTCGCGGGCACGGTCGCCGGGTGGGAGGACGACGCCCCGATCCGGACACTGGTGACGGCGGACACGGCGATCGCGCTGGCCCTGGCCGACCGGTGGGAGGCGGCGGACGCCGCGTACGAGCGCGCGTTCGCCGCGCACGCCGAGGCGCCGAATCCGCCCCTGATCGTACGGATGGCGCGCGAGTTCGCCCGTCTGACGGCGGCGGCCCGGGGGGCCGAGGGGGTCGAGGACGCGCTCGCGCACCTGGCGCGGGCCGACGCGGTCCTGGACGGCGTGCCGGAGGACGCCGAGGGCTTCGCCGTCTGGTACGAGCGCGGTGAGGTGCACTACCGCAGGTCCCACGTCCTGACGGAGGCGGAGCGTTTCGAGGAGGCCCTGGCCGAGGCGGAGGCGGCGATCGCCGTCCACGAGGGGGGCGGGGAGCACGGCGAGCTGCCGAGGGCCGAGGCGGTGCGGTTCGCCGCCCTGGTCGAGGGGAACGGCCTCGGCCGGACGGACGAGGCGATCGCGCGGCTGACGACGGCGGCGGCGCGCTGCCGGCGGGCGGGCCACCCCGAGGCCGCGCAGGTCCTCGACGCGCTGCGGCAGGACTACCTGTCGAGGCCCCGGGGCTGACCGCCCGGGGCCGTGGGCCGGGTGGCCGCGGACGACCACCCGGCCCCGGGGCTGTCGGGACCGCCGGACCGGGGCCTGCCCGACCCCGATCCGCCGGACAGGTCCTACGGGGTCACGGTCCACTTCTGGTTGGCGGCGCCCGTGCAGGTCCAGATCTGGAGCCGGGTGCCGTTGGCCGAGCTGTTTCCGGTGGCGTCCACGCACTTGTTCGCACGCGGGTTCACCACGTCCCGGGCGGCGTTGGCGACCCAGCGCTGGGCCTCCGTGCCGTTGCAGTCCCACAGTTGGAGGGGCGTTCCGTCGGCGGTGCCGGCGGAGGTGACGTCGAGGCACTTGCCGAGCGCGCGGATGGTGCCGTCCGTGCCGACGGTCCACCGCTGGGCGGCGGTCCCGTTGCAGTCGTAGAGCTGGACGGGGGTGCCGTTCGCGGTGTTGGCGCCGGCCACGTCGACGCACTTGCCGCCGATCCCGGTGATCGGTCCGCCGCCGGCGGGGGCGTCGGAGGTGGTGACGCGGACGTGGTCGACGACGAGCTGCCCGGGGAAGGGCGTCGAGCCGTCCGGGTCGCCGGGCCAGTAGCCGCCGACCGCGAGGTTGAGGATCAGGAAGAAGGGCTTGTCGAAGACCCAGGTCCGGCCGCCGAGGTCGGCGGGCGTACGGGTCTGGTAGACGGTGCCGTCCACGGACCAGGTGATCCGGCCGGGCGACCAGTCGACGGCGAAGGTGTGGAAGGCGTCGGCGAAGGCCTGTCCGCCGGGCAGGGTGTACCCGGCGCCGATGCCGCCGGAGCCCGAGTAGCCGGGGCCGTGCAGGGTGCCGTGGACGGTGGAGGGCTCGAAGCCGACGTTCTCCATGATGTCGATCTCGCCCGAGTTGGGCCAGCCGACCTGTCCGAGGTCGTTGCCGAGCATCCAGAACGCGGGCCACATGCCCTGGCCGCGCGGCACCTTCATGCGGGCCTCGACGTGCCCGTACTGGGCGGTGAACTTCCCGGCGGTGTTGAGCCGCGCCGAGGTGTACTCGCACCGCCCGTACCAGCACTGGTAGTTGCCCGGGTTCTCCTTGCGGGCGGTGATGACCAGGTGGCCCTGGCCGTCGAGCGCGGCGTTGCGGTTGCCGGCCGTGTAGTACTGCCGCTCGTGGTTGCTGACGTTGTCGCCGGTCTCGATCTGCCACTTGCCGCCGTCCACGGCGTTGCCCGCGGGGCCGTCGAAGTCGTCGGAGAAGGTGACGGCGGCCGCGTCGGCGGCGGGGACGGCCGCCCCGGCGAGGGCGGCTCCCCCGGTGGGGCCGGCCGAGGCCGCCGGGCCGAGCGCCGTGACGGCGAGGGCCAGGGCGAGGGCGGACAGGGCGGAGGACAGCGTGCGCCGTCGCGTGCGGGAGGAGGTCATGGCTCTCTCTTCCGTCGGGTGTGGGGGGGACGGCACCACGGCGGCACACCGCGGATACATGTCACGTACATGACATGCTCATGGGTGAACCACTTCGCCGCCCACCTGATTTAAGAAGTGAAGGAAGGGGGCGTCAAGAGGTGTGACCGTGCGGGCGGTCCGGACTCCGTACGATTCCCTTCGTCGTCACCCTTACGTCTCAAGGAGATCCCCATGGCCCAGGTCACGCTGAAGGGCAGCCCGGTGCAGGTCAACGGCGACCTGCCGGTCCCCGGCAGCCAGGCTCCCGACTTCACGCTCGTCGCCGAGGGTCTCGCCGACAAGTCGCTCAAGGACTTCGCCGGCGCGCGCAAGATCCTCAACATCTTCCCGAGCGTCGACACCCCGACGTGCGCCTCCTCCGTTCGCGCCTTCAACAAGAAGGCCGGCGAGCTGGAGAACACCGTGGTGCTCTGCATCTCCGCCGACCTGCCCTTCGCGCAGGCGCGCTTCTGCGGCGCCGAGGGCCTGGAGAACGTCAAGAACCTCTCGACGCTCCGGGGCCGCGAGTTCCACAACGCCTACGGCGTGGAGATCGCGGACGGGCCGCTGGCCGGTCTGACCGCCCGCGCGGTCGTCGTCCTCGACGAGAACGACAAGGTCCTGCACGCGCAGCTCGTGGACGAGATCGCGGACGAGCCCGGCTACGACGAGGCGCTCGCCGTCCTGAAGTAGGCACCCGCGGCGGCTCGCGGGCCGCGACCGCCACCTCGGAGGGGGCCGTCACCGACACCCGGTGGCGGCCCCCTTCCGCGTACGCGCTCATCCCCCCGAGCAGTCCGGGCACAGCCCCCGGTACGTCACGTCGGCCTTCTCCACGGCGAAGCCGAAGCGTTCCTCCGGCGGGAGGACCTCCAGCGGGTCCCCCGTCGCGTGGACGTCCCGGATGAGCCCGCATCCCGAGCAGACCAGGTGCTGGTGCTCCCGGCGCGCGTTCGGGTCGTAGCGCTTGGCCCGTCCGTCCGTGGAGAGTTCCACGACCTCCCCCAGGGCGACGAGCTCGCCGAGGGTGTTGTAGACCGTCGCCCGCGCGATCTCCGGCAGCCGCTCGACGGCGCGCGCGTGCACCTCGTCCGCCGTGAGGTGCACGTGGTCGCCGGCCAGGACCTCCGCGACCACGCGCCGCTGGGACGTCATCCGCCAGCCACGGGAGCGCAGCCGTTCCAGCAGGTCGCTCATGTCGGTTCACCTCTTCGACTTCGGCGCGGGGCCCGCGGTGACCGGTGTGCGGCCGGTGCTCCTCGGACAGAATTTGGCATTGTTCTTGACTTGGACAAGGTCCATCGTAGGATCGGTTCCGTTGATGGCCAAGGGACAGGAAGACTTCAGTGCGGCGGGAGTCCGAGACGCGACGCCTCTCCGGGCCCTGCCCGGCCGCTCTGCCGATCGCACTTCCCGAGCACTGTTTGTCCGCCAGGTCCGGAAGGATTCCGATGTCTGAGAACCGCGTGCCCGAGAACGAGGCCCCCGAGAACCACGACGCGATCGTCGTGGACGCGAAGCTGGACGAAGCCGGGGGCGGCTGCCCGGTCGCGCACGGCCGCGCCGCCCACCCGACCGAGGGCGGCGGCAACAACCAGTGGTGGCCGAACCGGCTGAACCTGAAGATCCTGGCCAAGAACCCCGCCGTGGCCAACCCGCTGGGCGAGGACTTCGACTACGCCGAGGCGTTCGGGAACCTCGACCTGGCGGCCGTGAAGCGGGACATAGCCGAGGTCCTCACGACCTCCCAGGACTGGTGGCCGGCCGACTTCGGCCACTACGGCCCCCTCATGGTCCGGATGGCGTGGCACAGCGCGGGCACGTACCGCATCAGCGACGGCCGCGGTGGCGCCGGCGCCGGCCAGCAGCGCTTCGCGCCGCTCAACAGCTGGCCGGACAACGTCAACCTGGACAAGGCCCGCCGCCTGCTGTGGCCGGTCAAGAAGAAGTACGGCCAGAACCTCTCCTGGGCCGACCTCCTGATCCTCACCGGCAACGTGGCCCTGGAGACGATGGGCTTCGAGACCTTCGGCTTCGCCGGCGGCCGCGCGGACGTGTGGGAGCCCGACGAGGACGTCTACTGGGGCCCCGAGACCGCCTGGCTGGACGACAAGCGCTACAGCGGCGACCGCGAGCTGGAGGAGCCCCTCGGCGCGGTCCAGATGGGCCTCATCTACGTCAACCCCGAGGGCCCGAACGGCAACCCGGACCCGATCGCGGCGGCCCGCGACATCCGGGAGACCTTCCGCCGGATGGCGATGAACGACGAGGAGACCGTCGCGCTCATCGCCGGCGGCCACACCTTCGGCAAGGCGCACGGCGCCGGCCCGTCGGAGAGCGTCGGCGACGACCCCGAGGCCGCGCCGATCGAGTCCCAGGGCTTCGGCTGGGCCAACTCCCACGGCACCGGCAAGGGCGGCGACACGATCACCAGCGGTCTGGAGGTCACCTGGACCACCACTCCCGCGCAGTGGGGCCACGACTTCTTCAAGCACCTCTTCGAGTACGACTACGAGCTCACCAAGAGCCCGGCCGGTGCGCACCAGTGGGTGGCGAAGGACGCCGAGGCGATCATCCCCGACGCCCACGACCCGTCGAAGAAGCACCTCCCGACGATGCTCACCACCGACCTGTCGCTGCGCTTCGACCCGGCGTACGAGCAGATCTCGCGGCGCTTCTACGAGAACCCGGAGCAGTTCGCGGACGCCTTCGCCCGCGCCTGGTACAAGCTGACGCACCGTGACCTGGGCCCGGTCGCCCGCTACCTCGGCCCGGAGGTCCCCTCCGAGGTGCTGCTGTGGCAGGACCCGCTGCCGGAGCGCGAGGGCGAGCTCCTGGACGCGGCGGACGTCGCCTCCCTCAAGGAGCGGATCCTCGCCTCGGACCTGACCGTCGCGCAGCTGGTCTCCGCGGCCTGGGCCGCGGCCTCCTCCTTCCGCGGCAGCGACAAGCGCGGCGGCGCCAACGGCGGCCGCATCCGCCTGGAGCCGCAGCGCGGCTGGGAGGTCAACGAGCCGGAGGAGCTGGCGCAGGTCCTCCGCGTCCTCGAGGGCGTCAAGGCCTCCTTCGACGCCGAGGGCGGCAAGAGCGTCTCGATCGCCGACCTGGTGGTGCTCGCGGGTTCCGCGGCCGTCGAGAAGGCCGCCGAGGACGCGGGCGTCGACGTCGAGGTGCCGTTCGCGCCGGGCCGGGTGGACGCGAGCCAGGAGCAGACGGACGTCGAGTCCTTCGCCGCCCTGGAGCCGAAGGCCGACGGCTTCCGCAACTACCTCGGCAAGGGAAGCCGGCTCCCGGCCGAGTTCCTGCTGGTCGACCGGGCCAACCTGCTGAACCTGAGCGCCCCCGAACTGACCGTCCTCGTCGGCGGCCTGCGCGTCCTGGGCGCGAACCACCAGGGCTCGAAGCACGGCGTCCTGACCACGGCCCCGGGCACCCTGACGAACGACTTCTTCGTCAACCTGCTCGACATGGACACCATCTGGCGGCCGGTGGCCGGTGACGCGGACCTCTTCGAGGCCCACGACGCCGCGACGGGCACGGTCCGGTGGACCGGCACCCGCGCCGACCTCGTCTTCGGCTCCAACAGCGAACTGCGCGCGGTGGCCGAGGTCTACGCGAGCGACGACGCGAAGGAGAAGTTCGTGAAGGACTTCGTCTCCGCGTGGAGCAAGGTGATGGACCTGGACCGGTTCGACCTCGTCTGACCCTCCCTCGATCCGCGGCCGGACGGCCTCGCCCGTCGTCCGGCCCGGCACCCCGGCCCGGGTGGTTCCCCCGCCACCCGGGCCGGTCCTGTGCCCGGCCCCGGCGCCCGCGCACGGGGCCGCACGGGCACCCCCGCCACCTCCGGCACCGTCCTCCGGGGCGAAAGGGGGCACCGGGGGGGCCGAGCGGCCGACGCCACCGGCGGTGCCCCCACACGGGAACGAACGTGAGGATGACCGTCTTGATACGTGGCATACGCGGCGTGACCGCCGCCGCGGCCTTACTCGCGCTGGCCGCGGCGGCGCCCGGCACGGCGCACGCGCGGCCGGCGTCGCCCGGGGCACCGGCGGCGGCCCAGGGGGCCCGGCAGGGGAACGCCGAACTCCCCCCGGGCTGGCGGATCACCGGGACCGGCGCGCACGGACAGCTCGTGTGGACGTCGCCCGATCCCGTCCCCATGGGCGACGCCCGGGTGGAGTTCCACGCAGGCGACCGGCTGCTCGGCCGCCCGGTGGCCGAGCCCGACGGGCACACCTTCCGGCTGCCCCTCGGGGGCGCCCGGCTCGACGGGGGCGACCGGCTGCGGGTGACGGCCGGCGGCAAGCGGCTGGACGCCGCCCCCTCCGCCCGCCCGAGCCCCCTCGCACCGCCCACCGGACCGGAGGCCCCGCCCCAGCCCGCCGCGCCGGAGGTCCCGCTCCCGGCGAACCCGGTCGATCCGGGAACGCCCGGCCCCTACCGCACCGTCGGCGGCGAGTACGTCCTGCCGTCCGTGTCGCTGCCCGACTTCCCCGTGCCCGTCGAGATGCGCGCCGTCGTGGTGGGCCCGGCCGGCGCGCCGGGGAGGCGGCCGGTGGTCCTCTTCCTGCACGGCCGGCACGCCACCTGCCACACGCCCGGGACCGAGGAGGCGACGGGCGAGTGGCCCTGCCCGGCGGGCACCCGGGAGATACCGAGCCACCGGGGCTACCTGAACGCCCAGAAGCTCCTGGCCTCCCAGGGCTACGTGACGGTCTCCGTCTCCGCCAACGGCGTCAACGGGCAGGACCACAGCATCGACGACGCGGGTGCGCAGGCCCGCTCCTCCCTGGTCCGGCTGCACCTGGCCCGCTGGGCCGACTGGGCCGCGAACCGGTCGGCCGCGCCGGCCGCCGTGCGGAGGACCGCGCCCGCGGACCTCTCGCGCGTGCTGCTCGTCGGCCACTCCCGCGGGGGCGAGGGCGTCAACCGGGCGGCCCTCGACAGCCTCTACCCGCCGCCCGCCGACCGGGACGGCCACCGGGGGCCCGTACGGTGGAAGATCCGCGGCAACGTCCTGATCGGGCCCACGATCTTCGGCCAGAACCCGGCCCCCGACGTGCCGTCCACGACGATCCTGCCGGGCTGCGACGGGGACGTGAGCGACCTCCAGGGCCAGATCTACCTCGACGGCACCCGGGGCACCGGCCGGGGCACGGCCCTGCACAGCTCGGTCTACATGGTCGGGGCCAACCACAACTTCTTCAACAGCGAGTGGACCCCGGGACAGGCCCAGGCCCCGGCGTTCGACGACTTCTGGTCCGGTGAGGAGCCCGACCCGGTCTGCTCCCCCGGCGCGGCGACCCGGCTGACCGCCGGGCAGCAGCAGCGGGCGGGCGCCGCCTACATCGCCGCGTCGGCCCGGCTCTTCGTCGGAGGGGACGACCGGGTCCGGCCGCTGCTCGACGGCACCGGCCGCCGCGCGCCCTCGGCGGGCCCGGCCCGGATCCTCACCCACGCCGTCGGCGGGCACCGCACCCCGGCCCTCCTGCCGGACTCCTCGACGACGGTCACCGGCCCGGGCCGGCTGTGCGCCCAGGTCGACTCCGACGCCGAACGCGCCTGTCTGACCCCCGGGGTGGAAGGCGTCTCCCCGCACTTCGCGATCTGGGAGGCCTACCCCGAGCCGGGCCGCGACGCCGTCGCGCTGCGGTGGGACGCCCCCGGGAAGCCGGTCTCGGTACGCCCGTCCCGGCCGGTCTCCCTGGCCGGCTCCGAGGCCCTGGCCCTGCGCCTGGCCGTCCCGCCCAACAGCGCGGGCACCCGGTTCGACGTCACCGTGACCGATACGTCGGGCCGCCGCGCGCACCTGGGCCGCACCCGCGTCGACGGCCTGCCCGGCAGCGACCGGACCGCGTCCGTGTGGGCGCGCGAGGCCCGCGTCCCGCTGTCCGCCGCGCGCCGGGCCGGCCTGGACCTGAGGCGGATCGCGGCGCTCGAACTGTCCCCGAGCGGCGGTCCGGGCCGTGCGTGGCTCGTGGACGCGTGGGGCTGGCGCCCCGGCACCCCGGTGGTGCGGCCGGCCGCGCTGCCGCGCGTCGACATCGGCCGTCTGACGGTCGACGAGGGCGACTCCGGGGTGCGCACCCACCGCGTCCCGGTGCGGGTCTCCGGGCAGGGCAGCGGGCAGGTCCGGCTCTTCGTGCCCCGGCCCGACGGCGAAGGGGTCACCTCCCGCCTGGTGACGGTGCGCCCCGGGCGCCAGGACATCGACATACCGGTCGAGGTCCGGGGCAACACCCGCTTCGGCTACGACACGGCGCACGACGCGTTCGTGAAGGCGGTGCGCGGGGCCGTGGTCGGCGCCCACCGGGGCGGGGTGACCGCCCGGAACGACGACCCCCTGCCCGTGGTGACCGTGACGCCGGTCGCCGCCGACGTGACGGAGGGCGAGGCCCTGACCTGGCGGGGGACGCTGTCCGCCGCCGCGGACACCGACCTCGTGGGCACGGTCGGTCTGCTGCCGGTGACCGGCGGCGACGAGCTGTCCACCGCCGACGTCGATCCGGCATGGCTGACGCAGGAGATCGGCGAGGTCCCCGACCCGGCCGTGCCACTGTCCGAGGCGGTCCCGGGCGGCCTGACCCTGTGGTTCTTCGTGCCCGCCGGGGAGACGGACGTCGAGCTGAGCGTGCCCACCGTCGCGGACGGCGTCACGGAACCGGCGGAGTCGCTGAGGGCCGTCCTGTCGGTCCTCGACGGCTCCTGGGAGCCGGTCCCGGGCCCGGAGCTCACCGGAAGGGTGCGGGACACGGCGTAACCCCCGGACCGGCGCTCCGGGGTGCGGCGGGCACCGCCACGGCGCACGCTGGGAACGAGACGCGGCCGGCTCCGGAACGACGGCGGGTCATCGGGCGACCGTGTCCGACATCCCTGTCCTCCGGCGCCGGTCACTTCCAGCACCCGAACCGGAGACAGACGATGAAAGACCTCACCTTCGAACAGAAGCGCTCCGTGTCGCGCGTCGAAGCCGCGGAACAGCTCATGGAACTCGCGACGGCCCTGAGGGACGGCGGGGAGATCGAGTGGAACATCGGCCACGGCACGCTGAGCCTGCGCGTCCCCGACGAGCTCCACAGCGAGGTCGAGGTCGAGATCGGGGAGGGCAGGATCGAGCTGGAGATCGAGCTGGAGTGGCCGACCACGCGTCTGCGCCCGGCACCGCCGAAGCCCCCGGCGGGGGCGGAGGAGAAACCGGCGGGGGCGGAGGACGGGGAGGGCAGGGCGAGGAAGGCGGGACAGCGCAAGGGCGCCCCCGCCAAGCCCAAGCGCGCCGGCACCGGCGGCGGCACCCGCGGGGCCGCCGCGAAACGCTCCGCCGCGACGTCCTGACCCCGGCGCACAGGCGCGCGCACGGCCCCCGGTGACCCGGGGCCGGACCGGCTCGTCCGGACAGAGGGACAGACGGACGGACGAGCGCCGGGACGGACGAACTCCGGGACGGAGCCGGACGAGGGGCCGAGAAGGGGAGGGTGCCGGGCCGGACCTTCCCGGCGCCGCTCCCGGAGCACGGCAGGGACCCAGGTGATGACGCATGTGTCGATGGCTCGCGTACTCGGGCACGCCCGTACTGCTCGACACCATCCTGTACAGGCCCGCGCACTCCCTGATCGACCAGAGCCTGCACTCCAAGCTCGGCGTGGAGACGACCAACGGCGACGGGTTCGGCGTCGGCTGGTACACGGACGGCGCCGACTCCCCGGCGCTCTTCCGGGAGATCGGCCCCGCCTGGAGCAACCGCAACCTGCGGGAGCTGGCGGACCACGTCCGCTCGCCGCTGTTCTTCGCCCACATCCGGGCGTCGACCGGGACGGCGGTGCAGCAGTCGAACTGCCACCCCTTCCGGCACGGCCGCTGGATGTTCATGCACAACGGCGCCATCGCGGAGTTCCACCTCGTGCGCCGCGACCTCACCCTGCTCGTCGACCCGGAGCTGTACGCGGACATCGAGGGGACGACGGACTCCGAGGTGATGTTCTACCTGGCCCTCACCTTCGGCCTCGACCGGGACCCGCCGACGGCCGTCGCCCGGATGGCGGGGGCGGTGGAGCGCGCCGGCCGCGAGCGCGGCGTGGAGTTCCCCCTCCAGATGACGCTCGCCGTCACCGACGGCGAACGCCTCTGGGCCTTCCGCTACTCCAGCGAGCGCGCCTCCCGGTCCCTGTTCTACAGCAGCCGGGTGGACGCGCTGCGCAGACTGCACCCCGACATGGCGTTCCTGCGGGACGCCTCGGAGAAGACCCGCCTCGTCGTGTCCGAGCCCCTGGGCGACCTGCCCGGCGCCTGGAACGAAGTGCCGGAGGGCACCTACGGCGTGGTCCAGCCGGAGGGCGACGAACTGCGCCCCTTCGCCCCGGCGGCGTGACCTGCCCGCCCCTGTCACGAACGGGGCGGGCGCCACCGGTTCAACGGACGCCGCCCCGGGGCTCGAGCGGCGTCACGGGGAGCCCGGGCGCGGGCAACCGGTCGCCGTCGTACCCCTTCACCTCGCCGAAGCGGCCCCCCGCCATCCAGTCCTCGCGCGCCTGCCGGATCTCCTCGTCCGTACGGCCGACGAAGTTCCACCACCACTTCATCGGTCGAAGTTTCCGCAGGTCAGAAGCTTCCCAGTCCGTTGAAGTCAGCAAAAGTCAGCATCGGCACACCTTCGAGAAGACTGACCCGTCTGTTGATCCGAACCCGGATGGAGGAGGCGACGGCCAGAACGTAGCCGGTCTCGCGGGTCTCCGGGCCGGCACGAAGCTGCGGGTCCTGCCCGTACGCCTCGTGGCCGGTCACCCACGGTGCTCCCCACCCCGGCGTCCAGTCTCGACCGGTGGCACAGGCGAGAAAGACACCGATCTGGCCGTTCTCGATGCGCCCGGCGGCGCCGGTGTATTACCGCTGCACGCCCGTTGAGGCCCGCCCCTTCTTCATGAAGCCGGTCTCGTCGACGATCGGTACGCCGCCATCGCCACCGAGGTGGTCGACGGCGTAAGCACCGACTTCGTCGCGGACGGAATCGGCGTTCCAGCGGGCGCTTCGCAGCAGACGTGGCATGGGTGCGGGACGTGTGTGACCAGCTTGTTCGGCCGGCCGCCGGCAGTTCTCGTGCTCGACGCCGGACAGCAGCCCGAGCAGGTGCCCGCGGGCGGTCGGTCGGTCGCGGTTCCACCCGTCAGAACCGGCCCGCGATCCGGGCCATGGTCCGGTCGAACAACACCCGCCACTACGAAGTCACACTGGAGTACCGGCCGAGGATCTCGCCGACGCCCTCGCGATACGAGGTGACGTCGAAGTCGGGAAAACGCGCCGTGAACTTCGAGGTGTCGAAGATGTTGTCACCGCGATAGCGCGGCAGCAGCTCCTTGACCTCTCCGAGCGGTCCGACGAAGCGGCCGCCGAGGGTGAAGACGGCCAGGGGGAGCACGGTGTAGCGGATCCGGCGGCCGGTGATCTCTTCGGCCACGTGGACCAGTTCGGCGTAGGTGAGGCGGTGGGGATCGATGGGCAGGTGCCAGGTCTGGCCGTAGGCATCGGGGGTGTTGCCGATCAGGGCCATGGCGCGGCTGGCGTCCGGTGTCCAGATGAGGGACCGGACGGTCTTCGCGCTGACGGGGACGAACGGCCGCTTGCCCGCCTTGATCCGGTCGAAGACGAGCGAGTTGGTCAGGCTCTTGGTCTTTCCCGGGCCGTAGAACTCCGGCGCCCGGCAGATGACGGCGTCGACCTTCCCCGCGCTCATCGCGTCCAGCAGCGTCGTCGCGATCTGCGCGCGCACCCGGCCCTTGCGGCCGTTCGGCTCGAAGCGGGTCGACTCGGTCTGCGGGGTGGTCGTGCCCGGGTACATGTACGTGTTGTCGAAGAACACGAGCTTGGTTCCGTGCTTCGCGCAGGCGTCGATGACGTTGCACATCATGGCGGGGAACTGTCGCTCCCACAGCCCCGAGTCCATGGGCAGGCCCACGGTGAGGTAGGCGACCTCGCTGCCCCGGACGGCCCGGTCCGTCGCCTCGGGGTCGGTCAGGTCGGCCTTGACGAGTTGGTCGGTGTCGTGGATCTTCTTGGGGTTGCGGCTGACCAGCCGGATGTCGCGCGTGAAGCCGCAGTACAGCTCCCGGGTGAGTTCTTCACCGATCGGCCCGTTGGCGCCCAGAACCGTGTGCATGGGATGTATCACTCTTTCTTGTCTACTTGACGCCCGGAAGGCGCTTGAGGATCTTCAGGCCCGCGGAAACGAGGCGGGCGTAGCGTGCGGGGTCGATCCCGTCGGGCACTCCGACCGGGATCAGCCGCTCGACGGCGATGGTCTGGGACTCGGTGTACTTCAGGATGCCGTGCTCGCCGTGGCGGCGACCCAGACCGGAGGCCTTCATTCCGCCCATGGGCGCGTCGACCGAGCCCCACGCCGCGGCGTAGGCGTCGTTGACGTTGACGGTGCCGGCCTGGAGGCGGGACGCGACGCGTCGCCCGCGGCGCTCGTCACGGGTCCACACGCTGAAGTTCAGCCCGTACTCGCTGTCGTTGGCCCTGGCGACGGCCTCGTTCTCGTCCGCCACGCGGTACACGGAGACGAGAGGTCCGAAGGTCTCGTGGGCGTACACCTCCATCGTGTCGTCGACGTCGGTGAGGATCGTCGGCTCGAAGAAGAAGGGGCCGAGGTCCGGGCGGTGCCCGCCTCCGGTCAGGACCGTGGCTCCCTTGGACCTCGCGTCCTCGACGTGCCGGATCACGGTCTCCAACTGCTTCTGGGAGACCAGCGACCCCATGTCGCCCGAGTAGTCGACGGCCGCCGACAGTTTCATCGCCTCGGTCGCCGCGACGAGCTTGCGGGTGAACTCGTCCCAGAGCGTGTCCGGGACGTAGACGCGCTCCATGGAGATGCACAACTGCCCGGTGTTCGAGAAGCAGGCGCGCACCGTTCCGGAGACCGCCTGGTCGACGTCCGCGTCGTCGAGGACGATCAGGGCGTTCTTGCCGCCGAGCTCCATCGAGCAGTCGATCAGGTTCTCGCCGGCCTGCGCGGCCACCTTGCGTCCGACGGCGGTGGAACCGGTGAACATGAGGAAGTCGGAGTTCTCGACGATGGACAGGCCGAGTTCGGCGCCGGAGCCCGTGACGGCCTGGACCAGTCCGGGCTGCATGCCCGCCTCTTCGAGCAGTTCGACGGCCCACAGCGCGGAGAACGGGGTCTGCGCGTCGGGCTTGGCCAGGACCGCGTTTCCCGCGACGATCGCCGGGAGCGCGTCGCTGATGCCCAGGGTCAGGGGGTAGTTCCACGGCGAGATGACTCCGACCAGGCCCTTGGGGTGGTGCAGTTCCCAGGCCTTCGTCAGTCCCGGCTGGACGCCCTGCCGCTTCTTGGGGCGCAGGTACTCGTGCGCGGTGTTCGCGTAGTACCGCGCGTTGAGGGTGACGTCCATGATCTCCTCGAACGCGTGCCGACGCGCCTTGCCGTTCTCGAGCTGGATCAGGTCCAGGACCTCGTCCTGGCGGGCGAGGACGAGATCGTGGAAGCGACGCAGCACGGCAGCGCGTTCCCGGACCGGACGGGCCGCCCATGCCTTCTGGACCCTTCGGGCGCGCACGGCGGCCGCCGCGACGTCCTCGGGGGTTGCGTGGGGCACGGTTCCGAGCACCTCGCCGGTCATGGCGTTGGTGACGTCCTGGGTGGACGCGGGGTTCGCGACCCGCACGCGGCGGGCCAGGGCCTCCAGGCGAGGGGAGTCGATGCGCGGCGTGATGCGGTGGGGGGTGGGGGTCGTGGTCATGGACTCGTCCTTTCGTGGATCGAGGAGTCACCGAGGGGCCGACCTGTCGATGTGCTCCTTCAGGCGCGCCGTCGTGCGCCCGTTCTCCCGCCGGACCAACGCCGTCACGAGCGGCCCGACCGGGCGCAGCCGCCCGGCGACGCCGATGCGGCCCGTGCGGGTGAGCGTGCACCCTCCGGCCGCCGGTTCGACGCGGTGGACGACGTCGATGACGAGCGCGTCGTCGTCGGTCGTCTGGCGGAAGGCGACGAGACGGCCGGGGGACGCGTCGGTGACCGTCCCGCGGACTTTTCCCAGGGGGGTGTGGTCGACGTACGTGTCGCCGATCGACGCTGCTGTCGTCCGTCCCGGCGTCGTTCCCCGGTAGCTCGCGGACCGGGGCAGCCAGTCACCGTGACTTCGCAGGTCGCGTAGGCAGGCGTAAGCCTGTTCCGGTGCCGCTTCGGTGGTGGTGCTGATCGTGCTTCGGCGTGTCATGTGTTCTCCTCGCCCCGCCCGCAGTGTGGCGTGCGGTACCTGCGCCGCGGGACGATGGCACAGACGGTCAGCCGATCGAGATGACCGTGGGCATGTGCAGGGCGAGCTGTCCGTGGGTCATGACGTCCAGGCGCAGGTTGCCCACCGGTCGCAGGGAACGGATGTCGTCCGACAGACGCCCCTCGCCGAACGTGAGCTCGATGTCGCGGGGGAACATCTGCGTACCTGACGACAGGGCGTTCGTCTGACTGAACGTCGTGCGCCAGCCGCCGCCGAAGTGGGTGTAGGAGTTCAGGGACGACACCGCGGTCCCGCTGCCGTGCTTCGCCTGCCGGGGCGTCGGCGTCCTGAGCTCGAGGTCGGTTCCGCCGGCGTCGTTGGTGATCCGGCCGAAGGTCGTGCGGTCGTCGATCGAGACGTCGATCTCGGTCACCCATTTCGGGAAGCCGTACCCGTCGTGGCCGCGCACCTGGGCGATGTCGGTGTTCACCGGCAACGAGAGGACGTACGAATCGAGGTGGTCGTTCTTCAGCGCCGCCAGGAGGTCGACGGCGCCGAGAGGACCGTGCCGGGCCGGCTTGACGGCGATGCCGACGGCGGCTTCGGTGTAGAAGTCGATGTCGCACACGTCGTAGCGGAAGAGCATGACGGACACCAGACCGAACCCGGGGGCGATCTGCAGCGGCTCGAGCTCGCGCGGGAGCCGCCGCCGGATGGCGTGCGTGGGGGCGATCATCGTCAACCGGGCGTTCGACATCGCGTAGTAGAAGTTCGGGGTGAAGGTCGGCCCGATCCTCGACTGCACCTCCACCTTGGGTTGGCTCCTGAAGAAGTCGACGCCCGCCACGCGGGGGTCCTTCGCCACCTCGTCGAGGTCGACCTGCATCCGGCAGCGGTCGAACAGACCACCCGACGGAACGCGCACCGTGCGCTCGCCCAGGGCGACCTCCACCGTGTCCCGGGGCTTTTCGGCCTGCGGGTCGTCCATGGCTGTTGCTCCCGTCCTCGTCCTCGATGTCCTTGGTCCCGGCGACTGCACGACAACCGTACACCCAAATGTTTACACCGCTCACTTCTGTGCGGATCGTCACTTTCCGGCCCGGGGCTCCGACCGCCCTCGCAGATCCATCATTGCCGCAGCGGTCGGCGTCCGCATCGCGGACCGGACCGTGCGGTCGGCCGGTGACGGTCACCCGCGAGGCCCCTCTCCCTGCTTGACGGGGCCCGCTCGGCCTCGGCGGCGACCAGATGCCGCTCGGTGACGTCGACGAACTCGACGTGCTGGTCTTCTGCACCGGATTCAAGGCCACCGAGCCCCCTACGCGACACTGGTCCACGACGGGGAGGGCGTCTTCCTCGCGGATCGCCGGGCGCGGGGCATGGAGGCGTTCGCCTCGACCACGGTCTCCGGATTCCCCGATCCGTTCATCGTCAACGGCCCCGACACCGGACTCGGCCGCAACTCCCTCGCCCACGTCTTCGAGGCCCAGATCGACTACGTCCTGGGGGCCCTCGCACGGAGCGAGGCCCACGGCGACCGCATCCTCGACGTGTCCGCCGAAGCCCAGGCCCGGTACGTGGAAGAACTCCAGGAACGCAGCGAGGGCACGGTCCGGCTCGGCGACGGCTGCAAGAGCTGGTACGTCGACCCGCGCAGCGACCGTCCGACCCTGATCCGGCCGGAGTTCGCGCACGAGTTCCGGCACCGGAACGGCTCTTTCGACCCGGCTCCGTACCTCGCGGCCGAAATCGCCGTCGCGGTGCAGGCGCGTCCGACACGTCAACGACACCACCGGCGAACGGGCGGTCGGTCTCCGGACCGGCCACCCCGGTCGTGCCGCGCCGCCGGTGGGCCGTGCCTCGGTGGGAGTGTGCGTCGAGCGCGGCTTCGTCGGTGCCGCCGGACGCCGTGTGCACCGTACGGGCCGTGCGGACGCCCTCGGCTATGCGTTGTTGACGAGGAGGATCTTGCCGAGGTGGCCGCCCGCCTCCAGCAGGCGGTGCCCCTCCGCGGCGTCCGCCATCGGTACGGTCCGGTCGATGACCAGCTTCACCGTCCCGTCCTCGATCATCGGCCACACGTTCTTCTGCACCTCGGCCACGACCTCGGCCTTGTACTCCTTCGAGCGCGTCCGCAGCGTCGTGCCGTGCACCGACGCCCGCTTGAAGACGATCTCCGCCAGGTCGAGCTGCCCCTCCAGGCCCTTCTGCAGGCCGATCACCACCAGCCGACCGTCCGCCGCCAGGGACCGCACGTTGCGTTCCAGGTAGTCACCGCCCACGACATCGAGGATGACGTCGTACGGGCCGTGCTCGGCGAAGTCCTCGGTCCGGTAGTGATCGCCACGTCCGCGCCCAGCTCCCGCGCCCGGGCCGCTTTCTCGGCTCCGCCGACCGTCGTCACCACGCGGGCTCCCAGGGCCTTGGCGATCTGGATCGCCATCGTTCCCACTCCGCCGGCGCCACCGTGCACCAAGAGGGTCTCCCCCGCCTTCAGACCCGCGGTCATGACGATGTTCGACCAGACCGTCGCCGTCACCTCCGGCAGGCCCGCCGCCTCCGTCAGTCCGACGCCCTTCGGAAGGGTGAGCAGCTGCCCCGCCGGCACGGCGACCTTCTGCGCGTAGCCACCGCCCGTCAGCAGGGCGCAGACCTCGTCACCCACCTGCCAGCCGGTCACACCCTCACCGACCTCACTGATCCGGCCGGAGACCTCCAGCCCCGGGTACGGCGACCAGCCCGGCTGCAGGGGATACAGCCCCCACCGCTGCATGACGTCCGCGCGGTTCAGGGCACTGGCCACCACGTCGACGACCACTTCACCCGCGGCGGGTGTCGGGTCCTCGGCCTCGACCCACCGCAGAACCTCAGGACCACCGTGCTCCGTGATCGACACAGCCTTCATGACAACTCCGTTCACAAACCAGGATGAAGGGTTCCGCCACCGGGGAAGGTACGGCGGCCCCAGCCCACCGAGAACCCAATGTGTATGCCACTTACATTACTCAAGAAAAGTAAGCACGGCAAACATTGAAGTACTGGGACAGGCTTCCCGGGGAGGTGCCGGCACGACGCGCGATGGCGTTCGTGCCGACCGCCTGGACTCCCGCGTCCGCGAGGAGTTCTTCTGCGGCACGCACGATCCGGGAGATCCGCTGTTCGCCTCTCGCTCGACGCTTGCGCCGGTAGTGGACGGACGCGCCGACTGCTGGACCGTCGAGGGACATGGCCGTCCCGTCTCCCCCCCACCGTCCGCCCCACACCCCGAGGGCTCGTTACCGGACCTCACGCATGGGAGTGGCAGGAGAGGCCGCCCGGGTTCCCGCCGGACGTCTCCCGCACACCCGTCAGGACGACGGCGGATGCACGGGAGCGACCGCCCTCCCAGGACGGCGGTTTCGGACGGGGTGCGGTCGTCACTCCGCCGGCAGGACGATCTCCCTCTTGAGGATCTTGCCGCTGGGTCCCAGCGGCAGCCCGTCCACGAGCCGGACCGTGCGCGGGTACTTGTAGGCCGCCACCCGCTCCTTGACGTACTCCCGCAGCTCCTCGGGGGTGGCCCGCGCGCCGGGGCGGAGCACGACCGCGGCCGCGACCTCCTCGCCCAGTTCGGCATGCGGGACGCCCACCACCGCGGCCAGGGCGACGGCGGGGTGCTCGTGGAGGACCTCCTCGATCTCGCGCGGGTAGACGTTGTAGCCGCCGCGGATGATCATGTCCTTCTTGCGGTCCACGATGTACAGGTAGCCGTCCTCGTCCGCCCGGGCCAGGTCGCCGCTGCGCAGCCAGCCGTCGGGAACGGCGGCGGCCGTCTCCTCGGGACGGTTCCAGTAGCCCTTCATCACGTTGGGCCCCCGGACGGCCAGCTCGCCGATCTCGCCAGGGACCACGTCCTGTCCCTCGTCGTCCAGGAGCCGCACCTCCACGTCCCGGATGGGGGTGCCGATGGAGCCTGCCTTGCGCGGGCGGTCGGGGTGGTTGAAGGTGACGACCGGGCTGGTCTCGGACATGCCGAAGCCCTCCAGGACCGGACATCCGAAGCGCCGCTCGAAGCCGTGGAGGATCTCCACCGGCAGCGAGGCGCCGCCGGAGATGCACATCCGCAGCGTCGAGACGTCGGCCTCGGACGGGTGCTGGAGCAGCGCCGCGTACATGGTCGGGACGCCCTCGAAGACGGTGGCCCGCTCGCGGGCGACGGCGTCCAGGACGGCCCCCGGTTCGAACCGGGGGATCAGGACGAGGGAGGCGCCGCTGCGGACGGCCGCGCTCATGGTGCAGATCTGCCCGAAGATGTGGAACAGCGGCAGGCAGCCCACCACCACGTCCTCGGGCGTCATCCGCTGGACCTCGATGCTGTTGACCTCGGTGTTGTGCCGCAGTCCCGCATGGGTGAGGACGGCGCCCTTGGGGCGGCCGGTGGTGCCGGAGGTGTACAGCAGGACGGCCATGTCCTCGCCGTCCGTGTCGGCGACCTCGGGCAGCGGCTCGTGCCCGGCCAGCGCCGCGGCGAACGCGGCGGGTTCGACGGCGGTGTGCCGCACTCCCGCGACGGCGGCCCCTTTCGCGCCCTCGCCCGGCGCCCGGTGCCATTCGAAGAGGCGCACCGCGCCGGAATCGGCGAGGTGGAACTCGGTCTCCCTGGTCTTCAGGAGCGGGTTCATCGGGACGACGACCGCTCCGGCGCGCAGGACTCCGTAGTACAGGACGACGAACTCGGGGACGTTGGGCAGCATCAGGGCGACCCGGTCGCCCGGCCGTACGCCCTCGGACCTGAGCAGGGCGGCGGCGCGGGCGCTGTGCTCGTCCAGCTCCGCGTAGGTGATCACCCGCTCCCCCAGGCGCAGCGCGGGGTGTCCGGGCTGCCGCCGCGCCGTCTCCTCGAGGAACTTCGCCAGATTGGCCATGACCCGCCTCCGTTACACGGAACCATCGAAATGTTTACGTCGCAGACATCTTGCAGCCCGTAATGAGGTCCGCCCTATGGCCGGTGGGACAGGGGTCAGGTGCGCGAATTGTTCCTAGGAACAAATTCGGTTGATTATGCTGGGGTGATGAATCTTTCGGGTGTGGTGACGGCGCTTTACGCGAGGCTCCCCGAACTGGCCGAGAAGACGGCTCTGCGCATCCGTTCGGAGGTCGACGCCTACCGGGACGAGACGCTGATCGCTCTGGATTCTCTGCGGGACTCCTGCTCCGCCAACGCCGATCTCCTCCTGAAGCACCTCGGTCACGAAGGTGATCCCGAGGCGGGGGCGGCGCGTGAGACCGGGCGGGCCCGGGCGGAGCAGGGCGTCCCCCTGGCCGACACGTTGCGGGCCTACCGCATCGGATCGGAGCTGCTGTGGACCGAGATCCTCGCGGAGGCGCGCACCCGCCCCGAGGTCTCGGACGATCTGCTGGTGTCGGAGTCCGCGCGTTTCTGGGCGCTGTTCGGCCTGTACGTGGAAGCGGTGGCGGTGACCTACCGGGAGACCGCCGCCGAGCTGACCTCGCGGGGTCAGGCCAGGCGGTCCGCCCTGGTGGAGGCGCTGTTCACCGGCGTCATCGCCGACGGCACGCTGTGGGAGGCCGCCCGGGAGCTGGGCCTGCCGGAGCAGGGGCCGTTCGCGGTCGCCGTCGCGCAGGCCGCCGCGCCGGGCGAGGAGCCGCTCGCGGGTGTGGAGGCGGCACTGCGGAGGGCGGACGCCCCTTCCGCCTGGAGGTTGCTGCCGGATCAGCAGCTCGCTTTGATCGCGTTGCCTTCGGAGGAGTCGGAGAACGCCTGCCTGCGCATCCTGCGACGGAGCCGTGCCCGCGTGGGGTTCAGCCCGTTTTTCGACTCGCTGCGGGACGCTCCGCAGGCTCTGCGCTTCGCTCGCCTGGCCCTGTCCGGACTGCCGGGCACCGTATCCGGGGTGGCGCGGTTCGACGACAACCCTCTGGCGATGCTCGTCGCCGCGGCGCCGGGTGAGGCCGCCCATCTGGTGGAGGTGACTCTCCGGCCGGTGCTCGACCTGCCGACCGCGGAACGCTCTCGTCTCCTACGGACTCTGGAGCACTGGTTCGCCTCCGGAGGGTCGGCCGACTCGGCGGCCCGGAGTCTGTTCGTCCACCCCAAT
The DNA here is from genome assembly GCF_042900925.1 of Streptomyces sp. NPDC012825. Lineage (NCBI taxonomy): Bacteria > Bacillati > Actinomycetota > Actinomycetes > Kitasatosporales > Streptomycetaceae > Streptomyces > Streptomyces sp. NPDC012825. The sequence goes on along the minus strand of NZ_JBIBBZ010000004.1, from coordinate 260,628 downwards.
ACCGTTCGTTACCGGCTTCGCCGCATCGAGGAGCTGACGGGCCGACTCCTTTCCGATCCGCGGGCGACGGCGGAAATCGGCGCCGCACTCCTGACCGTCGGCGGTCCTGGGGGCTTCGGCGGTCGTCTCCGTGGCTCGTGAAGCACGAGAACACCCTGCGCCTTCTCGTTCCGGAGAAGGCGCAGGGTGGGATCTGAGGCCGTCACGCCCCCCACGAGCGTGAAGCGGCCTGGGAGTTCGGGACGGTTCTCCTCAGACGCGGCCGGCCGTCTCTCGGCGCGGTGTCTTCTTCTCGACGTACGGGGCCGTGGCCGGAGCCGCGGCGGGCAGGCGCGCGCCTTCGATGTCGACGTCCGGGAGCAGCCGGTCGAGCCAACGGGGCATGCTCCAGGCACGTCGTCCGAGCAGGGCCATGGCGGCGGGCACGAGCGTCATGCGGACGACGAAGGCGTCGATGAACACGCCGAAGGCGAGCGAGAAGCCGATGGCCTTGACGATGGGGTCCTCGTTGAAGACGAAGCCTCCGAAGACGGCGACCATGATCAGTGCCGCGGCCACGATGACCCTCGCACTGCTGGAGACGCCCTGGGCGATGGCCTCGGCCGCGTTCTTGCTGTGCTCGTAGTGCTCACGTATCCGGCTGACGAGGAACACCTCGTAGTCCATGGCGAGACCGAAGAGCACACCGGTGAGCAGGATCGGGAGGAAGCTGGTGACCGGCCCGACGGCCGCCACGTCGAGCAGGCCGTTCAGGTGGCCCTCCTGGAACACCCAGACCGAGGCGCCCAGGCTCGCGCCGACCGAGAGGAGGAAGCCGAGCGCCGCCTTGAGCGGCACCAGGACCGAGCGGAAGGCGATGGCCAGCAGGACCAGCGCGAGGAGGACGATGACGCCGATGAACAAGGGCAGCGCGTCGCCGAGCTTGGCGGCGACGTCGATGGCCATGGCCGTCTGCCCGGTGATGTAGAGGGTCCCGCCCGCGGCGGTGACCTCGGACGCCTTGTCGCGCATGCGGTGGACCAGGTCGGTGGTGGCTTCCGCGTCAGGGCTCGACTTCGGCATCACGGCCATGACCACGACGCCGCCGGAGGGGCCGGCCACCGGCGGCGAGACGGCGGCGACGTTCTTGTCGGCGGCCAGCGCGCCGCGCAGATGCGCCACGGCGCTCTGCCGCTGATCCCGCGGAATGCCTTCGGTGTCCACCACGGTGATGAGGGTGGCGTTGAAGCCGGGGCCGAAGCCCTCGGTGAGCAGGTCGTAGCTCTTGTGCTGGGTACTGGCCTCGGGCTGGGAGGCGTAGCTGGGCAGTCCGAGGCGCAGGTCCTTGGCCGGCAGGGCGAGGGCCAGCAGGCCCAGGACGCCGGCGACCAGGACGACGGCCGGCGTACGCGTGACGCCGCGGGCCCATGCCGGCCCCCAGGAACCGGGGGCCCGGTTCTCGCGCCCGCCCTTCCGTCGCGGTCGGCGCGGACGCATCCGCTCGCCGAACACGCCGAGTACGGCCGGGAGCAGGCTGACGGCGACCAGGACGGCGACGAGGACGGTCACGGCGCCGGCCAGGCCCATGATCGTGAGGAACGGTATGCCGGTGACGGCAAGGGCGGCGAGCGCGATGACGACCGTGGCTCCGGCGAAGACGACCGCACTGCCGGCCGTGGCGGTGGCGCGTGCGATCGACTCCTCCCAGTCGGTGTCGGGGTCGGCGAGCTGCTCGCGGTGCCGGGAGATGACGAACAGCGCGTAGTCGATGCCGACCGCCAGGCCGATCATCAGGGCCAGCACGGTCGCGGTGCCCGTCATCTCCACGAAGCGGGAGACGAACATGGTGCCGAGCACGCCGACGGCGACGCCCAGGAGCGCGGTCAGCAGGGGCAGTCCGGCCGCGACGACGGAGCCGAGCGCGACGGCGAGGACCACGAAGGCGACGACGACGCCGACCAGTTCGGCCGGACCCCCCGCCTCGGTCTGCGGGAGCATGGCGGAACCGCCCAGCTCCACCTGCATCCCGGCGTCACGAAGGGGCTCGACAACGATGGCGAGTTCCTCCTTGGCCTCCTCCGTCACTTCGGGGGCTTCGTCCCTGAACCGCACGTCGGCGTAGGCGATGGTCCGGTCGGACGACACCGCACCGGCCTCGATCGGCCGGGAGACATCGATGACGCCCTCCACGGTCGCCGCCTCGCGCAGGACGCCGTCGAGCGCCTTCCGTTGCGCCGGGTCCGTGACGGTCTTCCCCTCGGGGGCGGCGACCACGATGCGCACGACGCCACCGGCGGCGGGAGGGAACCTCTCCTTGAGGAGGTCCTGCGCCTCCTGCGCCTCGACGCCGGGAATGGTGAACTGCGTGGACGTCTTTCCGTGCAGGGTCGCCCCCAGGCCGCCGACGACGGCGAGCAGGAGTATCCAGGTCGCGATCACCCAGCGGCGGTGGCGAACCATCCAGCGCGCCCAGGCGTACAGGCGTGAGGCCATCGAAGCATTCCTAACCGGTCGAGACCCTGAGCAAGGGGAAATCAGGAGGCAGAAGCGTGGTGGAGGGGTCAGGGCAGGCGCTTCCACCACTTGGTGCACAGTAATGCATTTTTGCATTGGACTGTAAATTAGCTACCGATGGTAAGATTCCCGCATGACGGGTGACAGCCTCAGGGAACGCAGCAAGGCACGGCGCAGGGAAGCGATCCTCACGGCGGCGTACGAGTTGTTCGCCGAGCGGGGCTTCGACGCCACGAGCATCGCCGACATCGCCGAGGCCGCCGAGGTCTCGCCGCGTACGGTCACGCTGTACTTCCCGACCAAGCTCGAACTGGCGATGGAGCACTTCAACGTGTTCGTCGAGCGGCTCGCCGCGGCCCTGCACGCCAGGCCCGCGGGACAGGGAATCCTCGACACCGTGGAGCAGTGGCTGCGCGAACAGGCGGGCTCCCGCGACAAGCTCGACGAGCTCTACGACCAGATGCTCCAGGCGAACCCCCAACTCAAGGGGCTTTGCAGGGGCCGTCTGACCGACGTCGTGCAGGACGGCGCCCGGCTCCTCGCCGAGGAACAGGGCTGGCGCCCGGACGCCTTCGCCCCGCGCGTCCTGGCGGCCACGGTGGCGAGCGTGATCAGTGAGCTGACGCACCAGTCCGAGCCGGGTGACCTGGAGACCGCGATGACCTTCATCCGCGCCGCGGCCGCCACCCTGCAGCCCGGCTGATCCGGCGCCCGGCCCGCTCCTTCCCCGGGACGCGCCGGTGTTCAGTCGGCCCAGGGGAGGCCCCGGACCGTACGCAGGATCCACGTCTCGCGGTCGCGGACCGCCTCGGCGGCGTCCACGAACGATCGGATGAACTCGACGTCGGTGGTGCCCCCGGTCAAACCGGCCGAGGGGTCGGTGAAGCCGTACTCGTGGAGTTCGACCCGGGCGTCGAAGCAGCGCCGGGTGAACCCGGCCAGGATGTGCGTGGTCGGTTCGAGCGCGGCACCGACGATGAAGCCCACCCTCAGGGTGGTCCGCTCCCCCTGCCCCGCCCGGTCCGTCAGAGCCGGGCGGCCGTCGGCGCGCCCACTGTCATGCGTGTCATCACGCGGTGGCGCTCGGCGAGTTCCTGCGGGGAGTGCTCGCCCCCGGCCCGGTACCACTGTGAGACGCCCGTGCACATGGTGACGATCGCCCTGGCGGTCTCGCGCGGGTACGGGGTCGTGAACTCCCCCCGCGTGACGCCGTCCTCGATGACGTGGTCCATCAGCCGCTGTTGGCGGTCGCGGGCGGCGATGTAGGTGGTGCGGGCCTCCCCGATGAGGCTGCGGATCTCGCTGTAGGCGATGAAGGCGAGGTCGCGCTGGTGGGCGTGGAAGAGCACCAGGCACTCCACGAGCAGGTCCAGCCTCCGCGGGACGTCGTCGCCGGCCTCCTCCAGGGCCGCGGTGCTGCGCCGCCACAGGTCCTCCATGGCGTGGGAGACGATCGCGACGAGCAGTGCCTGCTTCGAGGCGTAGTGGTAGTACAGCCCCGGTACGGAGAGTTCCGCGCGGGAGGCCACCGTCCTGATGGTGGTCCCGTGGTAGCCGTGCTCCATGAAGCAGGCGAGCGCGGTCCGGAGGATGGGCGGCAGTCCGCTGCCCGAGTAGGCCCTCCACGCCACCCCGGCATCGGTCTCGGTCACGGCACTCCCCTCGCCCGGATCTTGTCGCGTCGGCACGTCAGTATGCAGCGTCGCCCGGTCGGCGGCGACGGCAGACCCCTTGACACCGCGCTTCCGCCACCACAATCCTTCACCGAGCGAGCGCTCGGTAACCCCACTTTCGCACATCATGGACCGAGCGAGCGCTCGGTAATCATCGGCCCGCGCACGGCGCGGGCAGGAGGGACGAGAAATGACGGTTCCCGAAGATCCCACGGCGGGTTCCCCGCTCCCCGCCGGTGTCCCGGCGGAGACGGAGGTCGTCCACGACTCCCTCGTGGCCGCCTGGAGGGACCGCATGGCGAAGAATCCTGACGCCACGGCGCTGCGCTACTTCGACGGAGCCCTGTCCGTACGGGAGGTCGACTCCGCGTCGGACGCCCTGGCCGCCGCCTTCGAGGCGCGCGGGACCGGACGCGGTGACCGCGTCGGGGTCTACCTGCAGAACGTCCCGCAGTACGCACTGGTGATGCTGGCCCTGTGGAAGCTGGGCGCCACGGTGCTGGGGCTCAATCCGATGTACCGGCGGCAGGAGCTGCGCCGGATCGTCGACGACGCCGGGGCGGTGGGGATCGTCTGCGCGGACACCGACGTCGAGGAGACGCTCGGCACCCTGGCGGGGAGCACGGTCCGGTGGCTGGTCAGCACCTCGGCACTCGACTACCAGACCCGTGACGACGCCCGGGTCTTCACGACGACCGAACATCCCGCCCCCGCGCCGGACGGCGACCTCGTCACGCTGATCGGGAAATTCGCCGGCCGCCGGCCCTCCCCGGCGCGACCGACCCGTGACGACCTCGCGTTCCTGACGTACACCTCGGGCACGACGGGGCCGCCGAAGGGTGCCATGAACACCCACGGCAACGTCCTGAGCGTGGTGGCGACCTGCGCGTCGTGGACGGGCCTGAGCGACGGGGACGTCGTGTTCGCCATGGCCCCGCTGTTCCACATCACCGGCGCGGTGGCCAACGCGACGCTCTCCCTGCTCACCGACACCACGCTCGTCCTGACGGGCAGGTTCCACCCCGAGGTCGCCCTGGAGGCCTTCGCCGAGCACGGGGTGACCTTCACGATCGGCTCCATCACCGCGTACAGCGCGATCCACGAGCTGCCGCACGCCGGACCGGAGCACTTCGCGTCGGTGAAGGCCCTGTACTCCGGGGGCGCGCCGATCCCGCCGGCGACCGTCGAGCGGTTCCGGGAGCGGTTCGGCATCTACCTCCACAACGGCTACGGGATGACCGAGACGACGTCCGCCGTCATCGCCGTACCGCCGGGTGAGCGGGCACCGGTCCATCCGCCGAGCGGAACGCTGTCCGTCGGGATGCCGTTGCCGGGCCTCACGGCACGGGTGGTGGACCTCCACGGCCGACCGGTGCCGTCCGGGGAGCAGGGCGAGCTGGAGCTGAGCGGGCCGCAGGTGGTGCCCGGGTACTGGGAGAACCCCGAGGCCACCGAACGGACGATGCCCGGCGGCCGGCTCCGCACCGGCGACGTCGCCGTGATCGACGAGGAGGGCTGGGTCTACCTCGTGGACCGGCTCAAGGACCAGATCAACGTGTCCGGTTACAAGGTCTGGCCGCGTGAGGTCGAGGACGCGCTGTACGAGCACCCCTCGGTCCTGGAGGCCGCCGTCATCGGGGAACCGGACGAGTACCGCGGCGAGGTCGTCGTCGCCTACGTGTCCCTCAAGACGGGCGCGGACGCCACCCGGGACGAGCTGATCGCGTTCGCCCGCGACCGCCTGGCCGCCTACAAGTGCCCCCGACGGATCCACTTCGTCGCCGACCTGCCCAAGACCCAGAGCGGCAAGATCCGGCGCGCCGAACTCCGCGGCACCGGTACCGCCTCCCCTTCGAAGGGCTGACCCAGTGAGCAGCAACCACACCGCCCGGGGCCGTTTCCGGGGCCGTACCGCCGTCGTGACCGGCGCCAGCCGGGGCATCGGACTGGCCGTCGCCGAACTGCTCGTGTCCGAGGGAGCACGGATCTGTCTCACCGCGCGCAAGGCCGGTCCGCTAGAAGAGGCCGCGGCCGCGCTCCCTCCGGGCAGTGTCGTCACCGTCGCCGGCCGGGCGGACGACCCCGAGCACCGGCGCGAGGTCTTCGACACCGTCGCCCGCGAGTTCGGCGGGCTCGACGTCCTCGTGAACAACGCCGGCATCAACCCGGCCTACGGGCCCCTCACCGAACTGGACCTCGACGTCGCCCGCAAGGTGCTCGAAGTCAACGTCCTCGCCACCCTCGCCTGGGTCCAGGACGCGGCGGCCCACCCGGAGCTGGACTTCGCCGAACGCAGCGGGAGCGTCGTCAACCTCTCCTCCGTGACCGGGGAGACCCCGTCACCCGGCATCGGCCTCTACGGGGTGAGCAAGGCCGCGGTGTCCCATCTGACCAGGACGCTGGCCGTCGAGCTCGGTCCGGCGATCCGCGTCAACGCCGTGGCGCCGGCCGTGGTGAAGACGCGGTTCGCCGAGGCCCTCTACGAGGGCAAGGAGGACGAGGTCGCCGGGGGCTACCCCATGAAACGGCTCGGCCTCCCCGCCGACATCGCCTCCGCCGTGGCGTACCTGGCCTCGGACCAGGCCTCCTGGGTCACCGGCCACGTCCTCACCGTCGACGGCGGCCTGACGGCCGCCGGCGGCACCGCGTGAAAACCGCACCCGAGTCCGCACCCGAACCCGAACCCGAAAGGACCGTCATGCCCTTCAGTGATCTCCCTCCCGAGGTGGAGGAGCTGCGGCAGCGCACGCGCCGGTTCGTACGCGAGATCGTCGTCGACGAGGAGCCCGCGCCGGGCGGACGCCTCGACCGGGTCACGCGCGACCGCCTGCAGGCGGCGGCGAAGGAGGCCGGTGTCTTCGCGCCGCACGTGCCGAAGGAGTACGGCGGGCAGGGCCTGTCCCTACGCCACTGGTCGCCGGTCCTCCAGGAGGCCGGGTACTCGCCGATCGGCCCCTCCGCGCTCAACTGCATGGCCCCCGACGAGGGCAACATGCACATGCTCCACCTCATCGCGACCGAGGAGCAGAAGGAGCGGTACCTCGCGCCGCTGGCCGCGGGGGACGTCCGGTCCTGCTTCGGCATGACCGAGCCCCACCCGGGAGCGGGCTCCGACCCGGCCGCGCTGCGGACCCGGGCCGTGCGCGCCGGCGGCGGCTGGGTACTCGACGGCCACAAGCGCTTCACCAGCGGCGCCGTCGGTGCCGCGTTCTGCATCGTCATGGCGCGCACTCCGGCCGTCGACGGCTCCCCGGAGGGAGCCACCATGTTCCTGGTCGACATGGACAACCCCGGCATCCGGGTCGGCGAGCCGATCCACACCGTCGACCGCGCCATCGACGGCGGACACCCCCATCTGTACATCGAGGACTGTTTCGTCCCCGACGACGCGGTCCTCGGCGAGGTCGGACTCGGCTTCCGGTACGCGCAGGTACGGCTCGGCCCCGCGCGGCTCACGCACTGCATGCGGTGGCTGGGCCTTGCCCGGCGGGCTCACGACATCGCCCTCGACCGGGCCGGGACGAGGGAGCTGTTCGGCGGTCCGATCGACTCGCTCGGCCCGGCCCAGCACCTGATCGCCGAGTCCGTGATCGACATCGAGACCTCCGACGCGATCATCACGAAGACCGCCGCGCTGCTGCACGGCGACCCGAAGGTGGGCTCGGCGATGTCCTCGGTCGCGAAGGTGCACTGCTCGGAGGCGATCTTCCGGGTGATCGACCGCGCGATCCAGATCTGCGGCGGGGACGGGGTCTCCGACGGGCTCCCGCTGGCGCAGTATCTCAACGAGGTCCGCCCGTTCCGCATCTACGACGGTCCCAACGAGACCCACAGGTGGGCCATCGCCCGCCGGGCCTCGGCCGCCCGGAGCGCCGCGGTCCGGGCCGGCGAGTCGTACCAGGGTGACGCGGTCACGGGTCGGGACGGGGGCGCGTGATGCACACCGTCCCCGACGGGGTGGAGGTCGTCGGGAGCCGGGAAGCGGCCCGGCACCTCGAAAGCCCTCCCCTGCTGGTGGTCGACGCGGTCACCGGCTTCCTCGACGCGCACGGCGTCGGGCGCGGTCCGCTCGCGTGGCGGCGCATCGGCGACGGCCACTCCAACATCACCTATCTGATCGAGCGCGGCGGCGACCGCGTCGTCCTCCGGCGTGGTCCGCGGCCGCCGCTGCCGAAGTCGACGCACGACATGGTGCGCGAGGCCCGCATCCAGAAGGTCCTCCACGGGCACGGGACACCCGTCCCGGAGATCCTCGCCGTCTGCGAGGACGAAGCCCTCCTCGGCGTGCCGTTCTACCTCATGGGCCACCTCGACGGGACGGTCGTCACCGACGCGATCCCGGCCCACCTATCCCCTCTCGAGCAGCGGGGCGCGACCAGCGAGGCGATCGTCGACACCCTCGTCGCCCTGCACGGCATCGACGTGTCCGGAGGGGAGCTCGCCTCCCTGGGCTCGCCCGAGGGCTACCTCCGCCGCCAGGTCGACCGCTTCAGCGGGCTGTGGGAGGTCAACGCCTCGCGCACCCTGCCCGCGGTGGAACGCATCGCGGACTGGCTGGCCCGCAACCTGCCGACGAGCCAGGCGGCCTCGGTGGTGCACGGCGACTACCGCCCGGGAAACCTCATGTTCGCTTCCGAGGCGCCGGCCAGGATCCTCGGGATCCTGGACTGGGAGATGGCCACGCTCGGTGACCCGCTCGCGGACCTGGGGTATCTGACCGCCACCTGGTCCGAGGCGGGCACGCCCTCCACTCCCCTGGAGCTGACACCGGTGACCCGGGCGCCCGGCTACCTCACCCGGCGCCGGCTGGCGGACCGCTACCGGTCCGGCACCGGCCTCGACCTCACCGCGCTCCCCTGGTACCAGACCCTCGCGCTGTGGAAGGCGGCGATCTTCTGCGAGGCGATCTACACCCGCTGGCAGCGCGGCGAACGCCCGCACGACACGGACTTCGGCCCGTCGCTGGAAACGGGTGTCCCCCGGCTGCTGGCCACGGCGGCCCAGTACGCCGGTCTGATCTCGACTCCCCGCGCCTGACGCTCGACGGCGTTCCGGCACCACCCCACCCCTCGGTACCGGACGTCACTCCGCCCTGCCCGAGCACAGTGAAGGAGCAGCCATGAGCAACTCGAAGACGGACCCCGGGGCAGCGACCGGGGAAAGAGACCGCCCCGCGCCCACCCTGCGGTCGAGGCGCAGGTCCCTCTTCGCCAGCACGGTCGGCAACGTCCTGGAGTGGTACGAGTGGAGCGCCTACGCGGTGTTCGCACCCTTCATCGCCACCGTCATGTTCAACCCGTCCGACCGGGTGTCGGCGTTGCTGTCGACCCTGGCCGTCTTCGCGGTCGGCTTCCTGATGCGCCCGCTGGGCGGCATCGTCTTCGGGCGGATCGCCGATCGGCGGGGCCGCAAGTTCGTGCTGGTCACCACCATGCTGATGATGGCCGGGGGCAGCCTCGTCATCGGCCTCATGCCCGCCTACGCCTCGATCGGGGCCTGGGCCTCGCTGATCCTCCTGCTCGCCCGCATGGCGCAGGGGTTCGCCCACGGCGGCGAGTCCGCGACGGCCAACACCTACGTCGCGGAGATCGCGCCGAACGAGAGCCGTGGGCTGTGGGGAAGCATCGTGTTCGTCGCGATCTTCGGCGGTTCGGCCCTCGCGTACTCGGTGGGCGGGGCGGTGACGTCCGTGCTGTCCGACGGCGCCGTTGCCGAATGGGGCTGGCGCGTCCCCTTCGTCCTCGGCGCCCTCCTCGCCCTCGCGGCCCTGTGGCTGCGCCGCAGCATGGACGAGAGCGAGGTGTTCGCGGAGGGCAGGGCCGGGGACGAGGCGGGCACCGGAGTCCGGCCGCTGTCCCGGGGGCAAGTGGTCCGTGCCGTTCTGCTCGTCATCACGATGACCTCGGGGATCACCGCCGCCCACTACACCTGGACGTCGTACGTGTCCACGTACGCCATCACCCGGATGGGCATGGACGCCGGCGTGGCCTACTGGTGCTCCGTCGCGGCGCAGTGCATCGCCCTGGTCACCCTCCCGATGTGGGGACGCCTCTCCGACAGGGTCGGGCGTCGTCCGATGATGATCGCGTTCGCGGTGCTGATGATCGTCCTGCAGATCCCCCTGACCGAGCTGATCGGCTCGGAGGGCTGGACGCTCCTGGTGGCGTCCTCGGTCGCGCTCGCGGTCGTGGCCGTCCCCGGGGCACTCCTGTCGGCCACGATGGCGGAGAACTTCCCGACGCGGGTACGGACCCAGGGCATCGGGTTCGCGTACTCCGTCTCCGTCGCCGTCTTCGGGGGCACCGCGCCGTATCTGAACCAGCTCTTCGTCGAGTGGGGCGCGGCCAGGCTCTCCAGCTTCTACATCATGCTGCTGTGCTCCTTCACGGGTCTCGCGTGCTACCTCATGCGGGAGACCAGGGGGATCCACCTGAAGGACGCCTGACGCGGCTCACGGCGCGGCGGGGGGCAGGGTGAAGCGGAAGGCACCCGCTCCGCCGCCCAGTTGGAGCCAGAGGTACCCGGGCTGGGTGACGACGCGCAGGGCGACGGCGGCGCAGCCGGGGCAGCGGGCGGTCAGGCCGGGCTCGGGGCCGTAGACGTGCAGTTGGGCCACGGTGGCGGGCAGGCGGCAGGAGGGGCAGAGCCGCCACGCCGTGGTCGGGTCGACGGCGAAGACCTCCCCGAGCGGACCGGCCAGGGCATTGCCGTCGAGGTACAGGGGGTGCTCGTTCATGGAAGGCTCCTCACCGTGCGGCGCGGGGGTGTCAGCCGAAGCGTTCGGTACGGATGCGGTCGGGCGCGTGTCCGGCGGCCAGGAGCAGGGCGCCGGCGTGCTCGACGAACCCGGTGGGACCGCAGACGTAGCAGCGGGCGTCCGCCGGGGACGTCAGGACCGGCAGGTCGCGTTCCGTCATGCGCCCCGGGGGGCGTTCGGAGCCGTCCGGCGCGGTACGGGTGTAGAGGCGCCGTACGCCAACAGTGCCGCCGGCGCTTCCGGCGGCTTCGAGTTCCGCGGCGTACCAGACGTCGTCCGGGTCACGTACGGAGTAGAGGAGGGCACAGGAGTCGTCCGAATCCGACGCGAGCCGGGCCCGGAGCATCGCCATCAGCGGCACGATGCCGGAACCCCCGGCGACCAGGAGGAGCGGGCCGGGGTCCTCCGGCGTCCACACGAACCAACCGCCGAGGGGTCCTTCGACCTCCACTTCGGCGCCCACGGGGAGGTCGTCGGCGAGGTACGGGGAGACCTCGCCCCCGAACGCCGCCTGGATGCCCAGTTCGATCACGTCGGCGTCGGCGGGGGCGGCGAGCGAGTAACTCCGCACGGCCCGGTAGCCGTTGTCGGCGGTCAGCCGTACGTCGACGTGCTGGCCCGGCAGGTGTCCCGGCCATCGAGGGACCTCGAACTTCAGGGTGCGGCCGGTCGCGGTCTGCTTCGTCCGCTCCATGAGGCGGGCCCGTCGCCACCCGTGCATCAGTCACTCCAGTGGCGCTGCTCGCGCCAGGGGTCGCCGTAGTCGTGGTAGCCGGCGGACTCCCAGAATCCGGGTTCGTTCTCCGGTGTGAGAACGAGGCCCTTGACCCACTTGGCCGACTTCCAGAAGTACAGGTGGGGGATCACGAGCCGGGCCGGGCCGCCGTGGTCCGGGGAGAGCGCGTAGCCGTCGAAGGAGTGCGCCAGCCAGGCCTTGCCGTCGGTGACGTCCTCCAGCGGGAGGTTGGTGGTGTAGCCGTCGAAGGACTCGGCGACGACGAAGTCGGCGGTGGTCTCGACCTCGTCGAGGAAGGCGTCGAGGGGGACGCCGCGCCAACGGGTGTCGAACTTCGACCAGCGGGTCACGCAGTGGATGTCGACGGTGGGCTCCTCCTGCGGAAGCGCCATCATCTCCTCCCACGTCCACGTGTGGCTCTCCCCGGTCTCGCCGGTCACGGTGAACGACCACCGGTCGGTGGGGACGTGCGGGGTGGGGCCGGCCGACAGGACGGGGAACGACTCCGTCGGGTACTGCCCCGGCGGCAGCCGGGACACGAGGTCGTGGGCCTTGCCGTGGAACCCCGGTGACAGGTCGCCCATGGGTTCACTCCTCCCGCTCGAAGTCGGCTTTCGCCCGTTCCTCGTCGCGGTCGGCCTGGCCCGCGGCGTATAGTTCGCGCACGAACGTGCGGGCGTCCTCGGGAGGGATGCCGGTGCCGAACCGGAGCAGGCGGTCCGTCCAGAGGGCGAGAGGGTCGCCGGATTCGTTCATGGGGACCTCCCCGTGGGAGTGGAGGGGTGCGACTGCCTGCCGGTGACAGGCCCGACGGGGCGGTCGTCCCTGGGGCCGCTCCTCGTCCTCCCTCCCATGGTCCCCGCCCGTCGTGCGGGTGCAACCCGGCACCCGGAGGTCCTGCGGTACGTCCGGCGGTCGGACCGGGACCGGCGGTCAGGCCGGGGCGAGTCCGAGTTCGGCGCAACCGTGGCGGAGCACGTCGAGCCCGAAGGCGGTGACGGGGCCGACGCCGGGGGTCCCTCCAGGTGGACCTCCGCGAGCGGGGTCCGACCCCGGGCTCCCCCGGAGACGACGGCGACGACGTGGGAGGGGATCCGCGCGCGCAGGGCGGCGTCGGGACCGCCCGGCGGGCCCGCCAGCAGGGGGCGGGTCAGCACGTCGGTGATCCGGTCGCCCGCCGGGAGGCGTGCGGCGGCGTTGCGAGGGCCGAGTACAAGGAGAGGAGACGGCTGAGTTCGGGGAACCAGCCGTTGTAGACCGTGACGGCGTCGAGGGACGGGAACTCTCGGGCAGGAAGAGGACTTCGGTGCCGGAGACGAGGAACGCGGACCTGCGGCGGCCCCCGCACGGTGAAGCGGTGGACGCGGGAGGCGGTGCGTTCGTCGACGAGCCGGTGCCGGTACCAGCGCGCCGAGGGCAGGATCAGGCCGTCGCGCATGGTGGTGCGCGTGCCCTGACTGATGCCGCGTCGGATGGGACCGTCGGCGAAGTAGCCGATGTCGACGGCCCGCGCGGCCGGTCCCGCCTTCCGGAGGGCGAGGGCGGCGGTGAGGAAGCCCGGCACGTAGTCGTATCCGAAGGCGGGCAGCATCACCGCGCCGGTCTCGCGGGCGCGGTGATGGTGCCGGGCGTGCAGGGTGCGGACGAATCCGACTTCGCCGCTGGAGTCGAGGTAGTGGGCTCCCTCGTCGGCGGCGGCCTGCGCGACGGGGAGGCCGAAGCGTTCGAAGGGGCCGACGGTGGTGATCAGCACGTCGCCGCGGCGCAGGTGCTTCCTCAGGTCGTCGGGGGTGGCGGCGTCGACGACCAGGTGGTCGAGGCCGCCGGAGCGTTCGGCGAGGGCCGCCAGTGCGGCGGGGTCGCGGCCGGCCACCGTCGGCCTGACGCCCCTGCGGAGCAGGGCGTCGAGGACGAGGTCCCCGGTGTAGCCGGTGGCGCCGAGCAGGATGATGCGGCCGGTCATCGCTTCCTTCCCAGGAGCGGATGGGTCCGGGACACGGTCTTGGCGATGAGCGCGAAGGACCGGGAGGTGTGGGGCGCGTAGACGAGGCGGAGGGTGTCGGGCCACGTGGGCTTGGAGAGGACCGGCTTGTGGTGGCTGAAGGTGTCGAAGGACGTCCTGCCGTGGTAGGCGCCCGTGCCGGATTCGCCGACGCCGCCGAACGGCAGGTTGGGCACGCCGAGGTGGATCATCGGGGCGTTGCGGACGAGCCCTCCGGACGAGGTCTCCTCCAGGAGGGTCCGCCAGGCCTTCTTGTCGCGGGTGAACGCGTACAGGGAGAGGGGCTTGTCCCGGGCGTTGATGAAGTCGACGGCCTCGTGGACGTCCCGTACGGTCAGGACGGGGAGGATCGGGCCGAAGATCTCCTCCGACATGGCGGGGGCACCGGGCGGCACGTCGGTCAGGACGGTGGGGGCGATGTAGCGTTCCCCGGCGTCGTGGTCGCCTCCGGTGAGGAGGTCGCCCTCCGCCATGAGGCCGGTCAGGCGCCGGAAGTGCCGGTCGTTGACGATGCGCCCGTAGTCGGAGCTGGTACGGGGGTCGTGTCCGAACATCTGCCGGACGGCGCCCGGCAGCGCGGCCAGCAGCGGGTCGCGGGCGGCGCGGGTGACGAGGACGTAGTCGGGAGCGACGCAGGTCTGCCCCGCGTTGGTGAACTTGCCCCAGGCGAGTCGACGCGCGGTGACGGCCATGTCGGCGGTCTCGTCGACGAAGACGGGTGACTTGCCGCCGAGTTCGAGGGTGACGGGGGTCAGGTTCTTCGCCGCCGCGGCGGCCACGACGCGGCCGACGGTGCCGTTGCCCGTGTAGAAGATGTGGTCGAAGCGCTGTGCGAGCAGCAGGGTCGTCTCCTCGACCGCTCCTCCGACGACGGCGACGGCTTCCAGGCAGCGGGGCAGGAGGTCGGCGAGCAGGGCGCTGGTGGCGGGGGCCAGTTCACTGGGTTTGACGACGGCCGCGTTGCCGGCGGCCAGCACGCCGACCAGCGGGTTCAGCGTGAGCGTCAGCGGATAGTTCCAGGGCGCGACGATCAGGCAGACGCCGAGGGGTTCGGGGTGGACGCGGGCCGTCGCCGGTTTGATGTTCATCGGTACGGCGACCCGTCGGGGCCGCATCCAGCGGTCGAGGTGGCGCAGGGCGTGCTCGATCTCGGCCAGGACGCCGCCGATCTCGGTGAGGTGCGACTCGGTGCGGCCCTTGCGCAGGTCGTCGTAGAGGGCCTCCTCGATGGCCGGGGTGTGGTCCTTGAGGAGGCGCCGCAGGGCGTGGAGCTGGCGTCGGCGCCAGGCCGCCGGCCGGGTGACGCCGGCGTCGAAGGCGGCCCGGAGCCGTACGACGGTCTCCGGTATGTCCTGGTCCCGCTGGGCCGTGAACACGGTGGTGCCGGTCATGGGCGCGAGCCTTCCGGGCGGTGGGGCGGGGTGGTGTGCGTATGGGGCCGTGGGGGCGGTATGCGTACCGGGCTTCAGCGCGCCGCGGTGGCGTTCACGTCGGCGACGATGCGTTCGGCGAGGCGTTCGGAGGACGGTGGGTTCTGCCCGGTGTACAGGTTGCGGTCGACCACCACGTACGGCCTGAGCGGGAGGCGGGCCTTGGAGTACTCCGCTCCGCTCTCCCGCAGCCGGTCCTCGAGGAGCCAGATCGCCTTGCGGCCGAAGCTGTTGAACTTCTCCTCCAGGTTCGAGAGGCCCGTCATCCGGTAGCCGGTGAACGGCCACGACCCGTCCTCGTTCTCCGCCGCGAACGCCGCCGCCGGCGCGTGGCACAGCAGCGCCAGCGGCTTGCCCGACGCGAGGACCCGGGTCAGCAGCGCGCCGGAGACCGGGTCGACCGACAGGTCCTCCATCGGGCCGTGCCCGCCCGGGTAGAACACCACGTCGAAGTCGTCCGGGTCGATGTCGTCCAGTGACCGGGGGCTGTTCAGCTCGTCCTGGATCGAGTCCAGGTACGCGGCCACCTCACGCAGCTTCGAAGGCCACCCGGCCGTCTTCGACATGCTCAGCCGGTCGAGCGTCGGGACCTTCCCGCCCGGGGTGGCGAGGGTGATGTCCCACCCCTCCCGGGAGAAGATCTTGTGCGGCATCGCCAGCTCCTCGCCCCAGAAGCCCGACGGATGTACTTCCCCGTCCCGCAACGTCCAGCGATCGGCCGCGGACACAACGAACAACACCCTGGTCACCACGGACCCTCCTCCTGCCGAGACGGTCCCGCCGCCGAAGCGGTGGACACGCATCTGCCGATATACGGCGCAGACGGCCTTGAATCATCATCCGCCCCAGGAGGGGCACGGGCGACCGGCGCCCGCTCAAGGCCTCGCACCTCACGAATGACACAGTACGCCAGTTCTGGCACAGACTGCCAAGTCTGGCACTGTTAGCCTTTCCGCATGAGGGAGAACACCGCACCCGGCCTGCGCATGAAGACCCGCCGGGCCGTCACCGAAGCCCTGGCCGACACCGCTCTCGACCTCTTCGACAGCAGGGGTTTCGACCAGGTCACCGTGGCCGACGTCGTCGCGGCGGCGGGCATCTCCCAGCGCAGCTTCTTCCGCTACTTCAGCAACAAGGAGGACGTCGTCTTCGGCGACCGCATCCCCTCCGCCGAGGAGGTGCGGGACGAACTCCTCCGACACATCGACGACGCCCCCGCCTGGGACGCGCTGCGCGCCACCTTCCGTACGGCGGCGCTCCAGATGGACGCCGACGAGGGGCGCTGGAAGCGGGCGACCCGCGTCATCTGCCACACGCCCGGCCTGCGCGCGCGCTACTTGGAGAAGCACCTGGCCTGGACCGACGCCCTCACACCCGAGATCGCGTCCCGGATCGGGGGCGACGGTCCGAACGGTTCCGGCGGTCCCGACGCGGAGCTCAGGGCCCATACGATGATCAACACCGCGCTGGGCTGCTTCGACGTCGCCCTCGTGCGCTGGGCCGACGGCGGCACGGACCTCTCCCTCGCCGCCCTCGTCGACGACGTGTTCGGGTTCGTACGGTTCCCCCACGCCTGACCGGCCCCTTCCCCGGGGCACCGCACCCCGGGTCCGCACGGTCCGCGACGCTGCCCGCCCGCCCCGCGGAAGGCGAGCGGGCAGCGTCGCGAAGAGAGTCTGCGTCGGGGCCGGAGGCCGGGTTGCGGAGGGCAAAAGGGGCGCGAACGATGGAGGCGGGCGCGACGCCCGGGGCGGGGCCACAGCCGCGGCCGGCGAGGCCGTGCGAACAGGGCACTCGTGTGCCCGTGACATGGAGCGGACATGACCGATCTTCCTCCTCCGATCACTCCCCATCTCGAACCGGCGGCGAAGGAGCTGTGCGAGGCGACCGATCCCCATCCGCGGATCTACGAGGTCCCCCCGGAGAAGGGCCGCGACATCCTGCTCGGCCTGCAGAGCGACGAGAGCGTGCCCCGCCCCGAGGTCGACGAGGAGTGGGTCGACGTGGACGCGGGCGAGTGGGGCACGGTCCGCACCCGCATCATCCGGCCCGCCGGGTCCACCAGCCCGCTGCCGGTGGCCTTCTACATCCACGGCGCCGGCTGGGTCTTCGGCGACGACAAGACCCACGACCGCCTCTTCCGCGAACTGGCCGTCGGAGCGGGCGCCGCGGGTGTCTTCCCCGTCTACGACCGCGCACCCGAGGCGAAGTACCCCACCCAGGTCGAGCAGAACTACGCCGTGGGGCAGTGGGTCCTGGAGCACGGCGCCGAACACGGCCTGGACACCTCCCGGATCGCCGTCACCGGCGAGTCCGTCGGCGGCTGCATGTCGGCGGTGTTCGCGCTGATGAACAAGGAGCGCGGCGGGATCGACCTCAAGGCGCAGGTCCTGCTCTACCCGGTGACGAACGCCGACTTCGACACCCCCTCCTACCTCCAGTTCGCCGAGGGCTACTACCTCACCCGCGACGGCATGAAGTGGTTCTGGGACCAGTACTCCGAGCCGGGACAGCGCACGGAGGTGTACGCCTCCCCGCTCCAGGCTTCTCTGGACCGGCTCAAGGGCCTGCCCACCACCCTGGTCATCACCGACGAGGCCGACGTCCTGCGCGACGAGGGCGAGCAGTACGCCAACAAACTCCGCGAGGCCGGCGTCGACGTGACCTCCGTGCGCGTGGCCGGCATGGTCCACGACTTCCTCCTCCTCGACAGCCTCCGCGACACCCGCGCCGCGAACGTCGCCCGCAAACTGGCCGTCGACTTCCTCACCCGCGCACTTCACGACAGCTGAACCCGCACCCCCGACACGGGCCCGGACCATCGTCCGGGCCCGTCGTCCGTCTGCGACGCAGCACACATCCCTCGATGTTTACGTTGATTACATCCATGCGTTAATGTGAGTGGTGCACACATCGAAAACGTTCACGAGGGAAGAGAGAACGGAATGACCGGCGAACTGTTCGCACCACTGCCCCTGCGCTCCGGGCGGGTGCTGAAGAACCGGATCGGGAAGGCGGCGATGGAGGAGAACATGGCCGGGACCGGCCAGCTCCCCGACGAGCGCATCCTCACGCTGTACCGGCGCTGGGCCGCCGGCGGTGCCGGGCTGCTGATCACCGGCAACGTCATGGTCCACGCCGAGGCGCTGACCGCCCCCGCCGGCGTCGTGCTCGACGAGTACTCGCCCCTCAAGCCCTTCGTGGAATGGGCGAAGGCCGGGAAGTCCGGCGGGGGCGTGATGTGGATGCAGATCAACCACCCCGGCCGCCAGGTGGCCTCCGGCATGCCCGGCGTGGTGTGGGGCCCGTCCGACGTCGGCGTCAGCCTGGGCAGGCACAGCAGCCGCTTCGGCCGCCCGACGGCCATGACCCCGCGGCAGATCGACGACACGGTGACGAGGTTCGCCGTCACGGCCCAGCGTGCGGAGAAGGCCGGTTTCGACGGCGTCGAGGTCCACGCCGCCCATGGCTACCTCCTGTCCCAGTTCCTCTCCCCGCTGGTCAACAAGCGCACCGACCAGTGGGGCGGGTCCCTGGAGAACCGGGCCCGGATGCTCCTCGACGTCGTCCGCGCCGTCCGGGCCGCCGTCCCGCCGTCCTTCGCGGTCGCGGTCAAGCTCAACTCCGCCGACTTCCAGCGCGGCGGCTTCGACGCCGACGACGCCCGCCGGGTCATCGCCATGCTCGAACCCCTCGGCGTCGACCTGGTCGAGCTCTCCGGCGGCAGCTACGAGAGCCCCGCCATGACCGGCCGCTCCACCGACACCCGCACCCAGGCACGCGAGGCGTACTTCCTCGACCTGGCCAAGGAGCTGGCCGCCACCAGCCCGCTGCCCCTGATGCTCACCGGCGGCATCACCCGGCGCGCGACCGCGCGGAAGGTCCTCGACAGCGGCGTGGCGGTCGTCGGCATGGGCACCGCCCTCGCCGTCACCCCCGACCTGCCCGACCGCTGGCGCCAGGACCGCGAGGCCGACCGGCAGATGCGGCCGGTGACCTGGTCCGACAAGGCCCTCGCCTCCGCCGCGAGCATGGCCCAGGTCCGCCACCAGATGCGCCGCCTCGCCCGGGGCGGCCACCCCAGGCCCGGCACCCACCCCGCGATCGCCCTGATCTCCGAACAGCGCAGGCAGCGCAAGGCCCTGCGCGACTACCGCACCTGGCTGGCCAAGCCCCGGAGCAAGGCCTGACCGATCCACCCGGAACCCGGCCGCTCGAAACCGGCCCGTTCGAAGCCGGCCCACCCGGAATCGGCCCATCCGAAGCCAACCCAGGATGTCGGCAGCCGCACGGACGAGGGCGGGCCGGGCGGCGTCCACGGCACACCGGCCTCCCCCGCTCCCGTGCCGCCCCCTCCCCCGACGGAGGCCCCGCCCGGAGCCGTCGCCACTCTGTGGTCCAGCATCCTCTTCACCGCACACCGTCGCCTGGGAAAGGGCGGATGAGCACCTCGCCCGCCCCCCTCGAATTCGCCCTTGAATTCGTTGCGATCTCGCACCCCCCACAGTGTTGACCCTGCAAACATTGAACTCTACAGTCATGTATACGCTGCACACATCAGAGTGAGGAACTCCCCCATGTCTTCGACTCAGAAGGACACCGTCAAGGTCGACCTGGGAGGCCGTGAGGTCACCGTGCCCCAGGACGGCCTGTACGACCGCTACCGGATGAACCCCGACCTGGACGCGATCGCCCGCGACCCGCGCGTCAGCGGGGTGGACTTCTTCCGGCAGCTGCCGAAGATCAAGGTCGACTCGCCGATCGGTCCCACGCTGACCCCGAACTTCTACTACGCGATGTCGTCCGCCCGGCTGACGATGCTCGCGCCCACCCGTGCGATCCGCGCCCGGCTGCCCGAGGAGCTCTCCCCGCTGGAGGTCGCGCCCGGCCTCGGGCTGGTGTCGGTGATGTTCTTCCGCTACGACGTGTGCGACATCGACTTCTACACCGAGGCCGCCGTCGGCATCGCCGTCAAGCCCGCCCGGCACGGCAAACTCGGCTTCTTCGACCTCGTCTCCGGCCTGAAGAACGAGCACCTGCACTCCTACGTCCTGTCCCTGCCGGTGAACTCGCAGATCGCACAGGTCCGGGGCCACGACGGCTACGGCTTCCCCAAGTGGGTCACCGACCTCGACGTCTCCATCGACCACCACCGCACCACCGCGCGCGTGGCCAACGACTCCGGCGGCGTCGACCTGGCGCTCCTGGCGGACACCCCGGCCCAGAAGGCCCACCCGAGCGGTGAGCGGGTCGGCTCGCTCACCTCGTACACGACGATCGACGGCGCCTGGCACTCCACGCTGAACCAGACCAACGTCCTGAACGCCGGCACGACGCGCAGCGCCAAGGGCATCACCCTCCAGCTCGGACAGGGCCGCATGTCCGACGACCTTCGCTCGCTCCAGCCGAAGCGGACCGTGCAGTTCGACGTCATGACCGAGGGTCAGGCCGCCCTGCACATGCCGGTCCCCACCTCGATCCAGAGCCGCAGCAAGTAACAGAGGAGTCCCGCCATGGCCATCGCATCCGCCGCCCCGACGACCACCCGCGGTCCGAGCC
Organism: Streptomyces sp. NPDC012825; assembly: GCF_042900925.1. Classification (NCBI taxonomy): domain Bacteria; kingdom Bacillati; phylum Actinomycetota; class Actinomycetes; order Kitasatosporales; family Streptomycetaceae; genus Streptomyces; species Streptomyces sp. NPDC012825. The sequence goes on along the minus strand of NZ_JBIBBZ010000004.1, from coordinate 239,978 downwards.
TTCCCGCGACCGTCACCCCCTCCTTCCTCCAGCGCCTGACCGCCCGGGTCTCGGCCGCGCCGAACGCCGCGCGCGTCACCACCACCGCCCCCTACACCGGTGTCCCGCTGGCCGACCTCCCCGTCTCCACCCCCGAGGACGTCGAGGACGCGTTCGTCCGCGCCCGCACCGCGCAGAAGGCCTGGGCCGCCACCCCGATCGCGGAGCGCAAGAAGGTCCTGCTGCGCTACCACGACCTCGTCCTGGCCCGTCAGGACCAGGCCCTCGACCTGATGCAGGCCGAGAACGGCAAGACACGCCGCGACGCCTTCCTGGAGGTCGTCGACATCGGCATCGTCTCGCGCTACTACGCGCGCAACGCCGCCAAGTACCTCAATCCCAAGCGGCGGCGCGGCGCGATCCCGCTGCTCACCCACACCACCGAGCTGCGCCACCCCAAGGGCGTCGTCACCGTCGTCTCGCCGTGGAACTACCCGCTGAGCATGGCCGCCAGTGACACCATCGCCGCCCTCATGGCCGGCAACGCCGTCGTGCAGAAGCCCGACACCCAGACCGCGCTGACCGCGCTGTGGTCGATGGACCTGATGTACGAGGCGGGTTTGCCCGAGGGCGTGTGGCAGATGGTGATCGGCCGGGGCAGCTCCATCGGCGGCGCGCTGATGGACAACGCCGACTACATGATGTTCACCGGCTCCACCGCCACCGGACGCCAGATCGCGAGCGACGCAGGCCGGCGCCTGATCGGCGCCTCCCTCGAACTCGGCGGCAAGAACCCGATGATCGTCCTGGAGGACGCCGACATCGAGAAGGCCGCCGACGGCGCCGTGGCCGCCTGCTTCCCCTCCGCCGGACAGCTCTGCATCTCCGTCGAGCGCCTGTACGTGGCCGAGTCGATCCGCGACGAGTTCGTCGCCGCGTTCGTCGCCCGCACCGAGAAGCTCAAGATCGGCGCCGCGTACGACTACAGCGTCGACGTCGGCAGCCTCACCACCCCCGCCCAGCTCAAGACGGTCACCGAGCACGTCGAGGACGCCGTGGCCAAGGGCGCCACCGTCCTGGCCGGCGGCAAGGCCCGCCCCGACCTCGGCCCCCTCTTCTACGAGCCGACCGTCCTCACCGACGTCACCCCCGACATGACGCTGCACTCCCACGAGACCTTCGGGCCCGTCGTCTCCGTCTACGCCTTCCGCGACGTCGACGACGCGGTCACGCAGGCGAACGCCACGGCCTACGGCCTCAACGCCAGCGTCTGGTCCCGCGACGGGGCCCGGGGCCGGGCCGTCGCCGCCCGCGTCCACGCCGGGACCGTCAACGTCAACGAGGCCTTCGCCGCCGCCTGGGGCAGCGTCGACGCCCCCATGGGCGGCATGGGCGATTCCGGCCTCGGCCGCCGCCACGGCGCCGACGGCATCCTCAAGTACACCGAACCCCAGACCGTCGCCCACCAGCGTGTCCAGGGCTTCTACCCGCCCTCGGGTATCAGCCCCGAGACCTGGGCCTCGCTCCTCACCAACGCGCTCAAGATCATGAAGGCGGCCGGTTTCCGCTGAACGCTCGGCACCGAACGACACCGTCCGGCGCGACGCCGGGACGCCACCCGGGCGTCCGGGCCGCGCCGGACGGTTCACTTCGTCCCGGCCCTTCGCGTCGCGGCCAGCCAGGCGCGGTAGTCGCGCAGGGCGCGGCGCTGTTTGCGGCGCTCGGAGATCAGGGCGAGCGTCGGGCTGGCGCCGGGGCTCGTCCCGCGTCCTCGGGCGAGGCGGCGCATCTGGTGGCGCACCCTGGCCATGCTCGCGGCGGCGGCGAGCGCCTTGTCCGACCAGGTCACCGGCTCCATCATGCGGTCCGCCTCGCGGTGGTCCCGCCAGCGCAGGGGGAGGTCCGGGGTGAGGGTGATGGCGGTGCCCATGCCGACGACCGCCACCCCGTTGTAGAGCACCCGCTCGGCGGTGACGCGGCGGGTGATGCCGCCGGTGAGCATCAAAGGGATCGGGCTGGTCCGCACGAGGTCCTTGGCCAGGTCGAGGAAGTACGCCTCGCGTGCCTGGGTGCGGGTGTCGGCGGGACGGCCGGTCATGGCGGGGCTCTCGTAGCTGCCGCCGGAGAGCTCGACCAGGTCGACGCCGAGGGGTTCGAGCATGGCGATGACCCGGCGGGCGTCGTCGGCGTCGAAGCCGCCGCGCTGGAAGTCGGCGGAGTTGAGCTTGACCGCGACCGCGAAGGACGGAGAGACAGCGCTGCGGATGGCGTAGACGACATCGAGCAGCATCCGGGCCCGGTTCTCCAGGGACCCGCCCCACTGGTCGGTCCGCTTGTTGACCAGCGGGGAGAGGAACTGCGAGAGGAGGTAACCGTGCGCGGCGTGGATCTCGACGCCGTCGAAGCCGGCCTTCTCGGCCCGGTGGGCCGTGACGGCGAACCTCGTCACCGTGTCGTCGATCTGCCGCGGGGTCATGGCCGTCGGCTTGCCGAAGCGGCTGCTGTGCCTGCCCAGGCTGACGCCGACGTCGGACGGGCCCCACACGACACCGGGCATGCCGGAGGCCACCTGGCGGCCGGGGTGGTTGATCTGCATCCACATCACGCCCCCGCCGGACTTCCCGGCCTTCGCCCATTCCACGAAGGGCTTGAGGGGCGAGTACTCGTCGAGCACGACGCCGGCGGGGGCGGTCAGCGCCTCGGCGTGGACCATGACGTTGCCGGTGATCAGCAGTCCGGCGCCGCCGGCGGCCCAGCGCCGGTACAGCGTGAGGATGCGCTCGTCGGGGAGCTGGCCGGTCCCGGCCATGTTCTCCTCCATCGCCGCCTTCCCGATCCGGTTCTTCAGCACCCGCCCGGAGCGGAGCAGCAGCGGAGAGAACAGCTCGTCGGTCATCCCGGTTCCTTCTTCCTTTTCGATCATTTAGGATGTATGCACCATTTACATTTGACGGACGAGCAAGCAGTGGACACAGGGAGAGTGAGTGTGACCCATGTCACAGAACAGCACGTACCATCACGGTGATCTGCGTGCCGCCTGCCTGCGGGCGGCACGGGAACTCCTCGAGGAGGACGGCAGCGCGGGCCTCTCGCTGCGCGCGGTCGCGCGCCGCGCCGGAGTCTCGGCGACCGCCCCCTACCGTCACTACGCGGACCGCGAGGCACTCGTGTCCGCGGTGGCCGCCGAGGGCTACCGCGAACTCGCCGAGCACCTGGCGGCAGCCCATCCCGCTCCGTCGACACCGGACGACCTGGCCGCCGTGGCCGTGGTCTACGTCCGGTTCGCCCTGGAGCATCCGGCCCTGTTCCGGGCGATGTTCGCCGAGCCCTGCGACCCCACCAGCGAGGAGCGGGTCGCCGCGACCGCCGCCATCTCCGAGTACGTCCACGGCATCGTCCGCGACGCCTTCCCCGGCGTCGACGACACCGACGCCCTGGCGACCACGGTGTGGGCCCTCGTCCACGGCCTGGCCTTCCTGCACCTCGACGGCAAGCTCGACACCTCCACTCCCGAGGCCGTCGCCGACCGGGTCCGCGCCTCCGTGTTCGCCCTGTTCGCCGTCTCCCCGGCCCTGCGGGAGACGACCCCGGCAGGCTGACGCGCGACCGCGGGAGCGCTCCGTGCGGGCACGGTCCGGCGGCTTCACCGGTAGGTGACCAGTCGGCGTCGGTCACCGGCGAGGTGCGCGTGCTCGTTGAAGGTCAGGAGGGTGGTCCCGGATCCGCCCACCGCCAGGGTGGTGACGGAGGCGTTGACCGTGACGCGGTTGAGCGCGACCACTCCTTCGTCCGGCAGCGCCAGCAGCGCGCCGCACACGGCGGCGAGCGGACCTGCCGAGGTGAACACGACGGCGTCGCGTCCTCGGCCGAGCGCGGCCGGCAGCTCGGCCAGCGCGGCGCGAGCGCCCTCGGCGAACACGGGCCAGACCTCGCCCCCGGCGGGGTCGGGATCCTTCATCCATGCCGCCAGGGCGTGGTCGAGCAGATCCTGCACGGACCGCTCCCCGATGGGCGGCGGTGCATAGCGGTCCAGCAGGGCGAGGTGGTCGTACTCGTTCCAGCGCGCGTCCTGGTGGAGGGCTCCTCGGAATCCGGCCGCCTCGGCGGCGATGCGGGCCGTGTCGCGCTGGCGGGTCAGGGTTCCGGCGACGAGGTGCGGGTCGCGCAGGCCTCGGCGGGCGAGTTCCCGGCCGACGGCGGCAGCCTGGGCGCGACCGGAGCCGGACAGGACGTCGTAGTCCTTCGCCTCGGAAGAGGCCTGGCCGTGACGGACGAGACAGATGAGGGGCATGACGGTACTCCGGCCTGTCAGCCGCCGCGGGCGCGGCGGATGGTGGTGCGGCAGCGGTGGTCGAGGTAGTGGACGGCCGGCCAGAGGTTGCGGAAGGCCGGATTACGGGTCTGCTCGTGGTGGTAGCGGTGGTAGATCTGCTGGGCGATCACCGCGAGCCGGAAGAGGCCGAAGACCTCGTAGAGGGGCCAGTCGTCGGTGGACAGGCCTGTCCGGTCGCGGTACCGCTCGACGATCTCGGTCCGGGTGAGCATGCCCGGCAGACGGCTGGGCCGGCGGCGCATCGCCCGGGCCGCGCGACCGTCGTCGGCCTGCACCCAGTACGCGAGGGCGCTGCCGAGGTCCATCAGCGGGTCGCCCAGGGTGGCCAGTTCCCAGTCGAGCACTCCGGTGACCCGCAGACTCTTCTCGTCGAGGACGAAGTCGTCCAGGCGCCAGTCGTTGTGGACGACGCGGAGAGCGGCATCGTCGGGCCGGTGCTCGGCGAGCCAGGCCGTCACGCGTCGGAAGCTCGGTGTGTTCCAGGTGCGGGCCCGCTCGTAGCGGCGAGTCCAGCCCTCCACCTGCCGGCGAACGTACCCCGCTCCCCTGCCGAGGTCGGCGAGACCGGCCGCCGCGGGGTCGATCCGGTGCGGATCGGCGAGCGTGTCGACGAAGGTCTCCGACAGTGCCCGCGCCCTGCCGGGCGACAGGTCCATGCCGCGTGGCGGCCTGCCGCGCAGGACGACTCCGGGCACCTTGTCCATGACGTAGAAGTCGGTGCCGATGACGGATGGATCCCGACACAGCGCCCGGACCTCGGGGACGAGCGGGAAGACGGGCTTCAGCGCCTCCTGGACGCGGTACTCACGGGCCACGTCGTGCGCGGAGCCGGCCTTCCCGCCCGCCGGCGGACGGCGCAGGATCAGCTCCCTCCCGAGATGCGGGCAGCTCAGCAGGTACGTGAGGTTCGACGCGCCGCCCGTGAACTGGACGACGTCGGGGGCGGGGCTCGAAAGGCCCTCCACGTGCCGTTCCAGCCAGGCATGTACGCCTTCGACGTCGAAGGCGTCCTCCGCGCGGACCGCGCTCCGGTCGGTGTCGTTCATCGGTCCGCTCCGGTGACCGTCGGCTTTCCCCTCGGGCTCATGCCGCCCTCCTTCGCTTCTGCGGGTGCCGGGATTCGAGCTCTGCGGACGTGCGCCGCCACTTCTTCGCGGCTCGCGCGTCCGCCACGCGCGGGAACAGCCGCTTGAGGCACAGGGCGCGCCGGTCCGTGGGGCGGGTGAGGACGAGGAAGTGCCCCTTGTCGACCGCGTGGGCGATTCGCCCGGCCACCTGCTCCGCAGTATGGAGGCTCTGTCTGACCTCCCGGTCGGCGATTTCGGCCAGCTCGGGGTCGGGGCTGTGCAGCTCCGCCCTGAGGCCGGTGCGGAAGGGGCCGGGGCAGGCGACGGTGGCACGGATACCGAAAGGAGCCAGCTCCTGCCGGATGGTCTCGGACAGGGAGATGACGGCGGCCTTCGAGGCGTTGTACGAGGTTGCGCCAGGCATGTTGAGCAGTCCGGCCGAGGAGGCGATGTTGACGATGTGACCGCCGCCCTGCTGTTTGAAGAGCGGCACGAAGGTCCGGCAGCCCTGGGCGACGCCTTTGAGATTGATGTCGAGAATCCAGTCCCAGTCGTCGTTCCGGAGGTCTTCGACGCGTCCGGCGGCTGCCACTCCTGCGTTGTTGACCAAGACGTCCAGGCCGCCCCAATGGCTCTCGCACCAGCGCAGGGCGCGCTGCCGGTCGTCGTGGAGTCGGACGTCGAGCCGGAGGAACGAGACCGCGCCGGGAAGCGGTTCGCCGGGCCGGTCGCGGTCCGCGGCCAGGACGCGGTCTCCGGCGGCGGCGTAGCGCTCCACGAGGGCACGGCCCAGGCCGGAGGCTCCGCCGGTGATGAGGACGCGCCTGCTCATGCCGCCTCCCGAATGCGGTACCGGCCGAGTTCGGCCCGGGCCACGACGCCGAGATGCACCTCGTCGGGGCCGTCGGCCAGGCGCAGCGCGCGGGCGGCGGCCATGGCGGAAGCGAGCGGGAAGTCGTCGGGCAGGCCCGCACCGCCGTGGAGCTGGATCGCCATGTCGATCACCTCGCAGGCCATCGCGGGAACGGCCGCCTCGACCTGGGACGACTCGCCGACGGCGACGGCCGGACCCGCGGTGTCCAGGAGCCATGCGGCGTGGAGGACTTGGAGCCGTGCCTGGCCGATCGCGATCCTGGCCCTGGCGATGCGCTCGCGATTGCCTCCCAGGTCGCTGAGCGGCTTGCCGAAGGCGGTGGGGGACACCGCTCGCCGACAAGCCAGTTCCAGCGCGTTCTCGGCGAGCCCGATCAGCCGCATGCAGTGGTGGATGCGACCGGGTCCGAGCCTGCCCCGGGCGATCTCGAAGCCTCGCCCGGGGCCGGCGATGACCGCGTCGAGCGGGAGTCGGACGTCGGAGAAGGTCGCTTCGCCGTGACCGTAGGGCTCGTCGAGATAGCCGTACACCGGCAGCATTCGCTCCACTCGTACGCCCGGGGTGTCGAGCGGCACCAGGACCACGGAGTGCCGGGCGTGACGCGGGGCGTCAGGTTCGGTCAGCCCCATGAAGACGGCGAACCGGCAGTCCGGGTGCCCGATGCCGGTGCTCCACCACTTGCGGCCGTTGAGGACGATCGTGTCCCCGTCGACAACGGCGGTGGCCGCCGTGTTGGCCGCGTCGGAGGAGGCGACGTCCGGCTCGGTCATGCAGAAGACCGAACGGATCTCGCCGCGCAGCAGCGGCTCCATCCATCGCCGGCGCTGCTCGTCGCTTCCGTGGTGGAGCAGAACCTCGGCGTTCCCGGCGTCGGGTGCGTTGCAGTTGAAGACCTCCGGTGCGATCAGCGAGCGGCCCACGAGTTCGGCGAGGGGCGCGTACTCGACATGGGTCAGACCGGCACCGTGCGTGCTGTCGGGAAGGAACAGGTTCCACAACCCAATGGTCTCGGCCCTGGCCTTCAACTCGTCGACCACCGAAGGGATGGACGCCCAGCGGTCCTCCTGGTCCCGCAGCGCGACAAGGTACTCCCGCTCGCGCGGCAGGACGTGCGACCCCATGAATCCGCTGACGCGGTCGATGTACTCGCGCGTCTTGGGCGAGCGTCCGGAGTCCATGCACTTCCATCCTGTCGAGCACTGCTCAGTAAGAGAGCCAATGTGTGGACCGAGCCCGCCGCCCGGCCCAGGCAGGCGCGCGATCGACAGCAGAACCGATGGTCACCCCCCTGCCCCGGTCGGGCGACAAGCGTGGTGAGCGCGGATTCTCGCGGCTTGAAGCGCCTGGCCGGTCAGGGTACGGCGGTCGCTTTCAAGGACCCGCAACGCCGGTTCATGACATCTGGTGAATGGATTGCGCGGCGGTCATGCGGAGGCCGGCGCCGGTCGGCCGCGTCAGGGCGCTCTCCGGCCCCAGTCACATACCGACCGGTACGGATCTCTCGGTCATGGCCGCAGACCCTAGCTTGTTGAGCGATGCTCGACAAGCCACCGAGCACCGCTCGACCGGATCCAAGACCCGCCTCGTGCGGCAGATCCGCACGCGTCACTCAATGTTGACGCCGCTCACTCCGGTGGGTAATGTACACGACGCACACATCAAGTGCGCCAATGATCCGTCCCCGCCGAGTTCGCCCTCGACCACCGAACCGTCCCTCCGACACGAAGCGCCCCTCGCACGCTCTCGCCTCCGAACGACTTGTGGGCTCCGGCTCGAAGCACGCGACCAACCCGCCTCGCGCCACCCTGGACGGAGACGTCGAGACCGCAGACAGCGGTAGAGAAAGACCCCGGTCGCGCTTCTCCACCACCGCGAGACGTCACCGGCGACGGCGGCGTGCGCGCCCCGCCGGAACGGCCAGGCGTACACCAGACCGCGCACGACGACCTCCGCCGGGCGCGCGTCACACGACAGGGCGAACGTCACCCCCTGCCGAACGGCCCGGCGGCCGGAGAATTCCCACCGAACTCAGACGGGCCCGGTACGCCAGCCTGACCTCATACCGCAAAGACGGGACGCCGGCACCCACACCGACAGGGTTCACCATCGGGGATGACGAGCTGTACGCAGGAACCCGGATCGGCAGGACCGAACGAGCGACACAGCGGGCCAAGGCCCCGCGCTTCGAAAGAACAGCCCCGCGTGTCCGTCCGACCGGGGTCAAGAACCGGCCAGCGGCGCACCGTTCCGCTCCATGATCTGTTCCAGGCCGCTCACGAGCAGGTCGACGAGGTCGTCCTTGGTGATGACCTCGACGGTGGAACTGATGGCCATCTCCTCCGCCATGGCCAGCCAGCCGCGCGCGACCAACCGGTGCAACGGCGTGGGAGCGGGGACCCCCGCAGCCTGCAGTACCCGGTCGGCCAGGATGCGGCGGTTCTCTTCGAAGACCTTGAGCACCAGCTCGTCCCCGCCGGCAGCCGCCCGCACCACGGCCACGTAGTTGTCCTTGCGCCGCTGCATGAACGACACGAAACCATCGACGATACGGCGCACCCGTTCCGCGTGGGTCCCCCCTTCGGGGGCGGTCGCGTGCAGAAGCAGCCGACGGTTCCCCGCCTGGACGACGGCGACGTAGTAGTCCCGTTTGGTCGGGAAGTAGTGGAAGAGCAGCCCTCGGGAGATTCCCGCCTCGGCAGCCACCTCATCGATGGACATCTCGTGGATGGGCCTGGTGGTGAGCAGGCGAAGACCGATGTCGATCAGTTGGGCCCTGCGCTCCTCCGGCTTCAGCCGTACACGGCTGAGCGCGGGCTTGGTGGTCATGCGCACGGAGATTAACTGGCCGAGCACGGCTCGACAAACCGACGCGGCAGCGGCGCGGACACCCTCACGGAGCTTCCATGGCGTGACTTCCCGTCGACGCGCGACGACAAATCCCGACACCAGCCTTTCCCGGCAAGAAGCTTGCCTTCCGCACTCCCCCACACGGGCCGTCGGCGCCTGAAAGGAGGCAGAGACGTGCCTTACTACGAGGTCAACGTTCCCATGCGAAGCATCACCGGAGACAGCGGAGTCCACGTCTTCACCGGAACGGCCACGAATTCCGGTGCCGCCATCCGCATCGCACAGCAGACGTACCACGCCGCGCAGGAAGCACAACGGGTGGGCCAGAAGATACCCGGCAAGCGCCCCGACGGGTGGGTGCCCGCGGCTACCGCTCGGACTGGAAACTCAACTGGCGCGCCGCGACGGCCTTCAGTGACTCCGTCCGGGCCCAGCGCTCGACATCCGGGCGGCAGACGGTGACCAGCACCACCTGACCACCTGACCACCTGACCACCAGTCAGGAAAGTCGGCAAAAGGTCGGCATCGATCCGATCGAACCCTGACACACAAGCCCGAACATGAGACTCGGCGCGCTTCCCCTCACTGCCCGACAGACTCCCGAAGCCGAGCACAAGACAGGATGCGGAGCAAGGGTCCCAGCACGATGACCATCAGCGGAATCACAGCCCATCCGAGTATGGGTTTCCGCAGTTCAGCGCACTCGTCCGCGCGGCTTCAGCGGGGTGGTGGGCAGGGCCGGGGCGGGCAGCCGCGCACCGTCGTAGCCGTGCACCTCGCCGAAGCGCGAGCCCTTCTCCCAATCGTTTCGCGCCTGTGCGATCTCCTCACCGGATCGGCCGACGAAGTTCCACCACATGACGATCTCCTCGGCGAAGGGCTCGCCGCCTAGGAGCATCAGGCCCGCGTCCGAGAGGGCGTGGAGGGGGAGTTCGGTGCGGCCGCAGCCGAGGTAGAGCATCGAGCCGGGCAGGACGGGCACGCCGTCGACGCGGGCCTCGCCGGACATGGTGAGGACGGCGTACTCGAAGTCGGGTTCCAGCGGGAGGTTCACCTCGGCGCCGGCCGTGAGGGCGAGGTCCGCGCCGACGATCGGGGTGTACGCGGTGCCCGGCGAGGCGGCGCCGTCGAGGGAGCCCAGGATCACCGTGGCCGTGAGGCCGGGGGCGGTGGCGCGGGGCAGGTCGGCGTGGTGCTCGAAGTGGGGGTCCACGTGGCGGTGGGCGTCGGGGAGGGCGACCCAGAGCTGGGCGCCGTGCAGGAAGCGGGCGTGCGGCCGGGGGCTCTCCTCGGAGTGGGAGATGGCCCGGCCGGAGGTCATCAGGCCCAGCTCGCGCGGGCGGATGGTCTGCAGGCTGCCGGTGGAGTCGCGGTGCAGCACCTCGCCCTCGTGGAGCCAGCTGACGGTCTGGAGTCCCGTGTGGGGATGGGGCGGGACCTGCATGCCGGGCTCGTCGGTGATGTCGTCGGGGCCGTAGTGGTCGACGAAGACCCAGGCGCCGACCATCCGGCGGCCCAGGTTCGGGAGCAGCCGGCGGACCTCGGTCGATTCTCCGAGCCGGACGTGGCGGGGGCTGAGGAGTTCCCGTACCGGTTCGGCGACGACGAAGCCGCGTCCGCCGCAGACGGTCGGCGTGGCCTGGCGTTCGAGATTGCTCATGGCGTCCAACCTATGCGCGTGCGGAGGGCGCGGGGCGTGACGCTCCGGCGGGGGTGCGAGAAGTCGGGGAGGCACCGGAAAGACATAGTGGAATGTTCAACCATTTCGGGTTGTTGATCCGGTCGGCCGCCCCACCGGGCGGACCCGGAGCTCCGGAAAGGAAGAGCGAGTGAGCGACACGTACTACGAGTTCGGCACGGCCGGGGAGCGCTGGGACCGGGCGCGGCTGTTCTTCGACGCGAAGGAGTACGGGACCGCCGTCCGCATCCTGCGCGGCCTCGTCGCCGAGCACCCGGAGCAGACGGCCCAGCGGCTCCTCCTGGCCCGTGCGTACTACCACTCCGCCCGGCTCTCCCTGGCCGAGACCGAGCTGCGCGCGATCCTGGAACGTGACCCGGTCGAGCACTACGCCCGGCTGATGCTCGGCCGCACACTGGAGCGGCAGGGGCGCGCGGAGGAGGCCGCACCGCATCTTCGGATGGCCGCCGCGATGACGGGCGACACCGTGTCCTGACGCGTTCCTGATACCCCCGCACGGTATATTCGGCGGCCGGGAGGTCCTGGCTGTGCGCACACATCGAGCGGAACGCCGTCGACGGGCGGGAGGTGCCCCGGCGCACCTCCTGCTCGTCGTCGTGCTCGCGCTCGGCGTGTTCCTGATGCACACCCTGGGCCACCCCGAGGGCTCCGGCGGCGGCACGCACACGACCGCCGCCGCCCCCGCCCCTCAGCACGACGGCGGGAACTCCGGCGCCGGGCACGATCCCGGTCCGGCCACGGACATGAGCACCCTGTGCGTGGCCGTCCTCGGCGTCTGGCTGCTGGCGCGGCTCGTCCTGGCCGTGCTGGGACGCGGCCCCGAGCGGCTCGTCCCCTTCCCGGCGCGCCTCGCGTACGTACGGGCTCCGCACGCCCCGCCCCGCCGTCCTCCCGACCCCGCCCGGCTGTCCGTCCTGCGGATATAGGCCGGCCGTCCCGCCCCACGGGTGCTCCACGTCGCCCGTGAGCCCCTTCGGCCTGCCCTTTTTCCGACCGTACGAGTCCGTACGAACAGCACACGAGGTATCCCCCATGCACATGCGTGCCTTCACGAACCGCGCCACCCGGACGGCCGCCCTCGTCGGCGCCGTCGCCGCGACCGGGCTCCTGCTCACCGCCTGCGGCGCGGACGACACCGCCCCGCGGGCGTCCGCCTCCCCGTCCGCCACCGCCTCCCCGTCCGCCACCGCCTCCCCGTCCGCCGCCGCGCCCGGGTCCGCCGCCTCGCAGGCGCCCGCTCCGGGGCCCTTCAACGACGCGGACGTCATGTTCGCGCAGATGATGATCCCCCACCACGAGCAGGCCCTGGAGATGACGGAGCTCGCCGACGGGCGGGCCGAGGACGCCGACGTCAAGAAGCTGGTCGCCGCGATCGAGGGGGCCCAGGAACCGGAGATCCGGAAGATGCGGGCCTGGCTCAAGGGCTGGGACCGGCCCGAGTCCGCCGACCACGAAAGCGGCCACGGCGGCGGCCACGGCTCCGGTCACGGCATGGCCGGGATGATGTCCGAGCAGGACATGAAGGACCTGGCGGCCGTAAAGGGCGAGAAGTTCGACCGCGCCTTCGCCGAGCTGATGATCGCCCACCACGAAGGCGCGGTCGCCATGGCGCAGGACGAGCGGAAGAACGGCGTCAACCCCACGGCCAGGAAGCTCGCCGACGACGTCGTACGGACCCAGTCCGCCGAGGTCGCCGAGCTGCGGAGGATCCTCGGCCGGATCTGACCGTCCCCCGCGCCGTCCCCGGGCCGGTCACGCCGGTCCGGGGACGGTCCACGGCCATGTGCCGTGGCGGCCGGCCTCGATGAGGCCGACCGTCCGGAACGCGGCGTCCGTGAGGCCGCCGAAGGTGTGCCGGTGCGGGCCCGCGGCGCCGTGGGCGGACCGGTATCCCGCCAGGTTCCAGGTGTAGACCGGGACCTCGGCGGGGACCGACTCGGCCGGGTCGCCGGGATCGTGGTACGCGGTCTGCTCGTCGGTGACGATCAGGACGCGGTCGTGTCCCCGGTAGTGGGCGCGCACCGCCTTGGTGGTGTAGGTGCCCCCGAGGCGGTGGAACCGCTCCACGATCCCGAGCACCGGCTCGTCCGGCGCGAACGGCACCCCCCGGCTGTTCCAGCCGAACTCCACGAGGTCCGCCCGTTCGGCGCGCAGGGCGAGCGCGGCGCCGAAGACGGCGGCCGCGTCCGCCCGGGTCAGCTTCGACCGCTCGGAGACGGTGTCCCAGAACATGGAGTCGGACCGGTCCACCAGGACCAGCGTCCGGCCGGGCAGGGCCGGTACGTTCGCCAGGGAGTGGCCCAGGGCCCGTTCGAGCGCGGACGCCCAGCGCTCCGACGGCGCGTGCCGGCGGGCGGCCAGGTAGCGGAGGGGGAACTGCCGGGAGCGGGCGACCTCGGCGGGGTCGGAGAGGCGTGCGGCGACCTTGGCCGCGGTCTCGTCCGGGACGCCCGCCTCGTCGAGGTTCCGCAGGTTCCGCAGGAGCGCCATCGGTCCCATGGAGGGGATCAAGGCCTCCCAGACGGCGGCGTCCAGGGGCCCGTGGAGCCAGCCGGCCACGGCCTCCCAGGTCATGCCCGCGGCCGCCAGGCGCGCGGCGCCGTCCGGCCCGGTCACCACGGCCCGCCGCTCCCCCACCGGCAGCTCCGTCAGCTCCCGGTGCGCGGTGAGCAGCCGGTCGGAGGCCGGCGGGAGGGCCCGCTCCGGGTGGTGGCGGCGGTCCAGGGCGTACCGGAAGAGGGCGCCCTGCCAGGGCTTCCCGGGGTCGGGGGCGGCGTGCGTCAGGTTGAGGACGTCGCCGAAGCGGAACTCCCCGGACGCGGTGTCGTACTTGAGGAGGGAGCGGGACGAGTACAGCCGCCGTACGGCGTCGGCGACGCCCCGCTTCACGGGCTGCGGCACGTTCCGTCCGTACGCCGTCGTCCAGTGGGCGAGCAGTTCCCCGGGCTCGTCGGCGCGCCGGAGCACGGAGTCGATCACGGACCGGTTGGACGGGCCGCCGGTCGCCCCGGCCAGGAGCCGGGCCCGTACGTACGCGGCGGCGCCCACCAGGGACGCCGAGCGCATGTTGCCCTCGTCGCGGAGCCGGCGCAGCAGGCCGGCCGTCCAGACGGGGTCCTCGACGGCGAGTTCGCCCACGAGCCGCGCGTACCGGTCGTCGCGTTCCTCGGCGCTCTCGTAGAAGGTCCGCTGGGAGACGAAGGTGCCGACGGCCAGCAGGAAGAGTTCCTCCCGGGGCTCCCGGGTGAAGGCCGGGCCGCCCTCGTGGGTGCGGGGGCCCGTGGGAAGGAGCGCGTGGTGCTCGGCCGATCGGGGCATGGCGCGGGCGGCCGCCGAGACGTGCGGGGCCACGAGCATCTCGGGCCAGACCTTGGACACGTGCCGGAAATGACGACGAGGCAGTGAATCCCCCAGGATCCGAGGAAGAAGGAGCGCCCCGGACCGAAGGGCCGCCGGGGCGGAGGGCGGCCGCGCTTCCCGAGATCGAAGGAGGCGGCGGCGTCACTTGGGTGTCGGAAGGAAGTAGCCGCAGCCGAGCGCACCGGGAGCGCGGACGCACCGACACCGTAGACGGCCCGCCGGATCGTGTGCCGGCGATTAAACGCGAAGCGATCGAACGGCGGGCCGTCTCCCCGGGGCACCCCCGGTCACTCTCCCGTGCGGCGCTCCACGACCACCTCGCCGCCCACCACGACCGTCTCCGCGACGGTGCCCGGGATGTCCTCGGGGGCGATGCGGAGGATGTCGCGGGAGAGGACGACGAAGTCGGCCAGCTTGCCCACGGTCAGGGAACCGCGCTCGTGCTCCAGGAAGTTGGCGTACGCCGAGCCCATCGTGTAGCCCTCGACGGCGGTGGCGACGTCGATCGTCTCGCCGGCCGTCCAGGCCTCGCCGCCGCCGGGCGGGCGGCGGGTGACGGCGGCGTGGATGCCGACCATGGGGTCCATCTCGGCGACGTTCCAGTCGCTGGAGAGGGCGAGGACCGCGCCGGCCGCGTGCAGGCTGCGCAGCGGCCAGGCCTTGTGCCAGCGGTCGGGGCCGACGTTCTCGGCCCAGTCCTGGCCGGGGCCCGCGATGTCGGGGGCGGCGTGCCGGGGCTGCATGCAGGCGACGACGCCGAGTTCGGCGAAGCGCGGGGTGTCGTCGGGGTCGAGGCACTCGACGTGGACGACCTGGTGGCGCGCGTCGCGCGGTCCGTTGGCGGCGCGGGCGCGGGCGACGGCGTCGAGGACGGTGCGGATGCCCCGGTCGCCGGTGGCGTGGACGAAGCACTGGAAGCCGCGCGCGTCGAGGCGGGTGAGCAGCTCGGCGAACTCCTCCGGCGGGTAGAAGGTGTCGCCGCGGTGGTGGGAGCAGCCCGCGTACGGCTCCAGGAGGGCGGCGGTGCGGGGCTCCACGACGTCGTCGATGTACAGCTTGAGCGGGCCGACCCGCAGCCGGTCGTCGTCGTGTTCGGCGGCCGCCGCCGCGAAGGCGTCGAGGTCCGCCTCGGTGGTGCCGCGCGGGTGGAAGAGGGCGGCGACGATCCGGGAGCGCAGCCGGCCCTCGGCGCGGGCGCGCTCGAAGAGGGCGAGGTCGTCGAGGGAGTTCTGCGGTTCGACGACGGTGGTGATGCCGAAGCCGATGGCGTCGTCGAGGCTCTTGGCGAGCCGTCCGTACTGGCGGTCGGGCGAGGCCCAGGGCAGGCCGAGGTCGCGCAGGGCGCGGTGGCCGTCGCGGGAGAGGCCCTTGATCGCGAAGTCCTTGACGAATCCGGTGGGTTCGCCGGTCGCCGGGTCGGTGACGGCCCGTCCGAAGGGCAGGTCCGTGTGGTCTCGGTCGACGC
Source organism: Streptomyces sp. NPDC012825 (assembly GCF_042900925.1). Taxonomy (NCBI): domain Bacteria; kingdom Bacillati; phylum Actinomycetota; class Actinomycetes; order Kitasatosporales; family Streptomycetaceae; genus Streptomyces; species Streptomyces sp. NPDC012825. Next base: position 224,354 of record NZ_JBIBBZ010000004.1, on the reverse strand, counting down.
CGAGCCGCTTGAGGGCGGCGGTGTTCAGCCAGGCGGTGTGCACGTCGTAGCTGAGGACGAGGGCGGGGGTGTCGCCGGTGGCCGGGTCGAGGTCGGCGGCGGTGGGCATGCGGCCGCCGGGCACGGCCGAGTAGTCGAAGGCCTCGGCCTCGATCCACTCGGCGTCCGGGTGGGCCGCGTGCCAGGTGCGGATCCGCTCGTGGATCGCGTCGAGGGTGCGGGCTCCGGCGAGTTGGACGCAGGCGTCGTCGGAGCCGAGGCGGACGTGGTTGTGGGCGTCGACGAAGCCGGGCAGGACGAGCCGTCCGCCGGCGTCGAGGATCCGGGTGCCGGGCCCGGTCCAGGTGACGGCCCCGTCGTCGGAGCCGACCCAGACGATGCGCCCGTCGCGGACGGCGAGGGCCTGGGCCTCGGGGAGGTCCGGGTCGACGGTGTGGATCCGGGCGCCGGTGAGGACGAGGTCGGCGGGGGCGGTCTCCCGTGCGGGGGCGGGCGTGGGAGTGGTGCTGTTCATGCGGGGTGGCTCCATGACGTACGGGAGGGGTGGGGGTGCGGTTCCCGGGATGGCTCAGGGGCGGTGCGGGGTGACGCGTCCTCGGGTGAGGAGCACGTACACCAGGGCGGAGACGGCCGCGCCGAGCAGGGTGAGGTCCGCACCGCCGAGCGGGGCGACGAGGGGGCCCGTCCACAGCTCGGAGTCGCAGGTGAGCGCGGAGAAGACGAGGCCGGCGAGGAGGGCGGTGAGGCCGGCCGGGTGCCAGCCGGAGCGGTACCAGTAGGGGCCGCCGGTGTCCGCGTGCAGGCCGGCGGAGTCGTAGGCGCAGCGGCGCAGCACCATGTCGGCGAGGAAGACCCCGCCCCAGGGGGCGAAGACGATGATCAGGAGGGAGAGGAAGGAGAGGAGCGAGGTGGTGAAGTCGGTGAGGAAGAGGGCGCCGAGGGAGCCGGCCGCGGTGACGGCGGCGCTGATGACGATCGCGCGGGCCCGGCTCCAGGGGATGCCGAGGACCTGGAGGTTCAGGCTCGACGAGTAGAGCGTGATGATCGAGTTGGTGACGGAGCCGCCGAGGACCAGGGCGAGGAAGAGCGGCTGGAACCAGCCGGGGAGCAGGCTCTCGGTGCCCGCGACGGCGTCGGTCATGTCGGTCTGCGTCGCGGCGGCGACGCCGGCGACGCCCAGGGCGACGGAGGAGAGGAACCCGCCGAGGGCGCCACTGCGGGTGACGGCCTTGAGGGAGGTCGCGCGGGGCAGGTAGCGGGTGTAGTCGGCGGGCATCGGGAGGTACGAGAAGGGGCCCGCGAGCATGACGACGAGGGCGAGGCTCCAGCCGGCGGCGCCGGGCGCGGCGGCGGGGGCGGAGGTGTCGGCGCCGGGCAGGACGAGGACGACCAGGACGGCGAAGCCGACGGCGAGGACGTACGCCATCCAGCGCTCGGCGAACTGGACGGTGGCGTGCCCCCAGAGGGCGACGGCGAAGGTCAGCGCGAGGGTGACGGCGAGGGCCAGGGCGCGGGGGGCGTGGCCGCCGTTCCAGCCGAGGTCGGCGAGGAAGGCTTCGAGGGCGAGGGTGCCCACCACCGTGTTCACGACGGTGTAGCCGATGCTGACGATCCAGTTGAGGAGTCCGGCGGGCCAGTTGCCGCGGCGGCCGAAGGCGGCGCGGGAGATGACGAGGGTGGCGGTGCCGGTGCGCACGCCGCTGAGGCTGGCCGCGCCGATGGCGAGGAAGGAGAGGCCGCCGAGCACGACGACGGCGGTGGCCTGCCAGAAGGAGAGCCCGAAGGCGACGGCGAGGGCGCCGTTGATGACGTAGGTGAAGGTGAGGTTGGAGCCGAACCAGAGCCAGAAGACGTCCTTGGCGCTGCCGTGCCGTTCGGCGTCGGGTATGGGGTCGATCCCGTGTTCCTCGACCTGGAACACCTCGTCGCGGCCCGTGGTCCCCGTGGTCACGGGCGCCGTCTCGTGTCCGAGCACACCGCACTCCTGTCTTGAATGCCGTTCTAAGTTTTAGAACGGCATTCAAGATGTGCGAAAGGTTCCGGCCACGTCAAGACCCTGTCCGATTACGGTTAGGGTCGGTGCCGTACACGACGGAGACGGCGGGAGGGGGACGGCGGCGGTGGCAGGCACGGCACGACGGCGGGACGGACACGTCACCCAGGAGCGGATGCTGGAGGAGGCCATGGCGGCGATCGCCGAGGACGGCCTCGCCTCCCTCACGATGTCGGCGCTCGCGGAGCGGCTCGGCACGAGCGGCGGCCACATCCTGTACTACTTCGGCAGCAAGGACCTGCTGCTGCTGGCCGCCCTGCGGTGGAGCGAGGCGGCGCTCGCCGAGGAGCGCCGGGCGCTGCTCGGCCGGCGGGTCGCGGCCGAGCGCAAACTGGACCTCTTCCTGCGGCTCTACCTGCCGCGCGGGCCCCGCGACCCGCGCTGGACGCTGTGGATCGAGCTGTGGGCCCGCGCGGCCGGGAACGACGCGCTGCGCGAGGCGCAGGTCGAGCTGGACCGGGGCTGGCAGGAGGACCTGGAGGCGCTGCTCGCGACGGGCGTGGCGCGGGGGCGCTTCGCCCCGTTGGACACCGCCGCCCGCGCCTCCGAACTCCTCGCCCTGCTCGACGGGTTGAGCACCCGGGTGGTCCTGGGGCAGGAGGCGGAGGGCGCCCTGGAGGTGGCCCGCTCGGCGGCGCGGGCCCTGGTCCCCCGGCACGCGCCCGGCGACGGCTGACCGGGCCCCGCCCTCCGGCGGGGCCGGGCCCGGCCCGGGCGGGGCCTCACCCCCGATAGGCCTCCAGGAGCCGCAGCCACGCCTCGCTCAGGGTCGGGTACGAGGGGACGGCGTGCCACAGGCGGGCGATCGGGACCTCGCCGACGACCGCGACCGTCGCCGAGTGGAGGAGTTCGCCGATCCCCGGGCCGACGAAGGAGGCACCGACGACGACCTCCCGCTCCAGGTCCACGACCATCCGGGCGTGGCCGCGGTAGCCCGGCGCGTAGAGGCCGGCCCCGGCGACCCCGCCCAGGTCGAGGTCCACGGCCCGGACCCGCAGCCCGGCCCGCTCGGCCTCCGCGAGCGTCAGGCCGACGGCGGCCGCCTCGGGATCCGTGAAGACCACCTGCGGCACGGCGGCGTGGTCGGCCGTGGCCGCGTGCGCGCCCCAGGCCCCGGCGTCCGGGAGTTCCTCCCCCTCGGCGCGGGCGGCGATGGCGGCGCCCGCGATCCGGGCCTGGTACTTGCCCTGGTGGGTCAGGAGCGCGCGGCGGTTGACGTCCCCGACGGCGTAGAGCCAGTCGGTGCCGGTGACCCGGAGGCTGTCGTCGACCTCCAGCCAGGAGCCGGGCTCCAGGCCGACCGTGTCCAGGCCGACGTCCTCGGTGCGCGGGGCCCGGCCGGTCGCGAAGAGCACCTCGTCGCCCTCGACGTGGTCGCCGCCCTCCAGGACCACGGTGACCGGGCCGGTGCCCCCGTCCCGTACCACCGCGGTGACCGTCGCGTCGCGGATGTCCGCGCCGCGCTCCCGGAGGGCCTCGGCCACGTGCTCGCCGACGAAGGGCTCCATGCGGGGCAGCAGGCCCCCGCCCCGTACGAGCATCGTCACCTTCGAGCCGAGGGCCTGCCAGGCGGTGGCCATCTCCGCGCCCACCACTCCCCCGCCCACCACGACGAGCCGCTCGGGCACGTGCTGCGAGGAGGTGGCCTCGCGGCTGGTCCAGGGCCGCGCGCCGGACAGTCCGGGCAGTTCGGGCAGGACGGCGCGGCTGCCGGTGCAGATCGCGACCGCGTGCCGGGCGGTGAGCAGGTGGCGCTCGCCCTCGGGGCTCACGACCTCGACCCGGCGCGGCCCGGCGAGGCGGCCGTGGCCCCGCAGGACCCGGGTGCCGGTCGAGTCCAGCCAGTCCAGCTGGCCGTCGTCCTTCCAGTCGCCGACGACCTCGTTCCGGTGGGCGAGGACCGCCGCCGCGTCCAGGGGGCCGTCGGCCGCCTCGCGCAGCCCGGGGAGCGCGCGGGCGTCGGAGCGGGCGATCCCGGGGCGGAGCAGCGCCTTGCTGGGCATGCAGGCCCAGTACGAGCACTCGCCGCCGATCAGTTCGCTCTCGACGATCGCGGCGCTCAGGCCGGCCGCCCGCACCCGGTCGACGACGTTCTCGCCGACCGGTCCCGCGCCCAGTACCACCACGTCGTAGACCTGCTCGTTCTCCACCGCATGTGTCATGATCCCAGTCTGCGGGCAGGGGCCCGGAATAGTGCGGCTCGATACGCCGTTGTGCCCGGCGAGTCCCCCGGGGACCGTGAGGACACCACCAGGAGACCCCCGAAAGGCAGGCAGCATGAGCACCGTAGAGCTCACCAAGGACAACTTCGACGAGATCGTGGGCGACAACGAGTTCGTCCTGATCGATTTCTGGGCTTCCTGGTGCGGTCCCTGCCGTCAGTTCGGCCCGGTCTTCGAGGCGGCCTCCGAGCGGCACGAGGACCTCGTCTTCGCCAAGGTGGACACCGAGGCGCAGCAGGAGCTGGCGGCGGCGTTCGAGATCCAGTCGATCCCGACCCTGATGATCGTGCGCGACAAGGTGGCCGTGTTCGCGCAGCCGGGCGCGCTGCCGGAGGCCGCCCTGGAGGACCTCATCGGCCAGGCGCGGAAGCTGGACATGGACGAGGTCCGCAAGTCCGTCGCGGACGCGCAGGCGCAGGGGAACGCGCAGCAGTAGCAGTAGCCGGTCCGCGGGGACCGCGCGGTCACGAGAGGGGTACGGGAGGTTCTCCCGTACCCCTCTTCGGCGCGTCCGCGCGGGGTCAGCGCTCCAGGACCAGCGCGAGGCCCTGGCCGACGCCGATGCAGAGCGCGGCGAGGCCCGTGCCCGAGCCGGCGGCCGCGAGCTGGTGCGCCACGGATCCGGCCAGGCGGGCGCCGGACGCGCCGAGGGGGTGGCCGATCGCGACGGCTCCGCCGCGCGGGTTGACGATCTCCGGGTCGAGTTCCGGCCACTCGGCGAGGCAGCCGAGCGCCTGCGCCGCGAAGGCCTCGTTGAGCTCGAAGGTCCGCAGGTCGGCGAAGGAGCGCCCCGCCCTGTCCAGGGCCCGGCGGACCGCCTCGACGGGGCCGAGGCCGAAGAGCTGCGGCTCGATGCCGGTGACGGCGGAGGTGCGGATGCGGGCGAGCGGCTCGCGGCCGGTCTCGCGCAGCCCTTCCTCGTCGACGAGGAGCAGGGCGGCCGCGCCGTCGTTGAGCGGGGAGGAGTTGCCCGCCGTGACGGTGCCGCCCTTGGGGCGGAAGGAGGGCTTGAGCCGGGCGAGGGCCTCCGTGGAGGTGTTGTCCCGGATCGACTCGTCGCGGGTCAGGTCGGCGTCCGGGTACGGCACGACCTCGTCGTCGTACAGGCCTTTGGCCCAGGCCTCGGCGGCCTTGCGGTGGCTGGCGAGGGCGAAGGCGTCCTGCCGCTCGCGGGTGATGCCGTGCCGGTCGGCGATCAGCTCGGCGCCCTCGCCGAGGGGGACCGTCCACCCGGCGGGCATCCGGGGGTTCGTCATGCGCCAGCCGAGCGTCGTGGAGTGGAGCTGCTGGTGGCCGGCGGGGAAGGCCCGCTCGGGCTTCTGGAGGACCCAGGGCGCGCGGGACATCGACTCGACGCCGCCGGCGATCACCACGGAGGCGTCTCCGAGCGCGACGGCGCGGGCCGCCTGGATCACGGCCTCCAGGCCGGAGCCGCAGAGGCGGTTGACGGTGACGCCGGGGACGGTGACGGGCAGCCCGGCGAGCAGGACGGCCATCCGCGCCACGTCGCGGTTGTCCTCGCCCGCGCCGTTGGCGTCGCCGAAGTAGACGTCGTCGACGCGGGCCGGGTCGAGCGCGGGCGAGCGGTCGACGAGCGCCCGCACGACATGGGCCGCGAGGTCGTCGGGGCGCACGGAGGAGAGGGCTCCCCCGAACTTCCCGATCGGGGTGCGGACGGCGTCGACGATGTAGACGTCGCGGATGCTCATCGGTTCTCTCCCACGTGACCTTCGGAACGACTCTGTTCACCTGTTCGACCGGTGGAACCGTTTTCGTCCCACCGGGCGCGCAGAGTCTCTGCCCGGAGGGCCGCCCTGTCAACGGGCCGTTCCGGGATGTACGGGGGCGGTCCGGGGCACTCACGCGGGAGGAGGGCCGGGTCAGGGGGCGGGGCGGACCAGGGGCGTGAGGGCGTAGTCGAGTTCCCGGCCGTCGACGAGCAGCGCCTCGACCGTGCCCGTCTCGGGGTCGATGTCGGCCCTGAGGCCGTGCCCCTCGTAGACCGGGTAGCCGGACGCGCCGTGGTGCCCGGTGGCCTCCACGACGGCCGTGCGGACGGCGCTGTCCGCGACGGAGGCGCCGTGGCGGTCCTCGACGTGCTCGGGCACCAGCAGGATCTCGAATCGCTTCGGAACGGTGTTCATGTGTCGACGCTAAGCGTTCGGCCGGACTCGCGCCGGACGACCCGCGAGGACGGCGGCTCCTCTCCGCGGCCGTACTGTGGGGTCGGTACCGAAGGCGTCGGCGGGGCGCTCCGGGCGCGAGAAGAGGCGGAGGGGCGGCACCGTGCGTCTGCACACCACCACGTGGGGATCCGGGGACCGGACGGCCCTGCTCGTCCACGGCATCATGGCCGACCACCGCACCTGGCGCCGGGTCGGGCCCGCGCTCGCGGAGCGCGGGTACCGGGTGGTCGCGGTGGACCTGCGGGGACACGGGGCGAGCGGGCGGGGCGCGGGCCCGGAGGAGTACCGGCCGGAGGACTACGCCGACGACCTCGTGGAGACCGTGCCGGACGGCGTCGAACTGGCCGTCGGCCACTCGCTCGGGGCGCTCGTGCTCGCCCGGGCGGTGGAGCGGCTCGCGCCGGCCCGCGCGGTGTACTCCGACCCGGCCTGGCACCTGAGGCCGGGCCCCGCCGGCTTCCGTCCCGAACTCTTCGTCCGGGGAAAGGAGTTGACCCGGGAGATGATCCGGGGGCTCAACCCCGCCTGGGCGGAGGAGGACATCGACGACGAGATGGCGGCGGTACGGGTGTGGGACGAGCGGACGGCGTACGGCCTGACGCCGTTCGTGGGCGCCGACCTGTGGCCGGCCCGTCCCGTCGTCCCCTCGCTCGTCGCCCTCGCCGACCCGAGCCTGCTCGTCCCGCCCGGGAGCGCCCGGATGCTGGTGGAGCGCGGATTCGAGGTCCGTACGGTGGCGAAGGCCGGACACACCGTCCACCGGGACGACTTCGACGGGTTCATGTCCGCCCTGCACGGCTGGATCTGACGTACCGTTCGGTCATGGACGACGCGTCGATGGAGACCTCGATGGTGGGACTGCCCGGCCGGGTGACCGGCACCGTCGGACCCGGCCTCGTCGGCGAGGTGATCGTCCGCATCCGGGGCGGCGCCGAGCACTTCCTCGCCCATCCGGCCTCGCCGAAGGAGCGGATCGAGATCGGAACGGTCGTGACCGTCATGGAACATCTCCCTCCGCGTACCGTCTACGTCACAGCCGCCTACGGCGGTTGACCGAAGCGTTGAGCCGCGTCCGTCGCAGGCGCACACTCCCCTTCACCGGGTCCGCTCGGCTCCGGTGAAGGGGGACCTTGCCCATGGGCATCGGGATCATCGCGGGCGCCGCCGTCGGCGCCCTCGCCGTTCTGATCGCTGTCTTCAAGATGATGTGGCGCGTCGCCGAACCCAACGAGGCTCTGATCATCTCCGGTTCCAACCACAAGAACGAGGGCCTCGGCGAGGGCATGGGGTTCCGCATCGTCACCGGGCGCGGCACCCTCGTGCTGCCCGGGGTGCAGGCGGTGCGCAAGCTCTCGCTCGACCTCAACGAGACGCAGCTGTCCGTCGAGTGCGTCACCCACCAGGGCATTCCGCTCAAGGTGCGCGGCGTGGTGATCTTCAAGGTGGGTGACGACTTCGTGTCGATCGCCAACGCCGCCCGCCGCTTCCTCGACCAGCAGAAGCTGATGAGCGAGCGGGTGCACATCGTCTTCGCCGGTCATCTCCGCGCCATCGTGGGCGGGTTGACCGTGGAGGACATGATCCGTGACCGGGAGAAGCTGACCGGGCAGGCGCGGTCGGCCTGCGGCACGGAGATGGAGAAGCTCGGGCTGATCGTCGACTCGCTCCAGATCCACGAGATCGAGGACCCGACCGGGTACATCAAGAACCTGGCCGCCCCGCACGCCGCCGCCGTCCAGCGGGACGCGCGGATCGCGCAGGCGGAGGCGAACCGGCGGGCGACCGAGGCGGAGCAGCAGGCCGCGGCGCGCATGTCGGAGGCGACGCGGGACAGCGAGATCCTCCAGGCGGGCTACCAGGCCGAGCGGGACCAGGCCTCGGCCCGGGCCCGGCAGGCCGGTCCGCTGGCCGAGGCGGCCTCGCGCCAGGAGGTCGTGGTGCAGGAGACGCGCGTCGCCGAGCTGGAGGGACACCGCAAGGAGCAGCAGCTCCAGGCGGAGGTCCGCAAACCGGCCGACGCGATGGCGTACGAGACCCGGACGCTGGCGGAGGCCGAGCGCGACGCCCGGATCTCGGCCGCCGAGGCCGAGGCGAAGGAGACCGAGCTGGCGAGCGCGGCCAAGGCCACGGCGACCCGGCTCACGGGCGAGGCGGAGGCGGCGGCCCAGCACGCGAAGGGGCTCGCGGTCGCCGAGGCCACGCGTGCGAAGGGCCTCGCGGAGGCGGAGGCGATCAAGGCGCGGGCGGCGGCGCTCGCGGAGAACCAGGAGGCCGTGGTCGCCCAGCAACTGGCCGAGAAGTGGCCGGAGATCGTCTCGGCGGGCGCGTCCGCCTTCGGGAACGTGGACCAGATGGTGCTCCTGAACGGCGCCGACGGCATGGCGGACGTGTTCGCCAAGGCCCTGACCATGGGCGGCACCGGGCTCGGCCTGGCCCGGCAACTGCTGGCCACGATGGGCCCGGCGGCGCGGGAGGAGCTGGGCGGGACGGTGCCGCCGGCACCCCGGGCGGCGCGGGACGTGTCGGAGAGGGCTCCGGAGGGCGTGTCGGAGCGGGTGGAGATCACGGTGCACGACGAGGAGGGGCGGGGCCGGTAGGAACCGGATGCGGGGCGGGCCCGTGCCTCCGCGGGCGGTCCGGGGTCGATGTCCCCAGTACGGGCCGGGCCCGGTGTTCCGGGTACGGGCCGGGGCCGGTGTTCCGGGTACGGGCCGGGACCGTGTCCGAGCCGGAGGTCTCGGGCGCCCGTCCCCACCCACGCCCCCGTACACGGATCGGGCCCGGCGCCGTAATGGCGTCGGGCCCTTCGGTTCCGTCGCGGCCGTGACGTCGGCCGTGGTCTCCGGTCGTGGCCGGGACCGGTCCGGTCGTGGCGGGGGCCGTCGCGACCGGACCCGTGTCAGTTGTGGCCGAACCTGTGCTCCTTGCGGTGGCCGTGTTCCACCGCCGGGATCGGCACCTCCCTCGCGGTGTTCCGGGAGGACTTCTCCTTCGCGGCCGCGTCGGTGCGGTGCTCATGGCCACCGGTGCGGGCCCCCTTGTTCACACGGGTCTGTTTCTTGCCCACGATCGTGCCTCCCGTGACGGGTTTCGGACGTCGGTCCGTATCCCTTCAGCGTGGCACGCGGACATCGGGGCCGCACATCAGGCCGTACGGCCCAGGACCCGGTCGAAAGCGGCGAGCGTCGGTGTGCCGGAGGCGCGGTCCAGGACGGCGAAGACGACCTCCTCGAAGTGGCCGGCGAACCGGCCGTCTCCCGTCAGCTGCGCCTTGAACGCGCCGGCGACCTGCTCCGGGTCGTTGCGGAAGACCCCGCAGCCCCAGGCGCCGAGGACGAGCCGGCGGTATCCGGCCGCGGCGGCCGTCTCCAGGACCCGTTCGGCGCGGGAGGCGAGGACCCCGGGGAGCAGGCCGCCGCGTTCGGGCGTGGTGCGCCGGACGACGCCCGCGTTGGGGGCGGGCGAGGTGAGGAAGCCGACGGTGAAGGGCTCGGCGAGCAGGTCGCCCCGGTCGTCGCGGAAGACCGGCACCCGGGGCGAGTGGACGACCCGGTCGGAGTAGAGGACGTCCCGGTCGGCGCGGTGGTGCTCGTAGTACTCGGGGACGCGCAGCAGGGTGGCGTACAGGGCGGAGCAGCGGCAGAGCGCCTCCTCCTGGGCCTGGGCGCCGTTGAGGTAGCCGCCGCCGGGGTTGCGGGCGGAGGCGAAGTTCAGGACGGCCACCGGGCGGGCGGGGTCGGCCGCGGTCATCCGGCGGGCGGCGGCCAGGCTGCTCTCGCCGGTGACCTCCAGGACGGGCGTGCGGTCGGTGTCGGGGGTGACGGCGACGGGGTCGGGGCCGTGGAGCCGGGTCCCGGCCAGGGCGGCGGCCAGGTCGTCGGCGACGGAGACGGTCCGGCCGTCCCGGGTGCGGTAGTGACCCGCGGCGACGATCTCCTCGGTCTGCCGCGCGATCTCGCGCAGTCGTGTGCTCATGGACGCCAGAATGATCGTTTTCCCTCGTCGTGGACAACGGATTTTCGCCGGCCCGTGACCACGGTGAATGTTTCCGTGACGACGGGGAAATCCGGACGGACGGAGGCACGGGGAGCGCGTACGGCCCGTCCGGGGCGCTCTTGCACGCCGCCCGGTGGTGGCTTTAGGTGGAACCAGTGGCGCTCCGGGGGATCCGTCCCCGGAGCCTGTTCACGGCGCGTCCGGGATCGCGCCCGCGGGACGGACCGTCCCGCGGCCGGTCCCCCGGAGGACCAGGAGGTGCACGGATGTCGCCGAGCGGCATACGGCGTGGCGGCCCCCCTCTCACCGAGGCGGAGGCGGAGGAACTGCTGCGATGTATCTGCTTCAAGACCGGCCCGCCCCGCACCGTGGGGGTGGAGCTGGAATGGCTGGTGCACGAGTTGCGCGACCCCCGGCTGCCCGTGCGGCCGCGGCGGCTCGCGGCGGCGGTCGACACCGTGCGGGCCCTGCCCCTGGTGTCGGCCCTGACGTTCGAACCCGGCGGTCAGCTGGAGCTCAGCTCGCAACCCGCCGGATCGCTCATGGAGTGCCTCGACTCGGTCGCCGCCGATCTGCGGGCGGTGCGGGGCGCACTCGGGCCGCTCGGCCTCGCCCTCAGCGGTTACGGGGTGGACCCCTGGCAGGCGCCGCGCGGCCGGGTGCTCCACGAGCCGCGGTACGACGCCATGGAGGCCGCGCTCGACCGGACGGGACCGGCCGGGCGGGCGATGATGTGCGAGTCGGCCTCGGTGCAGATCTGCCTCGACGCCGGGGTCGACGGGCCGGGCCCGCTGAACTACCGGCGGCGGTGGCGGCTCGCCCACCTCCTGGGCGCGGTCCTCGTGGCCGCCTTCGCGAACTCCCCGGTGCACGGCGGGCGCCGCACCGGCTGGCGTTCGACCCGGCAGGCCCTGTGGGCGGAGCTCGACCCCCTGCGGACGCTCGCGCCGCGGCGGGCGCCCGCGCCCCCGCCGGACGGGGACCCGCGGGCCGAGTGGGCGGCGTACGTCCTGGACACCCCGGTGCTGTGCGTGCGGACCGACGAGGGGCCGTGGGCGGTGCCGGAGGGGCTGACCTTCCGGGAGTGGCTGCGCACGGGACTGCCCCGTCCGGCCGACGCCGACGACCTGCGCTACCACATGACGACCCTCTTCCCGCCGGTGCGGCCGCGTGGCCATCTGGAGTTCCGGATGGTCGACGCGCAGCCGGGGCGGGACGGCTGGATGGTGCCGGCGGCCGTGACGACGGCGGTGTTCGACGACCCGGAGGCGGCGGAGACCGTGTACCGGGCGGTGAAGCCGCTCGCGGAGCGGGCCGGCGACGATCCCCCGCCGCGCAATCCGCTGTGGGTGGCGGCGGCCCGTGACGGCCTGGCCGATCCCGATCTGCACGCCGCCGCGCGGACGGTGTTCTCCGCCGCCCTGGAGGCGCTGCCCCGGATCGGGGCGAGCGAGGAGGTGCGGCGGGCGGTCGCCGCCTTCCGGGAGCGGTACGTGGTCCCCGGGAGGTCCCCGGCCGACACCCCCGAGACGGTGACGTCATGACCGGGAAGACCCGGAGCGGCGGGAACGCCGGGACCACGGGCACGGCAGGAGCGGGGGCCGGGGCCGAGGCGCTGCGCGAGCGGGCCCTGGCCGCCCTCGCCGGGGCGCGGGACCGCACCCTGCGCCTCACCTCCTGTGTGGAGGAGGACGACCTCACCGCCCAGCACTCCCCGCTGATGTCGCCGCTCGTCTGGGACCTGGCGCACATCGGCAACCAGGAGGAGCAGTGGCTGTGGCGGGGCGTCGCGGGGCACGACGCGCTGCGGCCCGAGATCGACTCCCTCTACGACGCCTTCGAGCACCCGCGCGCCGAGCGCCCGTCGCTGCCGCTGCTCGCGCCGGCCGAGGCCCGCGCCTACGCGGCGGACGTACGGCTCCGGGTCCTCGACGTGCTGGAGCGGGCGCCCATGGAGGGGCGGCCGCTGGTGGACGCGGGCTTCGTCTTCGGCATGGTCGCCCAGCACGAACAGCAGCACGACGAGACGATGCTGATCACCCATCAGCTGCGCAAGGGACCGCCCGTCCTGACGGCTCCCCCGCCGCCGGACCGCCGGCCCGGCCTGCTGCCGGCCGAAGTGCTCGTCCCCGGCGGCCCGTTCACCATGGGGACCTCGGACGAGCCGTGGGCGCTCGACAACGAGCGGCCGGCGCACCGGCGGGACGTCGCCGCCTTCCACATCGACACCGTGCCGGTCACCAACGGCGCCTACCTGGCCTTCGTCGCGGAAGGCGGCTACACGGACCGGCGCTGGTGGCGGCCCGAGGGGTGGGCGCAGATCAGGGAGCACGGCATCGGGGCGCCGCTGTTCTGGCGCCGGGACGGCGGGCAGTGGCTGCGCCGCCGGTTCGGGGTGACCGCGCCCGTACCGGAGGAGGAGCCGGTCCTGCACGTGAGCTGGTACGAGGCGGACGCCTACGCGCGCTGGGCGGGGCGCCGGCTCCCGACGGAGACCGAGTGGGAGAAGGCGGCCCGGTTCGACCCGGCCACCGGCCGCTCCCGCCGCTACCCGTGGGGCGACGCGGACCCGGGCCCCGAGCACGCGAACCTCGGGCAGCGGCACCTGGGCCCGGCGGCGGCCGGGAGCTACCCGGAGGGCGCCTCGCCGCTGGGCGTACGGCAGTTGATCGGGGACGTGTGGGAGTGGACGGCGAGCGACTTCCTGCCGTACCCGGGCTTCACGGCCTTCCCGTACAAGGAGTACTCGGAGGTGTTCTTCGGCCCGGAGCACAAGGTGCTGCGGGGCGGTTCGTTCGCCGTGGACCCGGTCGCCTGCCGGGGGACCTTCCGCAACTGGGACCTGCCCGTGCGGCGCCAGATCTTCTCCGGCTTCCGCACCGCCCGCTCCGCGGAGCCCGACTGATGTGCCGCCACCTCGCCTACGTGGGCGGCCCGGTGGCGCTCGGGGAGCTGGTCGTGCGGCCGGAGCACGGCCTGCTGCGCCAGTCCTGGGAACCCCGTACGCAGGCCAGCGGCGTGGTGAACGCCGACGGGTTCGGGGTGGGCTGGTACGCCGAGGGGGACCCGGTGCCCGCGCGCTACCGGCGCGCCGGGCCGATCTGGGGCGACCTCCCCTTCGCGGACCTCGCGCGGGTGGTGCGCTCGGGGGCGCTGCTCGCGGCGGTCCGGAGCGCCACGCTGCCCGGGACCGACGGGGAGGCGGCGGCGGCGCCGTTCGCCTCCGGGCCCTGGCTGTTCAGCCACAACGGCGCGGTCACGGGCTGGCCGGACACCCTGGCCCCGCTCGCCTCGGCGCTGTCCGCCGGGGAGCTGCTGCGCCTGGAGGCGCGTACCGACTCGGCCCTGGTGTGGGCGCTCGTCCTGCACCGGCTGCGGGCCGGGGACGCGCCGGGGGACGCGCTCGCCGCCACCGTGCGGGAGGTCGCGGAGGCGGCCCCCGGCTCCCGGCTGAACCTGCTGCTCACCGACGGCGACCGGATCGCCGCGACCGCCTGGGGGGACAGCCTCTGGTACCTGACGGGCCCCGGCCGGACGGTCGTGGCCTCCGAACCCTACGACGCCGATCCCCGCTGGCGGGAGGTGCCCGAGCGCACGCTCGTGACCGCCGACCGCGCCGGCGTCGCCCTCACCCCGCTCAAGGAGCCGCCCGCGTGAGCCCGTACCAGCTGACCCGCACCCTCGACCCGGACGCCGCCGGCGCCGATCTGCGCGCCGACGTCGTCCACGGTCTGACCCGCTCCCCCAAGGAGCTGCCGCCCAAGTGGTTCTACGACGCCCGGGGCAGCGAGCTGTTCGAGGAGATCACCCGGCTGCCCGAGTACTACCCGACGCGGGCGGAGCGGGAGATCCTGGCCGCGCGGGCGCCGGAGATCGCCGCGGAGACGGGGGCGAGGACCCTGGTGGAGCTGGGCTCCGGGTCCTCCGAGAAGACCCGCTTCCTGATCGACGCGCTGCTGCCCGGTCTGGAGGACTACGTGCCCGTGGACGTGAGCGAGTCGGCGCTGACCGGGGCGGCGGAGGCGCTGCTCGCGGAGCGGCCGGAGCTGCGGGTGCACGCCCTGGTCGCGGACTTCACCCGGGGCCTCGCGCTGCCCGGGACGCCGGGGCCGCGCCTGGTGGCCTTCCTCGGCGGCACCATCGGCAACCTGCTGCCCGGCGAGCGGCGGACCTTCCTTCGTTCGGTCCGCTCGATGCTCGCGCCGGGCGACTCCCTGCTGCTCGGCACGGACCTGGTGAAGGACGAGGCGACGCTGGTGGCCGCCTACGACGACGCGGCCGGGGTGACCGGGCGGTTCAACAAGAACGTGCTGTCCGTGATCGACCGCGAGCTGGGCGCGGACGCCGATCCGGAGGACTTCGAGCACGTGGCGGTGTGGGACGCCGAGCGGGAGTGGATCGAGATGCGGCTGCGCGCCCGCCGCGCGCTCACCGTGAAGATCCCGGAGCTGGACCTCGTGGTGCCGTTCGCGGCGGGCGAGGAGCTGCGCACGGAGGTGTCGGCGAAGTTCCGTCAGGAGGGCGTACGGGAGGAGCTGGCGGCGGCGGGCCTCGGCCTGGCCCGCTGGTGGACGGACGACGGGGACAGGTTCGCGCTGTCGCTGGCGACGGCGCGCTGAGGGACGATCCGCGGAGAGCCGGTCCGCCGGTCCGGGCGGGCCACCGCCCGTTCGGCGGCGGCCGCCAGGGCGCGCCGGTCCGGGTACCGGCCGCTCGGCAGGGGGTCCGCGAGGCGCACCTCGGCGGTGAGCCGCCGGGTGGTGACGACCCGCCACAGGGAGGCGCCGAGCGGGTCGTCCCCGACGTACGCGGCGGTGTCGTGGGGCCGGTAGTCGATCCGTACGGGCTGCACGGCGCAGCCGGCGTCCAGGGCGGCCTGGAAGGCGGCGGGCCGGAACCTCCCCCGTTCCCGGCCGCACCAGGTGGAGCCCTCGGGGAAGACGGCCACCCGGCCTCCGCCCGCGAGGATCCCGCTCATCACGCGCACGGTGCCGGGCAGGGCCCTGAGCCGGTCCCGGTCGATGAAGAGGGTGCCGCCGAGCGCGGCGAGGACCCCGAGGACCGGCCAGCGGCGGACCTCCGCCTTGGCGACCGCGCGGGCGGGCAGCACGGCCGCCAGGAGGGGGACGTCCAGCCAGGAGACGTGGTTGGCGACGACGAGGAGCGGACCGGTGGCGACGGGGTTCCCCCCGTACCGGACGCGGACGCCGAAGGCGCGGACCACCGTCCGCGTCCAGAGGCGGACGAGGGCGAACCGGGCGGCGGGCGGGAGGAGGGCGGCGGCCGGGGCGAGCAGGACGCCGAGGAGGACGCCGCCGGTGCCGGCGACGAGCCGGACCACGGCCCGTGGGAGGCCGGCCCGAAGCTCGGGGTCGGAGTCGGGGCCGGGTCCGGTGGCGTCCGGGTGGGCGGTGCAGCGGCCCGGGGTGCAGGGCGCCGTGGGGAACCACGGCGGGAGGGCCGTGGTCCCGTTCACCGCGCCGGGGCGAGCGACAGGAAGTGGTTGAGGTAGCGCGGGTTGGTGCGGCGCAGCGAGAGCAGGACGTAGAGGTCGGCGACGCCGAAGTCGGGGTCGTGCGCGGGGGCGCCGCAGACCCAGGCGCCGAGCCTGAGGTAGCCGCGCAGCAGCGGGGGCAGCTCGGCGCGGCCCTCGGGGCGGGCGACGTCCTCGGAGTTCCACAGGCGGTGCGGGGTGACCCAGTACTCCTCCGGGGCGAGGTGCTTGGCCCGGACGGTGTCCCAGGTGGCGGCGGCGAGGGTGCCGCCGTCGGCGAGCGGGACCGAGCAGCACCCGGCGAGCCAGTTGTGGCCGGTCTCGGCCATGTAGCGGGCGAGTCCGGCCCAGATGAGGGCGATGACGGCGCCGTTGCGGTGGGCGGGGTGGACGCAGGAGCGGCCGACCTCCACCAGGTCGTGGCGGACGGGGGCGAGCCGGGTGAGGTCGAACTCGCCCTCGGAGTAGAGGCGTCCGGCGACGGCGGCCCGCTCGGGCGGCAGGAGCCGGTAGGTGCCGACGACCTCGCCGGTGGTCTCCTCCCGTACGAGGAGGTGGTCGCAGTACGCGTCGAAGGCGTCGCTGTCGAGGCCGGGCTCGGGCCCGTCGAGCCGGGCCCCCATCTCGCCGGCGAAGACCTGGTGGCGCAGTCGCTGGGCGGCCCGCACGTCCTCCTGGTGACGGGCGAGGCCGACGGCGTACCGGGGGGCGGGCCGCTCGTCCCGGGCCCGGGGCTGTGCGGGGACGGCGAAGGTGTGCGTCGGTGCGGACATGGCGGGCGCCTCCGGCGTACGGAAGGGAAGGGGCGGGGCCGGGGCCGCTCGCGCGGTGGCCCGGCTCCTTACTTCTTCCGTGACCGGCTGGATTCGACGTGACCGTCCGGGGGCTCGCGGGTGTGCGAACGCTGAATGCTATTCGGCGAGGGTCTCGGTGATCGCCTCCGAGGCCTTGCGGGCCGCCTTCAGCGGGTCCTCGCCCCGGAGGACGGCCGTCATGTAGGGCTTGACGGGGTTGTCCGCCTCGACGTTCGCCCACTGCGGGGAGTTCGGGGTGGCCCGGCCGCGCGCGGCGCCCCGGGCCATGGCGGCGGTGGCCTCCTGGCCGGCGACGACGGAGGCGAGGCTCTTCTTGTTGGGCACGTAACCCATGGCGCGGGCGAGTTCGGTCTGCCACTTCTCGCCGGCCATCGCCTTGACGACCTCGATGGCGGCGCCGCGCCGGGGGGCGTTCTCCGGGATGATGAGGTCGGAGCCGCCGGTGAAGACGGCGCAGGGCCGGCCGGCCTCCTTGCCGGGTATCGGGAAGTAGCCGAGCTTGCCCTCGAGTCCCGGGTTGGTCTTGAGGATCGCGGCGACGGCGCTGGGGGTGGCGATGAGCTGGGCCACGTCGCCCTTGGCGAAGACGTCGGCCTGCGGCGGGTTCTGCTCGTCGGCGTTCTTGGGGCCGGAGCCGAGGGACTGGAGTTCCTTGTAGAAGGCCATGCCGCGCCGGGCCTCCGGACTGTCGAGGGCGCCCGTCCACTCGCCGCCCCTGTCGACGGCCAGTTCGCCGCCCTCGTCCCAGATGAAGCCGGAGAGGGTGTACCAGTCCTGTCCCGCGAGGTAGATGCCCTGGGAGCCGCTCTTGTTGAGCTTCTCGGTGTCGGCGAGCCACTGGGCACGGGTGGCCGGCGGCTTGTCGATCCCGGCGTTCCGGAACAGCTCCTTGTTGTAGATGACGATCCGGTTGGCGGCGTACCAGGGGATGCCGTACTGGGCGCCGGAGATGTTGCCGGGCTCGGCGAGGCCGGGCAGCCAGTCCTCGCTGCCGAGGTCGCGGACCGACTCCAGGGTGAGGTCGAACACCTTCTCGGTGTCGGCGTACTGGGCGACCTGGGTGTTGCCGACCTCGATGACGTCGGGTCCGCCGGGGCCCTCGATCGCCTCGGTGACCTTCTTGCCGATGCCGGTCCAGTCCTGGATGGTGAACTGGAGTTCGATCCCGTCGTGCTCCTCCTCGTACGCCTTCTTGAAGCGTTCGACGAAGTCCTCGCTGGCGCTGTCCCGCATCAGCCAGATGTTGACGGTCTTCGCGCCCTCGTCGCCCGGCAGCATCCCGCAGCCCGAGAGGGCGAGCGCGGTGGCGGCTGCCAGGGGACAGACGAGACGTCGGTTCTTCACGTGGGTCACCTTCTGCGGTTCAGCACAGGGTCGTGCGGATGGGGGCTGACCCGGCATGGGGGGACCGAACGGGGTGTTCGCGCGGGTATGTGGCCTGGATTCTGGTCTGGACCAACGGGATGGTCAAGTCCTTGACCATCCCGTTCCGCCCCCCGGAAGGACGATCTGTTCCGTTACCACCGGTAATTCCCCGTGGCCCGTGGGGAGGTCGTCGTGTCGCGCCCCGGCGCGGCCTGGGGCACGGTGGAGGGAACGCACCGAGAGGAGTCCGTCCCCCATGTCGAACCACACCTACCGCGTCACCGAGATCGTCGGCACCTCCACCGAGGGAGTCGACCAGGCCATCCGCAACGGCATCGAACGCGCCTCGCAGACCCTGAGGGGCCTCGACTGGTTCGAGGTGACGCAGGTGCGCGGCCACCTCGTCGACGGCACGATCGAGCACTACCAGGTCGGCCTGAAGGTCGGCTTCCGCCTGGAGGACGAGACCTGAGCCTCCGGGCCTCGAATCCGGGGACTCGAGCCCCCGGGGCCTGAGCCCTCGGGGCCCGGATCCACGGGACCCGGGCTCCGCGGGGCGCCCTCAGGTCCGGCCCTCCTCCTCCTGCGCCTCCCTCAGCGCCTCGGAGGGGGTCGCCCAGCGGGCCCGTACGACGGTGAAGCCGGCCGCCTCCGCCGCGTCGCAGACCTGCGGGTCGTCGTCGACCAGCATCCTCACCGGGCGGTCGGCGGCGAGCCGGCGCAGGATCTCCACCTTGGTCACCCGGGCCGGCCGGAAGTCGCGGTCGCGCCGCATGTGGACGGGGCCCGCGGGAAGCCCCTGCTCCGCCAGCCAGTCCACGGTCGCCCGACGGCACCGCTCCGGCCGCCCGGTGAGGTAGACGACCTCGCACTCCCCGGCCGCCTCGCGGCACAGTGCGACACCCTCCCCCAACGGCGGATCGTCGGGCGCCGCCGCGAAGAACGCGCTCCAGTCCTTGGGCCTCCGCTCCAGGAAGTGCTGGCGGTGCGCGGTCGCGGCGAGGGTGTTGTCGAGGTCGAAGACGGCGAGGGGTCTGTTGTCCTGGGTCACCGGGCCAGGGTAGGAGGCGCGGTCTCCCCCCGGGGCGGGGCACCCGGCGGAACGGTCGGGAATCCCTCGCGCCCCGCGGTGTTGAACCCTCCGTGAGCAGCTTTCCCGACGGCATCCGGTTCTCCGTCCTCGACCGCTCCCGCACCCGGGAGGGCGAGACCCCCGCGCGGGCACTGCGCGAGACCGTACGTCTCGCCCGGGAGGTGGAGGCCCTCGGCTACCACCGCTTCTGGGTGTCGGAGCACCACGGCGTGCCCGGGGTGGCGGGCTCGGCGCCCACTGTCCTCGCCGCGGCCGTCGCCGCCGCGACCTCCGTCGTCCGCGTCGGCACGGGCGGGGTGATGCTCCCGAACCACCGGCCGCTGGTCGTGGCCGAGCAGTTCGGCGTCCTGGAGTCCCTCTTCCCCGGCCGGATCGACATGGGCGTCGGCCGTTCGGTGGGCTTCACCGACGGCGTCCGCCGGGCCCTGGGCCGGGGCAGGGACGAAGCCGACCGGTTCGGGGAACAGCTCTCCGAGCTCCTCGGCTGGTTCACCGGCGAGCAGACGGCCCACCCCCACGTGCGCGCCCGCCCCGCCGAGGGTCTGCGGGTCCCGCCCTTCCTGCTCGCGACGGGCGAGGGTGCGGCGATCGCGGCGGCGGCCGGACTGCCGCTGGTCGTCGGCGACCTGCGCGGCCGGGACCGGCTGCTCGCCGCCGTCGACGCGTACCGGACCGGCTTCCGCCCGTCGCGATGGGCGGCCGATCCGTATGTGGTCGTCGCCGGTACGGTCGCGGTGGCCGCCACCGAGGAGGAGGCCGCGCGGCTGCTCGTCCCGGAGGCCTGGGCGATGGCGTACGCGCGCACCCGGGGCGTCTTCCCGCCGCTCGACGCGCCGGAACGGATCGAGGCACTGGCGATGGCCGGGAAGCAGCGCGGCTTCTACGAGGAGGGGCTGCGGGGACACGTGCACGGCACGGAGGAGCAGGTCGCCGAGGCACTGGAACGGGCGGTGGAGGAGACCGGGGCCCAGGAGGTCCTGGTGACCACGAGCACGTACGACCGAAAGGCCCTGAGCGCGTCGTACCGGGGACTGGCGCGGGCGGTGGGGCTGGAGCCCCGCGCCCTCCGGGATCCCGGCCGGAGCAAATGACGGATAGTGGCTAAAATCGGCCCATGCACGACAGCCCCCACGATCCGTACGTCCGCGTCCGCGGCGCCCGCGAGCACAACCTCGCCGGGGTCGACGTCGACATCCCCCGCGACGCGCTCGTCGTCTTCACCGGGGTCTCCGGCTCCGGCAAGTCGTCGCTCGCCTTCGGCACGGTCTACGCCGAGGCGCAGCGCCGCTACTTCGAGTCGGTGGCGCCGTACGCGCGGCGGCTGATCCACCAGGTGGGGGCGCCCTCGGTCGGCGAGATCACCGGACTGCCGCCGGCGGTCTCCCTGGAGCAGCGCCGGTCGTCCCCGAACGCCCGCTCGTCCGTCGGCACGGTCACCACCCTCTCCAACTCGCTGCGGATGCTGTTCTCCCGCGCCGGCCGCTACCCGGAGGGGGCCGAACGGCTCGACTCCGACGCCTTCTCCCCCAACACGGCCGCCGGAGCGTGCCCTTCGTGCCACGGGCTCGGGCGGATCCACGAGACCGACGAGGAACTCCTCGTACCCGACCCGGGACTGTCGATCCGTCAGGGAGCCGTCGCCGCCTGGCCGGGTGCGTGGCAGGGGAAGAACCTGCGGGACGTCCTCGACGCCCTGGGGTACGACGTGGACCGGCCGTGGCGGGAGCTGGACGCGAAGGACCGGGAGTGGATCCTGTTCACGGACGAGCAGCCGGTCGTCACGGTCCATCCGGTACGGGAGGCGGGGCGGATCCAGCGCCCGTACCAGGGCACGTACACGAGCGCCCGGCGGCTCGTCCTGCGGACCTTCTCCGACTCGAAGAGCCCGGCCCTGCGGGCGAAGGCGGAACGCTTCCTCACCAGCGCGCCCTGCCCGGTGTGCGGCGGCGGACGGCTGCGGCCCGAGGCGCTCGCGGTCACCTTCGCGGGCCGGACCGTCGCGGAGCTGGCCGGGCAGCCGCTCACCGCCCTGGCCGGGATCCTCTCCACGGCGGCGGCCGGGACGGACGCGACGGAGACCGCGCGGGTGCTCATCGAGGACCTCGTCGCCCGGATCGGTACGGTGACCGAACTCGGCCTCGGCTACCTGAGCCTGGACCGCGCCACCCCCACCCTCTCCAACGGCGAGCTCCAGCGGCTGCGGCTCGCCACCCAGCTGCGCTCGGGGCTCTTCGGCGTGGTGTACGTCCTCGACGAACCGTCGGCGGGCCTGCACCCGGCCGACACCGAGGCCCTGCTCGTGGTCCTCGACCGGCTGAAGGCCGCGGGCAACTCGGTCTTCGTCGTCGAGCACCACCTGGACGTCGTCCGGCACGCCGACTGGCTGGTGGACGTCGGCCCGGGGGCCGGGGTGCACGGCGGGCGGGTGCTGCACAGCGGACCGCCGCGCGAACTGGCGGGCGTGGGGGAGTCCGTGACGCGCCGGTTCCTCTTCGACCGGGAACCCGCGCCCGCGCGGGCCGTGCGCGAGCCGACCGGACGGCTGCGGACGGGGCCGGTCACCCGGCACAACCTGCGGGGCGTGGAAGCGGCCTTCCCTCTCGGGGTGTTCACCGCCGTCACGGGCGTCTCCGGCTCCGGCAAGTCCACCCTCGTGGACGCGCTCGTGGACGCGCTCACCGACCGGAAGGAGGGCGCCGGGCGCCTGGTGACGGTGGACCAGCGGCCCATCGGCCGCACCCCGCGCTCCAACCTCGCAACGTACACGGGCCTGTTCGACGTCGTCCGCAAGCTGTTCGCGGAGACCGGGGAGGCGAAGGCGCACGGGTACAGGGCGGGGCGCTTCTCCTTCAACGTGCCCGGCGGGCGCTGCGAGACCTGCCAGGGCGAGGGGTTCGTCTCGGTCGAGCTGCTCTTCCTGCCCAGTACGTACGCGCCCTGCCCCGACTGCCACGGGGCCCGCTACAACCCCGAGACCCTCCGGGTGCGGCTGCGCGGCCTCACCGTCGCCGAGGTCCTGGACCTGACCGTGGAGTCGGCCGCCGCCTTCTTCGAGGACGTCCCGGCCGCCGCCCGGAGCCTGCGCACCCTCCTCGACGTGGGCCTCGGGTACCTGCGGCTCGGGCAGCCCGCCACGGAGCTCTCCGGCGGGGAGGCCCAGCGGATCAAACTCGCCTCGGAGCTCCAGCGGCCGCACCGCTCCCCCACCCTGTACGTGCTGGACGAGCCGACCACCGGCCTGCACCCGGCCGACGTGGAGGTCCTGATGCGCCAGCTCCACGGACTGGTGGACGCGGGCCACTCGGTGGTCGTCGTGGAGCACGACATGGACGTGGTCGCCACCGCCGACTGGGTGATCGACCTCGGCCCGGACGGCGGCGACCGGGGCGGGCGGATCGTGGCCGAGGGCCCTCCCGACCGGGTGGCGGGGACGGCGGACAGCCGCACCGCGCCGTATCTGGCCCGGGCCCTCTCCGACCGGTCCCCGCGCCGCCCCTGAGACCGGGCGGCCCGGCCCGTCCGCGCGCCGCCGGGGCCTTGCGGACACGGCAGGGCCCCGACCCGGGGGACAGGTCGGGGCCCGGTCCTGCGCGGCGCTCGGCCGCACGTACCTGGTGCCTGGCGCTCAGTGCCCAGTGCCTAGTGCCGGAAGGCGTCCTTGACGTCTTCCTTGCCCTGGCGGGCGTCACCCTTGGCCTGGTCGGCGCGGCCCTTGGCGGCCATGCGCTCATTGCCGACGGCGCGGCCGGCGGCCTCCTCGGCCTTGCCCTTGACCTGCTCCACGTGCGCCTTGCTCTTCTCCGTGCCCGACATCGTGACCTCCTCGTGCCGTACGGACAGTTCGTGACGCCCTTCTGCTCCCGAACCCCACCCGTAAACCCCCGCCCCGCGCACGCGGCCGCTCCTCAGCCCCCGGCCGGCGGATCGATCTGGTGGTCGTGGAACACCTTGACGAGGGCCTTCATCAGGGAGAGCTGCCGGTCGCAGTCGTGGATCACGTCTCCGGCCGACTCGAAGACGAGTTCCTGCGTGTTGGCCGGCTGTCCCCCCTTGCGGGCGAAGTCGGCGCTCAGGCGGCCGGTGCCCGGATCGTCGGGGCAGCTGGTGTGGAACGCGGCCTCCTGGCCGAACTCGGGCAGCGCGCCGAAGCCGGACGCCGTCAGGGGCTTGCCCATGACGGCGTCCTTCGGCCTGGCGTAGACGTCGAGGCGGACGCCGAGCGGGTGGCGTGCCGCAGGCTCGTACCGGCAGTGCCATCCGCCGTCCCGCCACGCCTGGTGGCGCATCAGCTGGAACGCCGGCCGTCCGAGGACCGGTTCCAGGACGGCGGCGTCCGGGCACCCCGTCGAGCTGTCCGCCCCGGCCGTCGGCGCCGGTGCCTCCGGCCGCCCCTCGGCGTCGGGGCCGGGCGCGGGCGCCGGAGAGGCGCAGGCCGCCGATCCCGCGAGGATCAGCGCGGCGATCAAGGTCCGGCGGACGGGGACGTGACGCATCGACGGCTCGCTTTCCGTGGAGGGTCCGGAGGAGGTCGGGAACCGGTCCGGTGCCGGGACTCTAGTCGGTGCCGGTACCGACCGGCGGCCGAACGGCGGGATCGCGCGACGGGTGCGGGCCGGGCCCCGCCGGCCCCGCCCGCGGGCCCTGTGGAACGGTGGCGGTCCCGGGGAAGGGGGCGCGGCGTCCGCCGTGCCCCCGGCGCTCGCGGTCGGTTCGCGTTCACCGGCCCGTACGGGGTGTACGGGGCCGCCCCGGGCGCGTCGGGCGGTCCGTCTTCAGCGGCGCGCGGCGGTCCCGTCGTCCGAGGTCGCCTCCTCCCGCGCCGCCGTGCGCCGTCCCGCCACCACGTCCGCGACGGCGACGGCGAGCGCGGCCACGACGAAGGCGATCGAGACGAGGAGGCCGTGGTCGTAGGCGGTGGCCCAGCCGTCCTGGCCGACCTGGCCGAAGAAGACGGAGCCGACCGCGGCGATGCCGACCGCCGAGCCGACCCGCTGGCCGGTCTGGAGGGTGCCGCCGGCGCTGCCCGCCCGGCGCACCGGCACCTCGGAGAGGGTGAGGGTCTGGTTCGGGGCGATCACCAGGCCGCTGCCGAGCCCCGCGAGGAGCAGCGGGGCGAGCATGGCCCAGCCCACGCCCCTGCCGGGCACCTGGTGCACGGCGAACGCCGTCCCGGCGAGGCCGAGCGCCACCATGACCAGGCCGGCCACCACGAGCGGCCGGCCGAAGCGGTTCACGAGCCGGCCGCCGATCCCGGCCGCGATCCCCGACCCCAGGGCGAAGGGGGTGATGGTGAGCCCGGCCTGGAGCGCGCTGTAGTGCAGTCCGCTCTGGAGGTAGAGCGTGCTGACGAAGAAGATCGAGGTGAAGCCCGCGAAGTAGAGCAGGATGAGGAGCGAGCCGAGCCAGTAGGAGCGGACGCGGAAGAGCTCCAGTTCGACGAGGGGCTCGTTGCCCGAGCGGGCGCAGCGGCGCTCCCAGGCCACGAAGACCGCGAGCAGGGCGGCGGCGACGGGGACGAGGAGGTACTTGCCGTTCCCGGGCCACTGCTGGGACTGGACGAAGGGCAGCAGCAGGGCGAGGACCGCGGCGCCGAGGAGGACCACGCCGACCGGGTCGAGGCGGCCGAGCCGTACCGGCTTGGCGTCCGGCGTGTCGGGCAGCAGCCGCCGGGCGAGGAACAGGCACACGATCCCGATCGGGAGGTTGACGTAGAAGACCCAGCGCCAGCCCTCCTCGGGGCCCGCCGCCTGGATCAGCAGTCCGCCGAGGAGGGGGCCGACGGCGGTGGAGACGCCGACGACGGTGCCGAACATCCCGAAGGCCCTGCCGCGCTCGGCGCCCTGGAACATCTGCTGGATGAGCGCGGAGATCTGGGGGGAGACGAGGCCGCCCGCCACGCCCTGCGCCAGTCGCGAGATCACCAGCCACGTGCTCGTCTGGGCCGCCCCGCAGGAGGCCGAGGCGAGCGTGAAGAGCGCGAGGCCGACGATGAAGACGCTGCGCCGGCCGCGCGCGTCGCCGAGGCGTCCGGCCGGGATGAGGAAGAGGCCGAAGGCGAGCGCGTATCCGGAGAGCACCCACTGGAGGTCCGATTCGGGGGTGTCGAGGCCGGTGCGGATGGAGGGCAGCGCGACGTTCACGATCGACACGTCGAGGAGGGTCATGAACCCCGCCACGAGGCAGACGCCGAGTGCCTTCCACCGGTTCGGGTCCGGTTCCCCCCGCCCCCGGTGCGGGGCCTGTGCCGACTCTTGCCGGGTCACGTGTCCTCCTGGTTCCCTCGGGTACGGCCCGGTGGAGGGCGCGCGACACGGGCCGTGTGCGCCTCCCGGGCTGCGAAGGTCCGGGTACCCGGCGCGCGGCTTCCCGATTCCTCCTTTTTGCCTCGATCATCCGTTGATGTGGGCAAATGCCCGGGTGCCCGTGCGGGGCACCCGGGCCGGGAGGCGGTCCGGGGTCCGTCAGGCCGCCGTGTCGAAGGTGTAGTGGGGGGTGTGGTCCAGCATGTCCGCCGGGGTCACGTCGTTCCACGGGCGCATGGTGTCGTGGAGGTCCACGACGTTCCGGGTGCCCGCGGCCGGCAGGTACGCCGAGCCGGGGTGGCGGGCCCGCCAGTCGGCCCACAGCTTGTCGACGAAGGCGTGGTGCAGCCAGAAGACGGGGTCGTTGGGCGAGACCCCGGTGGCCATCTGGCCGCCGACCCAGACGTGGACGCGGTTGTGGAGGTTCACCCCGCGCCAGCCCTCCAGGTGGTTGCGGAAGCCGTCGGAGGCGCTGTTCCAGGGAGCGGTGTCGTAGGTCTCCATGGCGAGGACGGAGTCCACCTCGGCGCGGGTGGGGAGCTGTCGGCCGCCGGCGCCGAGGTCGCGCCGGAGGAAGTCGCGTCCGTCGACGCGGACGGTGATCGGCCAGCGGTCGCCGGACCGGGCGAAGGGGCCGTCGGTGACCTGCCCGTCGCGGGCGCGGCCGGTGCCGCCGAGGAAGTCGGGCGCCCACAGCGGGGAGCGGGGGGTGCGGTCGGCGGTCCAGTCCCAGTAGGGCAGGGTGACGGTGGCGTCGACGGACTTCAGGGCCTCCTCGAACTCCAGGAGGAAGCGCCGGTGCCAGGGCAGGAAGGACGGCGAGCGGTGGCCGACGCGGTCGCCGTCGTCGGTGTCGCCCATGATGAAGGCGTTGTGCGTGGTGACGAAGGCGTCGTACCGCCCGGAGCGCTTGAGCTCCAGGAGGGCGTCGACGAAGCGGCGCTTCTCGTCGACGGTGAGGGTGGCCTGGTTCTTGCGTACGGTCATGGTGGTGCGTGCTCCTGGACGGGTCAGCGGAGGGTTCGGCCGAGGGCGAGGGGGACGAGCGGGGCGCCGCGGAGTTCGCGGACGGCCGCGCGGGCCAGTTCCCTGGGCGTGGCGACGGGCTCGTAGTGGTGGATCACGCTGATCCAGGTGCCGTCGGCGTTCCGCATGACGTGCAGTTCCCGGCCGTCGACGGTGACGGTGTAGCCGCCTCCGTGGTGTCCCCCGTGGTGGTCGCCGCCGTGCGCGGGCCCGCCCCGGATGCGGCGGCCCTGGTAGACCTCGTCGAAGGAGGCCGGGTCGGAGCCGGCCGCCGGGGCGGCGGCGCGGGAGGCGGCGGCCGGGCCCGCCTGGGCGAGGACCGTGACGGCGCCCGCGGCGCCTGCCGCGACGCCGAGCGCCCGGCGGCGGGTGATGCTGGACATGAGAAACCCCCAAGTGGTCTGTGCGACCGGGGGTTTGGTCATATGCCCCCGGCAGGGGTCATCAGTACCCGGGGGTGTCGGCGCCGCGGAAATCGCCGGGGGGTGGTTGGCCGCGAAGTGGTCAACTTGCCAAGGAAAGTGCAGTTTTGAACGGAGTTGATCTTTCTGTTCCGGCACGCGAAAGCACCCCGGAGCGAAGATCTTACGGAGAAGATGATCATTCCGTGAACGATCTTTCGCGCCGGGGTGCGGCGTGTGGCGGAGCCCACGCCCTCCGATTGTCCGGATCCGGCCTCAGCCGCGGCCCGCCTTGCGCCGCGCCCGCAGCCACTCGCGGTTCATCGCCGAGATCGACGGCAGCGGGATCCCCTTCGGGCAGGCCGTCGCGCACTCGCCGGCCAGGGTGCAGCCGCCGAAGCCCTCCGCGTCCATCTGGGCGACCATGTCGAGGACCCGGGTCTCGCGTTCCGGGGAGCCCTGCG
This sequence comes from Streptomyces sp. NPDC012825, assembly GCF_042900925.1. NCBI lineage: Bacteria > Bacillati > Actinomycetota > Actinomycetes > Kitasatosporales > Streptomycetaceae > Streptomyces > Streptomyces sp. NPDC012825. The sequence goes on along the minus strand of NZ_JBIBBZ010000004.1, from coordinate 196,937 downwards.
GCAGGACGTTGAGGTGGTTGACCTTGGCCGAGGTGAAGAGCATGGCCGAACCGTTGGGGCAGGCCGCCACGCACGCGCCGCAGCCGATGCACTCGGCGTGCTCGAAGGCGAAGTCCGCGTCGGGCTTGGGGACGGGGGTGGCGTGGGCCTCGGGGGCCGCGCCCGTGGGGGCGGTGATGTAGCCGCCGGCCTGGATGACCCGGTCGAAGGCGGAGCGGTCGACCACCAGGTCCTTGACCACCGGGAAGGCGGAGGCGCGCCAGGGCTCGACGTCGATGGTGTCGCCGTCGCGGAAGGAGCGCATGTGGAGCTGGCAGGTCGTGGTGCGCTCGGGGCCGTGGGCGTCGCCGTTGATGACGAGGCTGCACGCGCCGCAGATGCCCTCGCGGCAGTCGTGGTCGAAGGCGACGGGGTCCTCGCCGCGCACGATGAGTTCCTCGTTGAGGGTGTCGAGCATCTCCAGGAACGACATGTCCGGGGAGATGCCGTCCACCTCGTAGGTGGCCATGGCGCCGTCGTCGTCGGCGTTCCGCTGGCGCCAGACGCGCAGGTTGAGCTTCATGCGTAGCTCCGCTGGGTGGGGTGGACGTACTCGAAGGTCAGTTCCTCCTTGTGGAGGACGGGTGCGGCGCCGTCGTTGAACTCCCAGGCCGCCGCGTAGGCGAACTCCTCGTCCCGGCGGGCCGCCTCGCCGTCGGGGGTCTGGGACTCCTCGCGGAAGTGGCCGCCGCAGGACTCGGCGCGGTGGAGGGCGTCGAGGCACATCAGCTCGGCGAGCTCCAGGTAGTCGACGATCCGGTTGGCCTTCTCCAGGGACTGGTTGAACTCCTCGCCGGTGCCGGGGACCTTGATCCGGCGCCAGAACTCCTCGCGGATCCCGGGGATGCGGGCGAGGGCCTCGCGGAGCCCCTCCTCGGTGCGGGCCATGCCGCAGTGCTCCCACATGAGTTCGCCGAGTTCGCGGTGGAAGGAGTCGGGGGTGCGGTCGCCGTCCACGGAGAGCAGCAGGTTCAGCCTGTCCCCGGTCTCGGCGAGCACCTCGCGGACCGCCGGGTGGTCGTCGGTGACCGGTTCGGCGTGCGGGTGGCGGGCGAGGTAGTCGTTGATGGTGGCGGGCAGGACGAAGTAGCCGTCGGCCAGGCCCTGCATGAGGGCGGAGGCGCCGAGCCGGTTGGCCCCGTGGTCGGAGAAGTTGGCCTCGCCGATGGCGAAGAGGCCGGGGACGGTGGTCCGGAGGTCGTAGTCGACCCAGAGCCCGCCCATCGTGTAGTGCACGGCGGGGTAGATCCGCATGGGGACCTCGTACGGGTTCTCGGCGGTGATCCGCTCGTACATGTCGAAGAGGTTGCCGTACTTCTCCTCGACGGTCTTGCGGCCCATGCGGCCGATGGCGTCGGCGAAGTCGAGGTAGACGCCCTGGCCGCCGGGGCCGACGCCGCGGCCCTCGTCGCAGACGTTCTTGGCGGCGCGGGAGGCGATGTCGCGGGGGACGAGGTTGCCGAAGGAGGGGTAGATCCGCTCCAGGTAGTAGTCGCGCTCGTCCTCGGGGATCTCGGCGGCGGGGCGGGTGTCGCCCTTGGCCTTCGGGACCCAGATGCGTCCGTCGTTGCGCAGCGACTCGCTCATCAGGGTCAGCTTCGACTGGTGGTCGCCGGTGCGCGGGATGCAGGTGGGGTGGATCTGGGTGAAGCAGGGGTTGGCGAAGTACGCGCCGCGCCGGTGGGCGCGCCAGACGGCGGTGGCGTTGGAGTTCATCGCGTTCGTCGACAGGTAGAAGACGTTCCCGTAGCCACCGGTGGCCAGGACGACGGCGTCGGCGTAGTGGGTGGAGATCTCCCCGGTGATCAGGTCGCGGGCGACGATGCCCCGGGCCCGCCCGTCGACGACGATCAGGTCGAGCATCTCCGTACGGGCGTGCATCTCGACGTGTCCGGCGGCGATCTGCCGGGACAGCGCCTGGTAGGCGCCGAGGAGGAGCTGCTGTCCGGTCTGGCCGCGGGCGTAGAAGGTGCGGGAGACCTGGACGCCGCCGAAGGAGCGGGTGTCGAGGAGGCCGCCGTACTCGCGGGCGAAGGGGACGCCCTGGGCGACGCACTGGTCGATGATCTCGACGGAGATCTGGGCGAGGCGGTGGACGTTGGACTCGCGGGCCCGGAAGTCGCCGCCCTTGACGGTGTCGTAGAAGAGGCGGTGCACCGAGTCGCCGTCGTTGCGGTAGTTCTTGGCGGCGTTGATCCCGCCCTGGGCGGCGATGGAGTGGGCGCGGCGCGGGGAGTCCTGGAAGCAGAACTGGACGACCTGGTAGCCCTGTTCGGCCAGGGTGGCGCCGGCGGAGCCGCCGGCCAGGCCGGTGCCGACGACGATGATCCGGTGCTTGCGGCGGTTGGCGGGGTTGACCAGCTTCGCCTCGAAGCGGCGGGTGTCCCAGCGCTCGGCGACGGGCCCGGCGGGGGCCTGGGTGTCGGCGATCGGCTCGCCGACGGTGTAATCCACAAAGCTCATGGTCAGCTCACCACTCCGGTCATGACGGCGACGGGGACGGAGACGAAGCCCGCGGTCAGGGCGAGCGCGAGGCCGTTGGCGAGGCCCCGGAGGAGGCGCTCGCGGCGGGCGGTGCCGACGCCCAGGGTCTGGGCGGCGCTCCAGAAGCCGTGGCGGACGTGGAGGCCGACGGCGAGCATGGCGACGATGTAGACGACGTTGCCGTACCAGGTGGAGAAGGTGTCGACGACGTTCTGGTAGGGCCTGCCCTCCTCGAAGCCGCCGGTGTGGACGGTGCCGGTGGTCAGGTCGAGGACGTGCCAGACGATGAACAGGGCGAGGATGATCCCGCCCCAGCGCATGGTGCGGGTGGCGTACGAGGCCCGCCTGCGGCGGTGCGCGTAACCGACGGGGCGCGCCTTGATGTCGCGCCGGCTGAGCTGGTACGCGGAGACGGCGTGGGCGACGACGGCGGCCAGGAGCACGACCCGGACGATCCAGAGGGCCCACTCGTGGTGCAGGAGCGGGGCGCCCAGGACGCGCAGCCAGTGCGCGTACCCGTTGAACTCCTCGGGGCCGAAGAAGACCTTGAGGTTGCCGATCACGTGGGCGACGAGGTAGCCGAGCATGATCAGTCCGCTGACGGCCATGACCGTCTTCTTGCCGAGCGTCGAGGAGAGGAATCCGCGTGACGGTGCGGGGGACGGCGGGCGGTCCGCCGTCCTGTTCCCCGTGGGTGCCAGAGCCATGCCGTCGAGGCTAGGGCCGAAGGGCCCGAGAGGTCCAAGACATGGTTCGGCTGATCTCGATAGGCCCTTCCTATCTTCTTCGCCTAGGCTGTGACCATGCAGTTCCAGCAGCTCCTCTACTTCGTGGCCGTGGCCGAGACCCGCCACTTCACCCGGGCCGCCGAGCGCGTCCACGTCTCGCAGCCCTCGCTCTCCCAGCAGATCAAGGCCCTGGAGCAGGAGCTGGGCGCGGAGCTGTTCAGCCGGGCCCGGGGGAACATCACGCTCACCGACGCCGGGGAGGCCCTGCTGCCGCTGGCCCGCCGGATCCTCGCCGACACGGAGACGGCCCGGCTGGAGGTGCAGGAGCTGGCCCAGCTCAAGCGGGGCCGGGTGCGGCTCGGCGCGACCCCGAGCCTGTGCACGGGACTCCTGCCGGACGTGCTGCGGGCCTTCCACGACCTGCACCCGGGGATCGAGCTCCTGATCCAGGAGAGCGGCTCGCACGACCTCGTGCGGGAGCTGGCGCGCGGGGCGCTCGACCTGGCCCTCGTGGTGCTGCCGCTGCCGACCCCCTCACCCGCCCTGACCACGGTCGAGCTGCTCCGGGAGGACCTGGTGGTGGTCTCCGCCGCCTCGGAGCCGGCGCCCCGGCGCCCGGTCCGGATCACGGACCTGCGCGACCAGCCGCTCGTGATGTTCCGGCACGGCTACGACCTGCGGGAGCTGACGGTGGCGGCCTGCCGGGCGGAGGGGTTCGAGCCCGCGTTCACCGTCGAGGGCGGGGAGCTGGACGCGGTGCTCGGTTTCGTACGGGCCGGGCTCGGCCTCGCGGTGGTCCCGGCGATGGTCGCCGCGCGGGCCGGCCGCGACCTGCGGGTGACGGCCCTCGCCCGGCCGGGGCTCCGCCGCACCATCGCGCTGGCCCACCGCAGCGACGTGGCGCCGCCGAGGGCCGCACGGGAGCTCCAGCGGGTCCTGCTGGCCTCCCGGAAGGCACGGGCGGGAGGCACGTCCGTCTGAACGGGGGCCGTCACGCCGCCTCCGTCAGCACCGTCCCCGTCACACCGCCCTCGTCACGCCGCCCCGTCGCACCGCCTCCATCACACCGTCCTCGTCACACCGCGTCCGCCAGGAGCAGCGAGTGGATGCGGTCCGGGGCGCCGGGGCGGGCGTAGTACCAGCCCTGCGCCGTGTCGCAGCCGAGGTCCCGGAGCCGGCGCGCCTGCGCGCCCGTCTCCACGCCCTCGACGGTGACCGCGAGCTCCAGGCTGTGGGCGAGCGAGACGATCCCCTCGACGATCTTCAGGTCGACCGGGTCCACCGGGTGCTGCTGCATGCCCCGGGTGAAGGAGCGGTCCAGCTTGAGGACGCTCACCGGGAGCCGCCGCAGGTTGGCCAGGTTCGAGTAGCCGGTGCCGAAGTCGTCGAGCGCGATGTCGACGCCCATCTCGGCGAGCTGCCGCAGCGGCTTCAGGAGGCCCTCGTCGGCGCCGATCAGGGCCGACTCGGTCACCTCCAGGCAGAGCGCGCCCGGTTCGAGCCCGGACCGCTCCAGGACGTCGACGGTGTCGGCGACCAGGCGCGGGTGGTGGAGCTGCGTCGGGGAGAGGTTGACGTTGATGCGGAGCGGGCCGCCGTCGGCGTGCCGGGTCTGCCAGAAGCGGGCCTGGCGCACGGCCTCCTGGAGCACCCAGCGGCCGAGCGGCACGATCAGGCCGGTGTCCTCGGCGAGCGGGATGAAGCGGTCGGGGCCGAGCACCCCGTGCTGCGGGTGGCACCAGCGGACGAGCGCCTCCGCGCCGTGCACGCTGCCGTCGCCGAGGTGGACGAGCGGCTGGTACTCGATGAAGAACTCGCCGCGGTCCAGGGCGGCCGGCAGGGCCGTGGTGAGCCCGTGGCGGGTGATGGCGCGGGCGTCGGCCTCGGGGTCGGCGAGCTCGAAGCGGTTGCCGCCCGCCGACTTGGCCCGGTACATGGTGATGTCGGCGCTCCGCAGCACCTCGGCCGGGGTCCGCTCCCCCGCCGGCCCCTCGACGACGCCGAGGCTGCCGCGCACGGTCAGTTCGCGGCCGTCGATGCGGAGCGGGGTGGCGAGGGCGGCGAGGATGCGGTCGGCGAGGTCGGTGACGTCCCGCTCGCCGCCGGAGCCGGTGGTGAGGGCGACGAACTCGTCCCCGCCGAGCCGGGCCACCATCTCGTTGGCCCCGGTGACACAGCTCTGCAGCCGGTCCGCGACCTCGACCAGGAGCCGGTCGCCGGTGGAGTGGCCGAGGCTGTCGTTGATGACCTTGAAGCCGTCGAGGTCGAGGTAGCAGAGGCCGAAGCGGGCGTTGTCGCCGGGGGCGAGCGCCTTCTCCAGGCGCTCGAAGAACAGGGTCCGGTTGGGCAGTCCGGTGAGGGCGTCGTGGGTGGCCTCGTAGCGCAGGCGCAGGTGGAGCAGGCGCCGCTCGGTGGTGTCCTCCAGGAGGGCCAGCTGGTACTGGGGGCGCCCGTCGGCGTCCCGGAGGAGCGAGACGGTGAGGTTGGTCCACAGAACCGTTCCGTCGCCCCGGTAGTACGGCTTCTCGACCCGGTAGTGCTCCCGCTCGCCGCGGACCAGCTCCTCGTACAGCCTCCAGACGTGCGGGCCGTCCTCCGGGTGGACCCACTCGCTGACCTTGCGGCCGCGCAGCAGGCCCTCCATCCCGCCGAACATGCGGGTGAGGGTCTCGTTGACCTCCAGGAGGTTGCCGTCGAGGTCGGCGATGCCGATGCCGATGGCCGCTCCGTCGAAGACCGCGCGGAAGCGGCTCTCGGTGGCGTGCAGGGCGATCTCGGCGGCGGTGCGGGCGGCGAGCGCGGAGCGGGCGATGGCCTCCTGCTCGGCGAGGGTCCGCTCGCGCAGGGCCTGGGCGTAGCCGACGGCCATGGCGTGCTGGAGCCGGGCGCAGCGGGCCCGGAGTTCCTCGGCGGGCAGGTCCGACTCCGTACCGCAGTAGAGCACCAGGTACGAGTCGACGACGCCGAGGCTGCGGCCGAGCGCGTCCGGGTCGGTGCAGTGGGCGGTGATCAGGGCCGCGCCGGCGCGCTGGGCCGGGGCCGTGTCGAAGGGCCGGGCGTGCAGGGCGTCGTACAGGGTGCGGGCCGGCGGCAGCAGGTGCCCCTCGAACTCGGCCCGGGTGAGCGACGTGGCGGTCACCGGGAAGATCGCGCGGCTCCAGATGGTGACGAACCGCCTGAGTCTGTCCTCCGGGCCGTCGGCCTCGGCGCCGGAACCGGCCGGCTGGGACGGGACCTTCACGCCTTGCGCCCCACCCCGGCGAGGCCGGAGAAGGTGTGGGGGTCCTCCTCCTCGACCGGGCTCTCCGGACGCCAGAGGGGCAGCGGGACGAGACCGGGCTCGAGCAGCTCGGTGCCCTCGAAGAATCGGGTGATCTCGGCGCCCGACCGCATCACCAGGGGGTTGCGGATGTTCCGGTAGACCCCGACGGTGCCGCCGGCCCGCTCCTCCATCGACGGGATGCCCTCGTACGACGCGTGGGTGAGGATCATGAGGCTGCCGGGCGCGAGGGCGTCGATCAGCTCGGCGACGGCCTCGTACGGGCGGTCGTGGTCCTCCAGGAAGTGGAGCACGGCGACGAGGAGGAGGGCCACCGGCCGTTCCGTGTCGAGGAGTCGGGTCACCTCGGGGCTGTGCAGGATGTCGGCCGGCTTGCGCAGGTCGGCGGAGACGACGGCGGTGTCCTCGACGCCCTCCAGGACGGCGCGGCTGTGGGCGACGGCGACCGGGTCGTGGTCGACGTAGACGACCCGCGCGGCCGGGTCGGCGGCGCGGGCGATCTCGTGCACGTTGCCGAAGGTGGGTATGCCGGAGCCGATGTCCAGGAACTGGGTGACGTCGTTGTCAACGGCGTGGCGGACGGCGCGCCGCATGAACGCCCGGTTCGCCTGCATGATCTTGGGCAGGCCGGGCATGAACTCCATGGCCTTGCGGGCCGCTTCCCGGTCGACTTCGAAGTTGTGCGAGCCGCCCAGGTAGAAGTCGTACATTCGGGACACGCTCGGCACCGAAATGTCGATACCCGGCGGAGCCCAGGCGGGACGCTCCATCAATGTCTCCAACAAGTCGCCGTGGGATACGGCCATGTGTTCGCGGCCGGTGTTCGAGGTGAGGCTACTGATCGCCCGCCGAGAGGGCGAGTGGAAACGGAAATTCGCGGTCCGTTCTTGGTCACACGCCATTGGCACGTGCGTGCGGAACGCCGAGTTCACGCCTTCGGACCGTGCATATTCACGTGCAGGTGATCGTGCGTCGGTTCCGTCCACGGCTCCGCGCGCGCCCGGCCGGAGCCCCGAGCCCCTTTCCCTGCTGGGGTGTTGCCGCGATCGGGACCCTGCCGCCGGTGCAGGATGCCCCGTCGGCCGCGCTGTTCGACAGGGCGACAACCGGACAGATCTTCTGACGACGGCCGGAACGGTTCCCGTCGGGAATCGGAGTGCGCGGCGATACCCGGGCATTGCACCGAATCCGCCTACTGTCCGATAGAACGTCAAGTCCACGCCTCCGGAGAACCCCTCCATCCGGCGAATCCGCCGTGTTTCCGCCCCGGCGCGCGCCACTCGCGAACAAGCTCGACGGCGTGTCTCTGTACGGATCACTCCTCGCGCGGCCACTGGCGGCCCTGGCACTGGTGTGGCTGGTCGCCGCCCCCGCGCCCGTCTCCGCCGACGCCTGCGCCCACGCCGTGACCGGTCCCGGCGGTACGCACACCGCGGTGGCGTCCGCCGGGTCGGACGGGTGCCACCACCACCATCCGCCGCACCCGCACCCGCACCCGCACCCGCACCCGCACCCGCACCCGCACCCGCACGAACCAAGCCCGACGCCCCCGCCGACGCCCCCTCCGACACCCACGCCGCCGCCCGAGTGCCCGTCACCGACGCCCCGGCCCACCCCCACTCCCACCCCCACGCCGCCGCCCACCACGTCCGCGCCGCCCCGGCCCACCCCGGAGCCGCCGCCTCCGCCCCTGCCGAAGCCGCCGCCGGCTCCCGTGCCGCCTCCTCCCCCCGTCCGCACGACGCCGCCCCCGCCTCCCGTACGGACGCCGGTCCCGCCCGTACCGAAGCCGCCGCGCGCCACCCCGCCGGTGCCGCGTCCCGCGCCGCCCGTCACCGGGGCACCGGAACCCGAGCCGGAGCCCGGGCCGACGTCCGCCGCCGCTCCCCCGCCCCCGCCCTCCGCGCGGCCCGCGCCGCCCGCTCCCGTCGCGCTCCCCCACTACCGTCCGGCCACCCGGCCGCAGCCGAAGAGCCGCACGTCCGTGCTGACCACGACGCTGGTGATCATCGCCCCGGCGGTCCTCGCGACCGCGATCCTGCGCTCCCGCTCCCGCTGACCCCGACCGGCTCCACACCTTCAGTCGGTCCACCCCGTCACGACCGATCCCACCGATCCCACCGATCCCACTGATCCCACCGGAGGAATCCGTGTCCGAATGGCTCGTCCTCTCCCTCGCGATGGCGGCGGCCTGCGCCGTCGTGCTCACCATCGTGGTCATCAACCACCGCCGGATTCCCGAGGACGACGACCCGAGCGAGACGCCGGACGTCATCGAGTACATGACGATGATGATCGGCGTGATCTACGCCATCGTCCTCGGCCTGGCCATCGCCGGCGTCTGGGAGGCGCGGGGGGCCGCCCAGGAGACCGTGCGGCAGGAGGCCCAGGCGCTGCACGAGATCTCGGCGCGCGCCGAGGTGTACCCGCAGGAGGTCCGCGCCCGCATCCGCGCCGACGTCGACGCGTACGTCTCCTACGTGCTCGACGACGAGTGGGAGCACATGTCCGAGACCGGGGAGCTGAGCGACGAGGGCACCGCGCTCCTGGAGAAGGTGCGGCGGAGCGTCACCGACCACCGGCCGGCGAACGACTTCGAGGGGCAGGCGTACCAGCCGCTGGTGGACCAGGTGGCCGCCGCCGACGACGCCCGGAACGCGCGCGGGCAGAACGCGGGCGAGACCATGCCCGGGGTGGTGTGGTTCGGTCTGATCGTCGGCGCCCTGGTGACGGTCGGCCTGATCTTCACGCTCCAGATCCGCAGGACCGGGCGGGAGCTGCTGCTCGCCGGCCTCTTCAGCGTGCTCATCGCCTTCCTGCTGTTCCTGATCTGGGACTTCGACGCGCCGTTCGGCCGGGGCATGTCGGCCAACGCCACGCCGTTCACCGACCTGTTCCCGGGGCTCTCCCGGTGAGGAGCGCCACCCGGGTGGGCCGTGCGGGGGACCCGCGTGACCCGTTCGCACCTCTGGGATCGCGGCCGGGGCGAAGCGCTCCTAGCGTTTCGGGCATCGAGGTGCACGCAGGCCCTTCGCGGGAACCCCCTTCCGCGGCTGCCCCTCGGGACCCGGAGGATTCACCATGCGCGCGATACGTGCCGCATCCACCGCCCTGTCGGGGGTGGCCGCCTTCGCCCTGGCCGCCCCCTTCGCCGTCGCTACGGAAGGTGCCCCGGCACCCCGGCCGCAGGCGCGGGGTGCCAAGGCCCCGGGCGATTTCGTCGTTTCGCCCTCGGTCGTCTCCCCCGGCGGCCGGGTGACGCTGAGCGCCCCCGGCTGCGCCAGCACCGCGACGGCCGCGGCCGGCGTCTTCGACACCGCCGTCATCGCCCCGGGCGCGACGGCGACCGCCACCGTGGACCTGGACGTGCGGCCCGGCAGCGTCTACACGGTCGCGTTCAACTGCACGGGCGGCGTCCAGGACACCGTCGACCTCACGATCGCCGGCGGTGCCACGGCCACCGCCACCCCGACGATCCGCTCCACGATCCTCACCACCCCGCGGGGTGTGCAGGGCGGTCTCGGCGGCTCGGTGGACGACGGGGTCGGCCCCGTCGAGCTGGCCGCGGGAGGGGCGCTCGTCCTGGCCGCCGCGGGCGGCGTCTTCTACGTGGTGCGCCGCCGCGCCGCCGAGTCCCGGCGCCACTGAGGTGCGGCGGACCGCGCGGGCGTCCGAGAACGCCCGTCGCCCCCGGGTCCTGGTCAGGACCCGGGGGCGACGGGCACGGCGGGCCGGCCGGGAGGTTCGGCCGGTCAGATCCCCGCGCCGGTCACACGGCGACGGCGGGCGATGAAGAGACCGCCGCCGAGCGCGGCCGCGGCGACGAGGCTGCCGCCGACGGCCATCTCGGTGGAGCTGGGGGCCAGCGAGCCGCCGAGGCCGCCCTCGGCGCCGCGGCCCGGGAGGACCCGGAACGACTGCGTGGCCACGGAGTTGCCGCCGTTGCAGCGGACGGCCAGGTTGTAGTTGCCCGGGGTGGCGTGGTTGTAGACGCGGGCGACGGCGGTGGAGACGCCGTTGTTGTTGCCCGAGAGGGTGGTCTGCGGGAAGGCGTTGGACGTGACCGTGCCGCCGCGGTTGCAGCCCCGCGCGGTGATCGTGAGCGTCGAACCGGGGTGGACGTCGTAGGGGTTGACGGTGACGTCGGTCGGACCGCCGTTCCCGCCGCCGTTCCCGCCGCCGTTCCCGCCGCCGTTCCCACCCCCGTTCCCCCCGCTGTTACCGCCGCTGTTACCGCCGCTGTTACCGCCGCTGAGGACGGTGCCCGGACCGTGGGTGGCGGCGGCGAGGGGGGCCGCGAGCCCGACCGCCGCGATCGCGGTGGCGGTCACCGCCAGAGTGCGTGCAGCACGCATGGTTGAACCTCCAGTGGAAGACGCCCCAAAGCGGTGCTCCGGGAGTTTCGACGAGTACGCCCTCCATGACGAACCATCACCATTCGGGACGGACCACGCATGTCGGCACTGGTCCACTCCGGTGAGGCGACACGCCGGGGCGAAGGGCGCCGGGCGTGCCGTACGCGCAGGTCAGAGCCTTCCGAGGTGCTTATCTGACGATTACTCGGATGGGTCAGCCCGGTGTCACCCGCCTGTCGGTCGCCCCTCACCCGCCCGGCGGTCCGCCCGCCGTTTCCCGGGGATCCTCCCGGCGCCCGTCCGGGGGCGGCGCCCACCCGTTCGGACCGCCCGGCGCGACGGGCCGCCGGACCGCCCTTACCGTTCTGACGACGCCACGAAGGGAGAACCATGCCCCCGAAGGACTTCCGCGTCTCCGAGCGCAGGAGACTCCAACCCTGGGGTGTCCTGGCCCTCGCCATGCTGTCCGGGCTCGCGATGATGCGCAACGGGGTGGACGCCGTCTCCGGGCCGCCGCAGCCCGCCGCGGCCGCCCGTCCGGTGGCGCCCCCGACCGCCCCGGTGGTCCCCTCCGCGGCCGCGGGGCTGGAGCCGCTGCCCTTCGCCCCGGCCTCCCGGATCAAGATCCCGGCGATCCGGGTCGCGGCCCCGATCATGGACGTGGGCCTGGACGCGGACGGCTGGGTGGCGGCGCCCCCGCCCCAGGACGCCAATCTCGCCGGCTGGTACCAGAACGGCATCTCCCCCGGCCAGCGGGGCACTTCGGTCGTCGTCGGCCACGTCGACAACACGCAGGGGCCGGCGGTCTTCTACGGCCTGGGCTCCCTGGAGAGGGGCCAGCACATCGAGGTCGAGCGGTACGACGGCCGGGTCGCGGTCTTCGAGATCTACGGCGTCGAGGTGTACGCGAAGGACGACTTCCCCGGCGTGCGGGTCTACGCCGACACGGGTCAGCCGGAGCTGCGCGTCATCACCTGCGGCGGCGGGTACACGCGCGCGCGGGGCTACGACGGGAACGTCGTCGTCTACGCCCGGATGGTCGGCTCCCGCTGATCCCCCGGAGACGCGGAGGGGCCCCGGCGGCCGTGGCGCCGGGGCCCCTCCGTCACGCCCGGGGAGTCAGCGCCGGGGAACGGTGACGCGGTAACCGGCGTCGAGGAGTTCGGGCAGGTACCGGCGGAGCGCGGTCACGCTCTGGGAACGGTCGCCGCCCGCGTCGTGGTTGAGGACGACGACGCCGGGGGCCGCGCCGTCGAGGACGCGGCGGACGATGGAGTCGGCGCCGGGCTCCGTCCAGTCCAGGGTGTCGACGGTCCAGGCCAGCGGCTCCATGCCGAGTTCGGCGCCGATCTCGAAGGAGTGCCGGTTCCAGGCCCCGTAGGGCGCGCGGTACCAGAGCGGAGCCGTGCCGAGGACCCGTTCGACGACCTCGCTGGTGGAGCCCAGTTCGTCGCGGATGCGGGAGGGCCGCAGCTTGGGGATCAGGGGGTGGGACCAGGAGTGGTTGCCGACGACGTGCCCCTCGGCGGCCATCCGCCGCAGCAGGTCCTGGTTCTCGACGGCCATCTCGCCGCAGACGAAGAACATCGCCCGGCAGTCGTGGCGGCGCAGGGCGTCGAGGATGCCGGGGGTGTAGCGGGGGTCGGGCCCGTCGTCGAAGGTCAGCACCATCGAGCGGCCGGCCCCGGCCACGCTGAGGAAGGGCCGCTGCCGCACGGGCGGCAGCGCGCGCCGGTACGCCGGGGGCGCGTAGGCGGTCATCGGCCGGAGGCGGTACGCGTTCGGGTTCGGCCGGGCGGCCTTCGCCCCCGGACCGGCGGCCGGGCCCGCGGCTCCCGGCTCGGCTCCGGTCCCCGGGCCGGCCCCGGCTCCCGGGGTGCGCCGGGGTGCGGAAGCGGCGCCGGCGGCCCGGTCGGGCGCGGCGAGCCGGTCCGCGGCGAGGACTCCGACGGTGGCGGTGGCGCCGAGCGCGGCGGCGAGGCGCAGCACCGCTCGACGCCCGCTGGGCATCTGATCCTTTTTCATGACCAATGGTTCGTACGGATGAGGGTCCGCGCAGCTCAGCGACACCGGCCGCCCGTCCGAAAGCACCCGTTGAGCGGATAACCTCGAAAGGTGACCGAACAGCAGGCCCACCGGTTCGAACGCGGCACCGACGGCCCGAAAGTGATCATGGCCGGGGTGGACGGGTCCGCCTCCTCCCTGCGCGCCGCGGCGTACGCGGCGGGGCTGGCCCGGCGGCAGAACGCCCTGCTGGCGCTCGTGTACGTGCAGCCGCTGCTCCCGGCGGGCGCCGCGCTCGGCGCGCCGGTGGCGGGCGTGACGGAGGAGATCGCCGAGACCCTGGCCGAGGAGATCCGCGCGTCGGCGGAGAGGGTGAAGGACCTGTGGCGGGTGCGGTGGGAGTTCCGCACCTTCCGGGGCGACGCCTATACGGGTCTGGTGCGGGCGGCGGAGGAACTGACGGCGGACGCCGTGGTGGTGGGCGCCTCGGAGTCGGCGGGCCACCGGTTCGTCGGCTCGGTGGCCGTCCGCCTGGTGAAGGCGGGCCGCTGGCCGGTCACCGTGGTCCCCTGACCGGCGCCCCTCCCCCCGGTGCCTGATCCGCCGGACAGGCCCTACCGGCCCATCACGAGGCCGTCCTCGCCGGCGCCCCGGCTGAGCACCACCCGCCGGATCGTGTCGCGGATCCCGGCCCGGCGCGGGTCCCCGGCGGCGTCGGCGCCGAGGTTGACCACCCGGCCGCGTCCGGTGTCGAACCACTGGGGGACGAACTCGGCCCGGGTGACCTCCCAGCGTCCGCCGGGGGTCCGGGGCGGGGCGAAGGTGAAGCGGCCGATGCTGCCCTGGTTGCCGCGCGGGTCGAAGGCGCCCCGGTGGTCGACCATGTCGCCGGCGATCTGGTCGCCCATCCCGTAGATCACCCAGGTGCCGTTGACCTTCTCGTAGGCCTGCGGGACGTGGGCGTGGGTGCCGATGATCAGGTCGATGTCCGGGCGGGTGCCGGTCCGCGAGGCGGTCAGGGCCCGGCCGAGGGAGAGCTGCCGCTCGTCCGGCTCGGTCTGCCACTCGGTGCCCCAGTGGACGCTGACCACGACCACGTCGGCGCCGGCGGCGCGGGCCGCGCGCGCGTCGGCGATCACCCGCCGCTCGTCGAGCAGACCGACCGCCCAGGGCCGTCCCTCCGGGAGGGGGTGGCCGTTGGTGTCGTAGGTGTAGGCGAGCTGGGCGACGGTGGCGCCGCCCGCCTTCATCAGGGCGGGCCGGGCCGCCTCCTCGGCCGTACGGGCCGATCCGGCGTGGCGGACGCCCGCCGCGTCGAGGACGTCGAGGGTCCGGGCGAGGCCGGCGGCCCCGTCGTCGAGGGTGTGGTTGGAGGCGGTGGAGCAGGAGTCGTACCCGGTCGCCCTCAGCGCGGCGGCGACCTCGGGCGGCGACTTGAAGGCGGGGTAGCCGGTGTAGGGCCCGCCCTTCCTCCCGTACACGGTCTCCATGTGGCAGATGGCCAGGTCGGCGCCGGAGACGACGGACTTCACGCCGGAGAGCATGGGGCGGAAGTCGTGGCCGTCGCCGGCGGAGTCCTCGGCCGCCCTGCGGATGACGGAGTCGTGCGGGAGGACGTCCCCGGAGGCCACGAGGGTGAACCCGGCGGGCGCGGAGGCCGCGCCGGCGGCGGCGGAGGGGGCGGTGGGGCGTCCGGCGGTGCCCGGGACGCCGGTCCCCGAGGCGGCGGTGCTCGCGACCGGACCGCTTCCGCCGCTCCCGCCGCCCTCGCCGGTGCAGCCGGTCGCCGTCGCGAGCAGGACGGCGGCGAGCACCGCCGTCCCCGCGGGTCTGGTGCGTGAGGTCATGTGCGGCACTCCACCCGGATCGTATGACGAGCATCTGTTCCGACGAACAGATCTCGCGGGGAAGCCGCAGTCAAGGGTCGAGGCCGCACGACGCCATGAACCCCGCTGAAACGGACGCAACGGCTCCGCGCGACCGTTCGCCGTACCATTCGCCGCTCGGTGCGACCGTTCGTCGCAGACCGCTGTCCGTTCCCTGTCCCCCGCCGTCCGGATGCGTTCGTATACGGGCCGACGACGAGCCGCGGGAGAGGTGGGCAGCATGACGACGGCGACGACCGACGAACGGACCCTGGAGGAGTTGCAGCGGGACCACGGCTCCGCGCTGCTCTCCTTCCTGCTCGGCCTCACCCACGGGGACCGGCAGCGGGCCGAGGACCTCGCGCAGGAGACCCTGGTACGGGCCTGGCAGCACCCCGAGGCCTTCGACGGCCCCTACGACTCCATGCGCCCCTGGCTCTTCACCGTGGCCCGCCGCCTCGCCATCGACGCGCGCCGCTCGCGTCTGGCCCGGCCCGCCGAGGTCGGCGACGGCGTCCTCGCCGTGACGCCCGACCCCGCCGACGCCACCGCCTCAGCCGAGGCCGCGCTCGACGTGCGGGAGGCCGTCCGGGGCCTGAGCCCCGAGCACCGGGCGGTGCTCGTCCGGCTCTACTTCCACGGCCTCACCGTCAACGAGGCCGCCGTGGAGCTCGGCATCCCCGCCGGGACCGTCAAGTCCCGTTCCCACTACGCCCTGCGGCAGCTCGGCCGGTCGCTGCCCGGCTACCGGCCGCGCCGGAGACTCGCCGCGTCGTCGGGGCGTTGAGGGCGGTGCCGTCGCCTCCGCCGTCCCCCGCGTCGCCCCCGGCGACCGGAATCCCACTCGTACCGATCCGGCCGGAGAACGTATCCGAAACCACTCGGGCGAGTTGAGCAAAGCGGGACCCGCGGGCGGCCCGTACGGAGGAGGCTCTCCCCCGGGCCCCGTCGTCCGGGTCCCTCGTACGGCACCTCATACGGCCCCTCACACGTGGTCACGTCCGGGAGAAGGTGGGAAGCGTTGCTGCCCGAGAGCACGAACGGCGCCGGCGGCACGAGCGGCGGCGGCCTCGCCGTCCCGATGGCCTGGCTGTGCGCCGAGTACCTGGCCGACGAGGTGCTGCGGGCCGCCTCGCTCGTGGCGCCCGGCTCGCTGGAGTACCGGGCGGGCCTCCAGGCCCTGGCCCTCACCGTCCACCTCGCGGAGGACCCGGACCGGCCGCCCGCCGGCCGGATCGACGAGTGGCTGTGGCACACGGCGTACGACCGCCCCTGGCCGCCCTGGGTCGAGGAGCGGCTCGCCGAGCGGCGGGCGGCCGGCGGCGACGGACCCGACCTGGCGCTCGCGCACACGGCGTGGCGGCGGCTGCGGGACACCTGGATCCGCGCCGCCGACCTCGACGGACGGGGGGACCTCGATCCGGAGTGCCCGGTCGACGAGGCCGAGCAGATCTGGCTGCCCGCCTGGAAGCTGGGCCTGCCGCTCGCGCACCTCTCGCTCCACCTGAGCTGACCGGGGCGTCCGGCCGGTGCTCACAGGGGTGAACGGTGCACTCCGGGGCGGTACTTGGGGATCCGTACCGTCACCTTCATCCCGGCGCCGACCCCCGTCTCGATGACGAGGCCGTACTCCGTCCCGTACACCTGGCGCAGCCGCTCGTCCACGTTGGAGAGGCCGATGCCGGAGCCCGCCGGGTGCTCCCCGCGCAGGACGGCGCGCAGCACCTCCGGGTCCATGCCGATGCCGTCGTCCTCGACGGTCACCACGGCCTCGGCGCCCGCGTCCCGGGCGGCGATGACGACTCGGCAGCCCTTCTCCCGGTCCTGGAGGCCGTGCTTGACCGCGTTCTCCACCAGCGGCTGGAGACAGAGGAACGGCAGGGTCACCGGCAGCACCTCGGGGGCGATCCGGAGGGTCACCTTCAGCCGGTCGCCGAAGCGCGCACCGGCCAGGGCCAGGTACTGCTCGATGGAGCGCAGTTCGTCGGCGAGCTGGGCGAACTCGCCGTGCCTGCGGAAGGAGTAGCGGGTGAAGTCCGCGAACTCCAGGAGGAGTTCCCTGGCCCGCTCGGGGTCGGTGCGGACGAACGAGGCGATGGCGGCGAGGGAGTTGAAGATGAAGTGCGGGGAGATCTGGGCGCGCAGGGCCATGATCTCGGCCTCCACGATCCGGGTGCGCGAGCGGTCGAGCTCGGCCAGCTCCAGCTGGACGGAGACCCAGCGGGCCACCTCGGTCGCGGCCCGCACGAGGACGGCCGACTCCCGCGAGCCGTAGGCGACGAGCGCGCCGAGGACCCCGTCCTCGCCGGTGAGCGGGGCGATCACCGCCCAGCGCAGGGGGCACGCCGGGTCGGCGCAGCCGGAGTCGGCGGAGCGGCTGCGGCCGGTCTCCAGGGTCTCGGCGGCCTGCGCGGGGACGTGCGCGCGGTGGTGGTCCTCGCCTGGTCCGTCCCAGGCGAGGACCGCGCCCCGGTCGGTGAGGCAGAGCGCCTCGGTGCCGAGCAGCGAGCGGAGCGTGCGGGCGGCCCTGCGGGCGGTCTCCTCGGTGAGTCCGGCGCGCAGCGGGGGCGCGGCGAGCGAGGCGGTGTGCAGGGTGTGGAAGGTGGCCCGCTCGACGGGCGTGCCGAGGTCGGGGTCGGTGTCGCGGCCCCCGCGCCGGGCGGCGAGGCGGCCGAGGACGAAGCCGGCGACGAGCAGCACGACCCCGGCGGCGGCCGCGGCGGCGAGGGCGACGCCGCTCACCGGCGGGCTCCCGGCCGGGTGTCCGGGCGGTCTCCCGGACGGGCCTCGGGGCGGAAACCCGGTCGGACGTCCGGGCGGCCCTCCTGGGCGGGGACAGCCCCGGATATCTCCTCCGGGAGGTGGAGCCGGGCGAGGAGGGCCGGAGTGCCGGGCGGGACCCGGCGGGGGGTGGCGAGCGAGACCAGGACCATGGTGAGGAAGCCGAGCGGGACCGACCAGACGGCGGGCCAGGCCATCAGAGTGTGCGGCCAGCCGCCGGGGGCGAGTCCGGCGCGGGTCGCCATGACGGCGGCGAGGGCGGAGCCGCCGCCGAGCAGGAGGCCGGCCATCGCGCCGGGCGGGGTGAGCTTCCGCCACCAGATGCCGAGGACGAGCAGCGGGCAGAAGGAGGAGGCGGAGACCGCGAAGGCGAGGCCGACGGCGTCGGCGACCGGCACCTTGGAGGCGACCACCCCGACGCCGAGCGGGACGGCGGTGGCGAGCAGGGTCGCGAGCCGGAAGTGCCGGACGCCCCGGGAGGGCAGCACGTCCTGGGTGAGGACCCCGGCGACGGACATGGTGAGCCCGGAGGCGGTGGAGAGGAAGGCGGCGAAGGCGCCGCCCGCGAGGAGCGCCCCGAGCAGGTCGCCGGGGAGGCCGCCGAGGATCCGGTCGGGCAGGACGAGGACGGCGGCGTCGGCGGAGCCGGTGAGGGCGAGTTCGGGGGCGTAGATCCGGCCGAGGAAGCCGTAGAGCGGCGGCAGGAGGTAGAAGGCGCCGACGAGGCCGAGGACGACGAGGGTGGTGCGGCGGGCGGCGCGGCCGTGCGGGCTGGTGTAGAAGCGGACGGCGACGTGCGGCAGGCCCATGGTGCCGAGGAAGGTCGCGAGGATCAGTCCGTACGTGGCGTACAGCTGGTGTCCGTCGCGACCGCCGGCCAGCGGCTGGGACCAGCCGAGGGGGTCGGTGCCGCCGGCCATCCGCTCGGGGAGGACCGCGCCCGGCTCGAAGGCGAGCGTGGTGCCGCCGAGGACGTGGTGGGTGCCGGGGCCGAGGGTGAGGGTCCGTCCGGTGTGCGGGACGGAGTCGACGCGGCCGGTGACGGTGACGGTCAGCGGGGCGTCGAGCCCGATCCGTACCGTGTCGGCGACCCGGACGACGGTGTGGCCGCGCAGCACGGCGGGGGCGTCGAAGCGGGCGCGGGGCGCCCCGTCCCCGTACCAGGCGGCGAGCAGGAAGAGGACGGGGACGAGCAGGGCGGTCAGCTTCAGCCAGTACTGG
The DNA here is from genome assembly GCF_042900925.1 of Streptomyces sp. NPDC012825. Taxonomy (NCBI): domain Bacteria; kingdom Bacillati; phylum Actinomycetota; class Actinomycetes; order Kitasatosporales; family Streptomycetaceae; genus Streptomyces; species Streptomyces sp. NPDC012825. The sequence continues at coordinate 178,180 of NZ_JBIBBZ010000004.1, read as the reverse complement.
AAGGCCTGGACGAAGGTGATGCTGCGCATGCCGCCCGCCGCGACGGTGCCGGTGACGACGAGCGCGACGAGCAGGCCGCCGACCCAGTCGGGGGCGCCGGTGAGGATCTCCAGGGTGAGCCCGGCACCCTGGAGCTGCGGCAGCAGGTACAACCAGCCGATGCCGACGACGAAGAGGCTGGCGAGCCGCCGGGCCCGCCGGGACTCGAGGCGGGCCTCGGCGAAGTCGGAGAGGGTGTACGCGCCGGAGCGGCGCAGCGGGGCGGCGACGAGGACGAGCAGGACGAGGTACCCGGCGGTGTAGCCGACCGGGTACCAGAGCATGGCGGGGCCCTGGACGAGGACGAGTCCGGCGATGCCGAGGAAGGAGGCGGCGGAGAGGTACTCACCGCTGATGGCGGCGGCGTTGAGGCCCGGCCGGACGGTCCGCGAGGCGACGTAGAAGTCGGAGGTGGTACGGGAGATCCGCAGGCCGAGGGCGCCGATGAGGACGGTGGCGAGGACGACGGCGGTGACGGCGACGACCGCGTGGGTCTGGTTCACGCGGGCGTCCGTGCGGAGGGGCTCATCGCTCGACGAGGCCGGTGAAGTCGCGTTCGTTGCGCTCGGCGCGGCGGACGTACCAGTGGGCGACGGCCCAGACGACCGGGTACACGCCGACGCCGAGGGCGATCCAGACCAGGGCCTCGGGGGCGGGCAGCGCGAGGACGAGCGGGAGGGGGCCGACGAGCAGGGCGAGCGCGCCGAGGGCGGTGAGGGCGGCGCGGAGCTGGCTGCGCATCAGGGAGCGGACGTAGGTGTGCCCGAGGGTGGTCTGTTCGTCGATCTCGGAGCGGGCCGGGTGGTGGGCGGGGCGCCGTCCGGCGGGGGCGGGGACGGTCCCGGCGCCGTGGGCGGAGGCGTGGGTGACGGTCTCGCGCCGGGGTCTGCGCGGCGGGTGGTGCTCGGACATCGGCGTCCGCTCCGGCATCTCTGGGCTTCGGGTGGTGCGGGCGGTGCGGCCCGGGACGCGTGGAGTCTACGCAGCGGGGTCGGGGGGCGGTAGACCTGCGGCGACGGAGGTGCCGAGGTGCGGGGGTGCGGAAGTAGGGGGGTACGGGGTCAGCCGCCGGCCCGGTGCATCAGGAGGTCCCGCAGCTGGCGGGCGTGGCGGCGGCTGACGGCGAGGTCGGTGTCGCCGACCCGTACCGAGGTGGCGCCGCCGTCGAGCCGCAGTTCGTCGATCCGGGCGAGGGCCACGAGGTGGCTGCGGTGGATGCGGACGAAACCCCGGTCCGCCCAGCGCTCCTCCAGGGCGGAGAGCGGAATGCGGACGAGGTGGCTGCCCCGGTCGGTGTGGAGGCGGGCGTAGTCGCCGTGGGCCTCCACGTAGGCGATGTCGTCGACGGGGACGAAGCGGGTGACGCCGCCGAGTTCGACGGGGATCTGTTCGGGCGCGGCGGCGGGCGCGGGCGCGGTGGTGGCGTGGACCAGTTCGTGGACGCGGCGGACGGCTTCGGCGAGGCGCTCGCGGCGCACCGGCTTGAGGACGTAGTCGACGGCCTTCAGGTCGAAGGCCTGGAGGGCGAAGCCCTCGTGCGCGGTGACGAAGACGACGAGCGGGGGGCGGGCGAAGCCGGCGAGCAGCCGGGCGACGTCGAGGCCGGTGAGGCCGGGCATGTGGATGTCGAGGAAGACGACGTCGACGGCGTCCTCGCCGTCGGGCCCCGACTCCAGGGCGCGGCCGATCCTGCGCAGCGCCGCGGTCGCGTCGCCCGCGCCCTCGGCGGTGCGGACGCGCGGGTCGGCGCGCAGCAGGTAGAGCAGCTCCCCGAGGGCGGGCTCCTCGTCGTCGACGGCCAGTGCGCGCAGCATGCGGCGGAGTCTAGGCGGTGTCCGGCGGGGACGGTCGCGCCCCGGGGGCGTCGGTCTCCGGCGGGTCGAGGAGGTCGAGTTCGGCGGTGAGGGCGGCGGTGAGGGCGTCGAGGTCGGGGACGGCCGCGCCGTCGGCGACGAGGCCGATGTGGACCCGGCCGCCGTAGGGGGACATGGCGACGGCGAGGGACTGGCCCCGGGCGAGCGGGGCCATGGGGAAGAGGGCGCGCAGCGGGGCGCCGCCGAGGGAGAGCGCGGAGCGGGGCAGCGGCACCTGGGTGACCAGGAGGTCGAAGAGGAGACGGGCGGCGCCGGAGGCGAGGGGGGCGCCGAAGCGGTGGGCGAGCGGGTGCAACTGGTCGGCGAGGAGGGCGACGGCTCCGGCGCCCCGGAAGGGGCCCGCCGCCTTGTTGCGGTCCATGGCGTGCCGGACGGCGGCGAGGCGGGCGGCCGGGTCGGGTTCGGTGACGGGCAGGTCGAGGAGGTAGCCGGAGAGGCTGTTGCCGGGGCCGGGCGGGGCTCCGGGGCGGCGGCGCGAGACGGGGACGAGGGCCCGGGGGTCGGCGCCGGGCAGCGGCAGGCCGCGCCCGTCGAACCAGCGGCGCAGGGCTCCGGCGACGACGGCCAGGAGGACGTCGTTGGCGGTGCCGCCGGTGGCGCGGCGGACGCGGTGGACCCGGTCGAGGGAGAGGGTCGCGGTGGCGATCCGGCGGGTGCCGCTGGAGTGGGCGGCGAGGGCCGCGGTGGGGCGTCCGTCGAGGCGGCTGGCGCGGACGACGGAGGCGCCGACCTCGACGGCCCGGCCGAGGTCGCCGAGGCGGTCCCGGGCGATGCCGAGGAGACGTCCGGGACCGGGGAGCCCGGTGAGCCCGGGAAGCGGCGGGCGCGGGGGAACGGGGCGGGCGCGGCGCGCGGGGCGGTGGCCGGCGGCGATCTCGTCGAAGATCCCGGCGCCGATGGCGACGGCCCGCATGCCGTCGGCGAGGGCGTGGTGGAGCTTGACGAGGACGGCGAAGGAGCCGTCGGGGGCGCCGCTGAGCAGGTACATCTCCCAGGGCGGCAGGCCCCGTTCGACGGGGCGCTCCATGAGTTCGGCGGCCAGGCGGGCGGTCTCGGCGGGGAAGTCGGCGCCGGGGAGGGTGATCTCGCGGACGTGGCGGCGGACGTCGAAGTCGGGGTCGGCGCTCCAGGCGGCGCCGCCGACGGGGATCAGGACGTCGCGGACGCGCATCCGGAGCCGGGGGACGGCGGCGGCGCGGCGGGCGAGCAGCTCCAGCACGTCGGCCGGTTCGCCGCCGGGCGGCGCGGGCACGGGACCGAAGTGGGCGAGGGCACCGAGGTGCAGGGGGTGGGTGGCGGATTCCAGGTGCCAGAAGGCCAGGTCCAGCGGAGCCAGGAGCTCGGTGGTCACGGGTGTCCTCACGTCCTGCGACGTCCTGCGACGTCCTGCGCGGAGAGATGGAAGACCGCAGTCAATCGCGCACCGACAGTTACGGTCAAGTGCGGTCAGTTAACGCTCCGTAAAGACTCTCGGTCGTCTGCTCCCGCAAGACGCCTCCGGAAGGCCTTCTCAGGTCTCGGGGGCGACGCTCTCCACGACGAACTCGCACCACACGCACTTGCCGCCGCCCCGCGACTCCACGCCCCACGCGTCGGAGAGCTGGTCCACCAGGAGCAGCCCCCGGCCGGACACGCCCGCCTCCCCGGCCTCGCGGCGCCGGGGCAGGGCGCTGGACCGGTCCTCGACCTCCACCCGCAGCCGCCGCGTGGGCCCCGGGAGGACCCGCAGGGTCACGATCGCCCCGCCGTCGGTGTGCATCAGGGCGTTGGTCATCAGCTCGTCGGCGACCAGCTCGATCTCGTCCGCGCGCTCCCCCGCGCCCCAGGCGCGGACGGCGGCCCTGATCATGTGGCGGGCCGAGCGGAGCGCCTCCGGATCGCTCTGGGCCACGTGCTGCTGGAACCGGCCGGCGCCGGGGGCGGCGTACGTGCCGTGGCGGCGCAGCAGCAGGATCGCGACGTCGTCCTCGCCGCCCCGCTCGGCGACGACGTCGCACAGGTGGTCGGCGAGTTCCTGGAGGTCGGCGGGGCCGCGCCGGACGAGGGAGGAGAGCCACTGGAGTCCCTCGTCGAGGTCGGCGCCCGGCTTCTCCACCAGGCCGTCGGTGTAGAGCAGCAGGGTCTGCCCGGGGTCCAGTTCGAGGGTGGTGACCGGGTAGTCGAGGCGGCCGAACTCCGCGGAGAGTCCGAGCGGCAGGCCGCCTTCGACCGGCAGCCTGCGGCACCGGCCGTCGGACTCCCTGATCAGCGGGTCGACGTGGCCGGCGCGGACCAGCTGGACGACCCCGGTGCGGAGGTCGACCTCGGCGTACGTGCAGGTGGCGAAGCGTTCGGTGTCGAGTTCGTGCAGGAAGACGGAGGCCCGCGCCATCACCGTGGCCGGGGTGTGACCCTCGGCGGCGTAGGCCCGCAGCACGATCCGGAGCTGGCCCATGACGGCCGCGGCGTGGGTGTCGTGGCCCTGGACGTCGCCGATGACGGCGCCGACCCGCCCGCCGGGCAGGGCGATGACGTCGTACCAGTCGCCGCCGATGTCCCGGCCGAGCCGCGCCGAGCGGTAGCGGACGGCGGTCTGGGCGCCGGGCACCTCCGGGATCCGGCGCGGGAGCATGGCCTGCTGGAGCCCCTCGGCGAGGTCGTGCTCCTGCTCGTACAGCATGGCCCGCTGGAGGCTCTGGGCGATGCTGCTGCCGAGGGCCACGAGCAGGGTCCGCTCGTCCTCGCTGAAGCCGTTCCGGTCGCTGTAGAGCAGTCCGAGCGCGCCGATCGGGCGGGCCTGGGCGATGAGCGGGAGGTAGGCGGCGGCGGTGACGCCGAGACCGCTGATGTGCGGCCAGAGCACCGGATAGGAGTCGGAGAAGTCGCCCGGCGAGTCGATGAACCGGGGGCGCAGGGTGCGGATCACCTCGCTCATCGGGTACGGCTCGTCCACCCGGGTGAAGCGGGTGCCGGGCACGAAGGCGCCCTCGGGGCCCTCGGCGACCAGGCGGATGCGGCCCGCCTCCAGGAGGCCCATGACGAGGCTGGCGGCGCCGAAGTGTTCGAGGGCGTGCGAGTCGTTGAGGAGGTCGATGACGTCCTTCACCGTACGGGCGTGGGCGAGGGCGGCCGTGGTGCCCTCGACGACGCCGGCGCGCTTGCGGCGCCCCTCGTCGAGGCCGAGCCGGGCGGCGGACTCGGTGAGTTCGTGGGTGGCGTCGCGCAGGACGCCGATGATGCGCACGGGGCGGCCGGTGTCGTCGCGGTGGACGATCCCCTGGGTGTGGGTCCACTGGTGGGCGCCGTCGCGGCGGCGGATGCGGAAGTACGCGCCGTACTGGTCGCTGCCGTCCTTGAGCGCCTGCGCCACCAGGGCGTCGAGGCGGCTTCCCTCGTCCGGCAGGACCCGTGCGGCCAGGGACTCGGGGCGTCCCCCGTACTCCTCGCGGTCCAGGTCGAAGACGGCGAGGGCGGCGTCGTCCATCTCCATGGTCCCGGCGAGCAGGTCCCAGTCGAAGCCGCCCATCCGGAAGGCGGAGCCGTACGCGGAGAGGATCGAGATCCCTTCCGGCGACCCCTCCGGCGCGCGGCGGACCGGGCCGTCCGCCTCCCCGGCCCCGTCGCCCGCGCTGCCCCCGTTGCCCGCGCTCATGGGGCCACGCTAGGCGCAGCCCCGCCCGTACGCACCACGAAGATCCGTCCCACTCCTCGGATTCACCCCTCGAACGCCTCGAAGATGTCGGGCCCGTCCGGCACCGTCCCGGACGGGAAGAGCTCCTCGGGCGGCAGCTCCCCGTCCGGCGGGACGGGCGGCTCCTCGAACGGGTCGGGGAGGGGCTCGGTGTACGGGTCGGGGGCCGGTTCCGTGGACGGGTCGGGCGCCTCGGGGGCGGGCTCCGTCGGGGCGTCGGGGGACGACGGCACGTCCTCCGGCGGGGCGGGGCGGTCGGGGGTGCTGGGGGCGGGGGTGGCCGGGCCGGAGCCGTCCGGGTCGGGCGTGCCGGCGCCGTCCAGGGTGCACGCGTCCGGATCGCAGGACGGTTCCACGGCGGGCTTCCGGTCCTCCTCGCCGTCGCTGCCCGTCCGGCGCTCGATCCAGGTGCGGTCGGTGGCGTTCACGATGACCAGGCTGGCGACGACGGCGCCGGTCGGGCGGACGACGACCACGTGGTCGGGGTCGAAGGCGTCCCAGGGGACGCCCACGTAGACGCCGCCCCGGTCCGGGGCGGGGGCGCGGAGCGGGTTGCCTCCCGCACAGCGCACGCGCGGGGAGCCGTACTGGTCGACGAGGACGGCCGTACCGCTCTGGAGGACGGCCTGGTGGGCCTCGGCCCGGCCGCCGCGGTAGCCGTGGCCGGTGACCCGGGCGTCCACGCGCAGGGTTACGGGGGTGAGGCCGCGCAGCCAGTCGGCGACGCCGGCCTCGGGGATGCCGGAGGCCTCGGCGAAGGCCCGTGCCTTCTTGGCGTCCCCGGCGAGGAGGGAGACCTGGCGTTCGACGTCGCAGCTGCCGACGGCACGGGTGCCGCCGTAGAGGCCGGGCGTGGCGCCGTCGACCTCGCGGGCCCGCTGCCCCTCGGGGGGCCCGGGCGGGTCGGAGGGGCGGGCGGTGTTGCGGACGGTGGAGGCGGTGAAGGGGTCGGGGCCCGGGACGGCGGCCGCCCGGAGGAGGACGTCCTGGGCGGGGGCCGCGACGGGCCGCCCCGCGCTCCCGGCCCCGGTCCCGCCGGAGGAACACCCGGCGAGCAGCAGCACGGAGGCGAACGCGACCCCGGCGAGGCGCGCGCCGTCGCGGGGTGCCGTCGCGTCTTCGCGGGATGCGGTCGCGCCATCGCGGAGTGCCGTCGCGCCGTCGCGAGGAGCAGCCACGCCCTTGCGGGATGCGGTCGTACCCTCGCGGGGTGCCGTCGCACCGTCGCGGGGTGCGGTCGCGTCCTCGGGAGGTGCGGTCGCGCCGTCGCGGGGAGCGGTGGGGGTTCGCCGCGTCCGGCGAAGGGGTGAGCGCACCTGGTACTCCCGACTTTCTCTCCCCCGGGCCCGGGGCCCGGTTCCGGCCAGTCCCTCATGTCTGTCGCAGTGCGCGGGCGTCCGCAAGCGGAGGGGGACCGACCGGGTCATCCCACCGGAGAGACGCACTTGAACACGTTCAAGAAAAGTCCTACTCTCAAGATGTCGCTTGAACGCGTTCAAACGGGGGTGGTGACATGACCGCGCTGTCGGTCCTGGTGGCCCCGGTCGTGATGATCGGGATGTTCTGGGTGGTCCCGACGGGGCTCGCGCTCCTCGACGGCCCGAGGCCCCCCGGCCTGGACCGGCTCCGGCGCGTCTGGCCGCTGCTCGCCGTCCCCGGCGCCCTCTCCCTCTGGCTGCCCCGCTCCGGTCTCTCGGCCGGCCTCGCCGCCGTCTACGCCCTCGCCACCCTGGTGCTCGCGTGCGGGGCACCGGCCCGGCTGATGCTGACCCGCTCGCTCCGGCCGCGGGAGGTCGCCGTCCTCACCGCCCTGACAGCGCCCTCGGTCGCGGGCCTCGCGCTCGTCGCGGAACGGGCCGCCTACCCGCTCCTCGGCTTCGACCTCGACCTCCTCGCGCTCACCGTCCCGCACTTCCACTTCGCGGGCTTCGCCGCCGCCCTGGTCGCCGGCCTCGTCTGCCGCGCCTCCGAGGACGGGCCCACCGCCCGCTTCGCCGCGCTCAGCGTCCCCGCCGGCACCCTGCTCGTCCTGATCGGCTACTTCGTCGACGACTGGGCCGAACTGGCCGGTGCCCTCGTCCTGACCGCCGGCATGGCCGCGGTCGCCGTCCTGACCCTGCGCGAGCGCCGCGACCTCGCGGCCGACGGGCCCACCCGCGCCCTGCTCGCCGTCTCCGCCCTGGTCCTCGTCGTCACCATGCTGCTCGCCCTCGACTGGGCGCTCGGCGAGGCCACCGGCTTCCCGCACCTCGACCTGACCTGGATGGCCGCGACCCACGGCCTGGGCAACGCCCTCGGCTTCGCCGTCTGCGCCCTGCTCGCCCGCCGCCGCCTGCGGGCCCGCGACCCGGCCGACGGCTCCACCATCCCCGCCCGTCCCCGAACGGAGACCCCGGCATGACCCGCCTCCTGAAGGACCTCTCCCGGCCCGACCGCCACCGCCCGGGCCCGACCTACCGCGAGGTCGGCGCCACCCGCACCCCCGAAGCGCTCCCCGAGGGCTACCACCACCTGCGGTACGGCGCGGTCGTCGGCCACGGCCGGGCCGCCTTCGCGGCGGCGGGCGGCGCCGTCACCTCCTGGCGGATGCACCGCGGCTCCGGCGCGCGCCTCCTGGCCGACGCCGACCGCGCGGGACCCGGCGTCCGCGTGGAGGTGTCGGCGGGCATCGGACGCTTCCGGCTCGCCGTCCCCTGCGCGGTGATCTGGACGGCGTACGAGAAGGACCGCACCGGCTTCGCGTACGGCACCCTCGCCGGGCATCCGGAGTGCGGCGAGGAGTCCTTCGTCGTGACGCTCGAACCCGACGGCGCCGTCCGGTTCACGGTCACCGCCTTCAGCCGCCCGGCCGTCTGGTACACCCGGCTGGCCGGTCCCCTGGTCCCGCTCCTCCAGCGCGCGTACGCCCGCCGACTCGCCCGGACCCTGCGGCGTCTCGTCAGGACCTGACCCCGGGCCGATACTGGGGACGATGGAGTGGTTCACGGCACCCGACCTCTGGCTGAGCCGGATCGTCTTCCAGCGCGGCCTGGCCGGCCTGTACTTCGTGGCGTTCCTGTCGGCCGCCCTCCAGTTCCGGGCGCTGATCGGGGAGCGCGGCATGCTCCCGGTCCCGGAGTACGTGCGCCGGACCCGGCCGCGCCACACGCCCTCGCTCTTCCACTGGCGCTACTCCGACCGCCTGTTCGCGGCGGTCTCCTGGACGGGCGCCGCCCTGGCGCTCGCCCTGGTGGCGGGCGCCGGGGACGCCGTGCCGCTGCCGGTCTCGATGCTCCTGTGGCTGGTGCTCTGGGCGCTCTACCTGTCGATCGTGAACGTGGGCCAGACCTGGTACGCCTTCGGCTGGGAGTCGCTGCTCCTGGAGACCGGGTTCCTGGCGGTCTTCCTCGGCAACGACGACACGGCCGCGCCCCTCCTGGTGCTCCTGCTGCTGCGCTGGCTGCTCTTCCGGGTCGAGTTCGGGGCCGGGCTCATCAAGATCCGCGGCGACCGCTGCTGGCGTGACCTGACCTGCCTCTGCCACCACCACGAGACCCAGCCGATGCCCGGCCCGCTGAGCTGGTTCTTCCACCACCTCCCCCGCCCGCTGCACAAGGCGGAGGCGGCGGCCAACCACGTCGTCCAGCTCGTCGTGCCGTTCTTCCTCTTCGCTCCGCAGCCGGTGGCCACGGTGGCGGCCGGCCTGATGGTGGTCACCCAGCTGTGGCTGGTGCTCTCGGGCAACTTCGCCTGGCTGAACTGGATCACCGTCGTGCTCGCCCTCTCCGCCGTGGACGCCTCTCCGCTCACCGGCGACCGCCCCCTGCCGGACCCGCCGCTCTGGTACGTCGTCCTGGTCGTCGCGGTGACCGCCCTCGTCCTGGTCCGCAGCTACCCCCCGGTGCGCAACCTGCTCTCCAGGAATCAGGCGATGAACCGCTCGTACGACCCGTTCCACCTGGTCAACAGCTACGGCGCGTTCGGCACGGTCGGCCGGGTCCGGGACGAGATCGTGGTCGAGGGCACCGACGACCCGGCGCCGCACGAGGGCACCGTCTGGCGCGAGTACGGCTTCCGGGGCAAGCCGGGCGACCCGCGCCGGCTGCCGCGGCAGTTCGCCCCGTACCACCTGCGGCTCGACTGGCTGATGTGGTTCGCGGCCCTCTCCCCCGGGTACGCGCGCGCGTGGTTCGGGCCCTTCGTGGAGCGGCTGCTCGACGGCGACCGGGACACCCTGCGGCTGCTGGCCCACAACCCGTTCCCGGACGCGCCGCCGGTCCACGTCCGCGCCCGGCTGTACCGCTACCGCTACACGACCTGGCGCGAGCTGCGCGCGACCGGGGCGTGGTGGCACCGGACGCCGCTGCGGGAGTACCTGCCGCCGACCCGGCTGCGGAAGTCCGCGGGCGGTCCCTGAGACGCCGGGACGTGCCGGTGCCCCGGCCGTGAGTACGGCCGGGGCACCGGGGGGATCACTTCGGGGCGTCGGCTCAGTCGATGCCCGGCAGGATGTGGGGCTCGGCGAGGTCGTCCTCGTAGCCCGCGAGCCGGATCGGGGCCGAGCGGGCCCAGACCTCCAGGCTTCCCAGCTCGCCCTTCCGGCGTGGCCGCTCGGTGGGTTCGGTCGGTCGCGTTTCCTGCTTGGTCAGTTCGGGTGTCACCGCGCACTCCTTAGTGTCGCGCTACCTGTGGGACAAGTGCCGTGCGGTCGCGGTGGCGCCGTTCGTCGGGCGGGACCGCGGCCTCGGTGGCAGGCCGGTCCCGGGCCGGCCGTGAGGAAGGTGTGTCTCCTCGGTGGCCGACCAGTGGACATCAGACTAACCAAATGAGCGCGCATGCGCTCTACCGGGCTCGGAAGTGTGACGCGTTCGGGTGAAACAAGCCGAAAGAGCGCCCCACCTGGCCGATGGGGCGCTCTTGCCGGAACGGGGTGCCGGGCTACCGGCGGGGGGAGTCCGCGCCTACCAGTTGCCGGGGGCGTAGTCCTTGAGGAACACGCCGTACAGGTCCTCGCCCGCCTCGCCGCGCACGACCGGGTCGTAGACCCGGGCCGCGCCGTCGACCAGGTCGAGCGGGGCGTGGAAGCCCTCCTCCGCGAGGCGCAGCTTGTCGAAGTGCGGACGCTCGTCGGTGATCCAGCCGGTGTCGACGGAGGTCATGAGGATGCCGTCGGTCTGGAACATCTCCTGGGCGCTGGTCCGCGTCACCATGTTCATCGCGGCCTTCGCCGCGTTGGTGTTCGGGTGCCCGGCGCCCTTGTATCCGCGGCCGAAGACGCCCTCCATCGCGGAGACGTTCACGACGTAGGAGCGCCCGCTGGCCGCCCTGCGCGCGGCCTCGGCCATCACCGGCCGCAACTTGCTGATCAGTATGAACGGCGCCGTGTAGTTGCACAGCTGCGTCTCCAGGAGCTCCACCGGGGAGATCTGGTCGATGCTCTGCACCCAGGTGTTGCTCTCGACGACGTCCGGCAGGAGGCCGCCCGCGTCGATGGCGGTGCCGTCGAGGTGGCGGGCGATGCTGGCGTTGCCGGCGACCAGGGCGAGGTCCGCGACCTTCTGGGCCTCCAGACCGCTCGTGCCGAGGGGCAGCGCGGCCAGGCCGTCCACCGCGCCCGAGTTGAAGGCGCCGATGACGTCGTGGGCGGGCAGCTCGCCGGCGGGCAGCGGGGCGCTCTCGCCCTCGACCAGGGCGGCGTACGCGGAGGGCAGCCGGCGCACGGTCTGGGTCGCGTTGTTGATGAGGATGTCCAGCGGACCGGCCTCGGTCACCCGGTCGGCGAGGGCCACGGCCTGGGCCGGGTCGCGCAGGTCGATGCCGACGACCTCCAGGCGGTGCATCCAGTCCGCGGAGTCCTCCATGGCCTTGAAGCGGCGGATGGCGTCCTTGGGGAAGCGGGTGGTGATCGTGGTGTGGGCGCCGTCGCGCAGCAGCCGCAGCGCGATGTACATGCCGATCTTGGCCCGGCCGCCGGTGAGCAGCGCGCGCTTGCCCGCGAGGTCGGCACGGGCCTCCCGCTTGGCCCGGTTCTCGGCGGCGCAGTCCTGGCAGAGCTGGTGGTAGAAGTAGTCGACCTCGACGAACCGCGTCTTGCAGACGTAGCAGGAGCGGGGGCGCTGGAGGATGCCCGCGATCCGGCCCTCCCCGGTGACGGAGGTGGGCAGGATGCCCTCGGTCTCGTCGTCGATGCGCTGCGCGGAGCCGGTGGCCGTGGCCTCGGTGACCGCCTTGTCGTTGGCGGTCTTGGCGGCCCGGCGCTCCTGGCGGCGGCGCTGCTTCACGGTCCGGTAGATGCCGGCGGTGGCGCGTCGGACGCGGATCGCGTCCGGGTGGTCTATCTCCAGCTTGTCGAGCTCGTCGAGGACACCGAGGCAGACGGCCAGGCGCTCGGGGTCGATGCCCGGCCCGTGGTCCTGGATTTCTTCGGTCACCGTCATGGCCTTCGGGTTCCTCGTTCGCTCGTGCGTCGCCGCTCTCGGGGTGTCGCCGCTGTCGGGCTCTCGCCGTCGTCGGGCCTTCGAAAGGGCGAGTTTACGGAGCGGGGGGCCGCGCCTCCAAACCCGTTCGGGGGGCGTGGTCGAAGACACAGTCGCCGCACAGTCCGCCGCCGGGACAGCGGTAGTAAAGGCAGCAGCTGGCGCGGCGCAGCCGGGGGCCGCGGACCGTGCCGGCGAGGTCGGGGTGGTCGAGGAGCTCGGCGACCAGGGCGGCGGCCCGGTCGGCCGCGTCGGGCCTGCCGTGGGCGCGGGCCCAGCGGGTCAGTTCGCGCAGGGCGCCGGCGAGGGCGGAGCCGGCGTTGCCCCAGAGCAGCCGGGTCGCTGTCCGGCCGTCGCGGCGCAGGGCCGCGTGGAGCGGGACGAGGTGGGCCTCCTGGACGACCGCGCGGAGGTGGGCGGCGGTGGCGGGACGGGTCGCGGAGCCGGCCCACCACAGGTCGTCGGGTGAGGTCAGGGCCCCGTCCCAGTACAGCTCGGCGGGATCGAGGTCCGGGAAGCGGCCGTACAGGGCGGCGGGGCCGAGGGTGGTGGACCAGAGCCGGGCCGCGAGTCCCAGGTGGGCGACGGAGGCGCCGACGCGCCGCTCGGGGGTTCCGAGCCGGGCGGTGACCCGGTCCACGCGCGCGGTGAGGGGGCCGTCCTCCCCCGCGTGGATCCGGGCGAGCGGCACGTGGGCTCCGCCGGTCCCGGGCGGGGTGGTCCGCAGGGCGAAGAACCCGCCCACCGATCCGCTCTCGACGAGATCCATCCGCCCCCACGCTCCCGCTTCGCACCGTCGTCCGCCCCGGGCCCGGTCGCGGGCCGGCGCCCACGGTAGCGCCCCGGCGCGGGCCGGAGGACCGCTTCGTACCGGTTCGGGTCGCGGGGGCGTACACCCCGGGGCGTACGGGCGGGCTCCGTACCGCGGGAGGGGTACGGGAGAAGGGGTCCTCCGGTACGACGACGCGAACGGCGCGGGAGGAGGATCGTGGAAGGCATGAGTCCACTCGCGCTGTCCGTCGTCCTGGCCCTGGTCTCCGCGGTGGCCTACGCGGCCGCGGCGATCGTCCAGGAGCGGGTCGCGGCCTCCGCCGCCGGCCCGCGCTACGCGCCGCTGCGCCGTCCGGCCTGGTGGGGAGCGGTGCTGCTCAACGGCGTCGGGGCGGCCCTGCACGTCGCCGCCCTCGCGTACGGGCCGCTCAGCCTGGTCCAGCCGCTGGGCGCGCTCACGATCGTGTTCGCGCTGCCCATGGCGGCCCTCTTCGCCGGCCGGGGGACCGGGCGGCGGGCCCGGCACGGCGCCCTCATGGCCACGGCGGGGCTCGCGGGCCTGCTGAGCCTCACGACCGGCGCCGACGCGCGGTCCCTGGGCGACGGGCAGCGGTGGCTGCTCACGGGCGCCGCCTTCGGCGCGGTGGGCCTGCTCTTCGCGTGCGCGCACCTGGCGGGCCGGCCGGCGCTGCGCGGTGTCCTCCTGGCGACGGCGGCGGGCGTCTCCTTCGGCGCCGCTTCGGTGTTCACCAAGGCGGTGGCCGGGGAGTGGACGGCTCGGGCTCCGCTGACCGAGTGGACGGCGCTCCTGGTGCTCTCGGCGTTCGCCGTGGGCGGGCTGCTGCTGTCCCAGGCCTCCTACCGGGGCGCGGGGCTCGCCGCCCCGCTCGCCACCCTCACGGTGGTCAACCCGGTGGTCGCCGCCGCGGTGGGCGTGACGCTGTTCGGCGAGGGCTTCCGCTACGGCGCGGCGGGCGCCGTGGCCGCGCTGATCTGCGGCGCGGTCGCCGCAGGCGGTCTGGTGGAGCTCACGCTCGACCGGATGGCGCCCGCGCCGGAGGCGCCGCCCCCTCCCCGCGCGGGGGCGGGGAAGGGGCCGAGGGAGTCAGACGGAGACCCCGCGCGCCCTGAGATAGGCCAGGGGGTCGATGTCGGAGCCGTAACCGGGGCCCGTGCGGATCTCGAAGTGGAGGTGCGGTCCCGAGCTGTTGCCGGTCGACCCTGAGCGGCCGATGCGCTGCCCGGCGCCCACCCGCTGGCCCTCGCGGACGGTGAGGGCGGAGAGGTGCGCGTACTGGCTGTAGCGGCCGTCGTCGTGGCGGAGGACGATCTGGTAGCCGTACGCGCCCGCCCAGCCGGCCGAGACGACCCGGCCGCCGGCCACGGCCTTGACCGAGGTGCCGGTGGGGACGGGGAAGTCGACGCCCGTGTGGTAGCCGCTGGACCAGGAGGAACCGGGCTTGCCGTAGCGGGTGCCGATGCTCCCGGAGACGGGGGCCGAGTAGTGGACCTCCGGCGCGGCGGCCGGACGCGGCTTGGTGGCGGCGGGGCGGGAAGCGGGCTTGGCTGCCGGCCTGGTGACGGTTTTGACGACCGGCTTGGCGGCGGGCTTGGCGGCCGGCCTGACCGTCGGCTTGACGGCGGGCCGGGGGGCGGTCCCGGGGGACGCCGCCGTCGGCGGGGCGGTCTTCGCGGGGGCGGGGGCGGGTGCCTTCCCGGCCTTCCCGGCCGTGTCCACCCTCCCGGCCTGTCCGGCGGTCTTCCCCGCCTGTCCGGCGGTCTTCCCCGTCTGCCCGGCCCGGTCCGGCTGTGCGGGCCTCTTCGGCGGGGCGGCGATGCGCAGGGTGAGGCGCTGGCCGGGGATGATGAGGTCGGGGTCGTCGCCGACGACGGGCCGGTTCGTCTCGTACAGCCGCTGCCAGCCGCCCCGGACGTTCTCATCGCGGGCGATCCGCGACAGGGAGTCGCCGGGCGTCACCGTGTACATCTCGCGCACGGTGGGCACGGTGGTCGGGCTCGCGCTCCGGGCCGGACGTTCCGACAAGGCGCGCTGTCCGGGCAGGGAGGCGGTGCGCACCTGGTTCCCGCCGGACGGCTTCGCCGCGGCGGCCCGGGTGGTGGCCTCGGGCGCCCCACCGCCCCGGGCGAGACCGGCGCGGGGGCCGCAGGACGGCCAGGCGCCGGGGCCCTGTCCCTTGAGGACGCGCT
Source organism: Streptomyces sp. NPDC012825 (assembly GCF_042900925.1). Taxonomy (NCBI): domain Bacteria; kingdom Bacillati; phylum Actinomycetota; class Actinomycetes; order Kitasatosporales; family Streptomycetaceae; genus Streptomyces; species Streptomyces sp. NPDC012825. The sequence continues at coordinate 163,163 of NZ_JBIBBZ010000004.1, read as the reverse complement.
CGGCGATCAGGATCTGCTGGTCCCGGGAGGCGAGGTCGGCGCGCGGCGCGTAGTGCGTGCCGCCGTACTCCTCCCAGGTGGACTGGGTGAACTGGAGGCCGCCGAAGTAGCCGTTCCCCGTGTTGATCTGCCAGTTGGAGGAGGATTCGCAGGCGGCGACCTTCTCCCAGACGTTCAGCGAGGCCGCTTGCACCGTGCCCGCGCCGATCAGCGGCAGCGCCATGCCGGCGCCTCCCGCCGTGATGGTGAGCGAGGCGCGGTTGACGCGGCTCGGCTGGTGACGGCGGTGACGTCCGCGTACGGCCATGGGCCCCCCTTGGAACACTGCGACAGCCGACAAGTTAGGGGTGGCGCACGCTCCGTGACAAGGACTTCACACGATCCCGCCCCTCTTCTGTCACCTCCGCGCGGGCACGGGCCCTCCGCCGGCGGGGCCCGGCTGGGGCTGGGGCTCGGGTTCCGGGACGGGCCCGCCGGGCTGCGGGGCCGGGCCGGGAGCGGGATCCGGCGGGGCCGGGACCGGGCCCGGCGAGGGTACGGGGTTGGGTGCGGGCACGGGGGGCGGGATGGGCGACGGGGGCAGCGGGTCAGGGGCGGGGTGGGTCATCACGGGCCTCTCGCTCGTCGGGTTCGTCGCTTCCCAGAGTGACCCGGGGCCGCTTCCGGCGCCCGCCGGACCGCCCCTACGGGTCAGCCCTCGGTCCCGTAGGGGGTCACCACAGGCTCGGGGTGGCCCTGAGCTGCTCCTTCGCCGCGCGGACCGCCTCGTCCGGCGGCGCGGGCGCCTCGTCCGGATGGCGTTCGGCCCACTTCGCGGCGTACGAGCAGAGCGGTACGACGGGCACGCCCTCGCGGGCGGCGGTGGCGTACAGCTCGCGCACGAGCGCCCCGGCGATGCCCTTCCCCTCGTGCTCCTCCTCGACGACGGTGTGCACCGCCACCAGGGCGTGGGGCTCGGCGTCGAGGGCGAAGTAGACGACGACACCGACGGGAACGTCCTCCTCGAACGCCTCCAGACGTCCGTTCGCCCGATCGTCACGGATCCGTGGATCGGCCATGGGGTGCCGTCCTTCCTCGGTTCGGCCCGGACCGACGGGGCCCGTGCTCAGCCGTGGGCGGGCACGGCGTGCGGGGGGCGCACCGTGTCGCTGCCGGGGACGGGCGCGGACGCGTCGGCCCCCAGCTCCACGATGCGGTTGTCCCCGTCGACGTGCACGACGCGCGGCACGAAGCCCCGCGCCTCGGCGTCGTCGACCTGCGCGTAGCTGATGAGGATCACCAGGTCACCGGGGTGCACGAGGTGCGCGGCGGCACCGTTGATGCCGATGACACCGGAACCCCGCTCCCCCTCGATGACGTACGTCTCCAGACGGGCACCGTTGTCGATGTCGACGATGTGCACCAACTCACCGGGAAGCAGGTCGGCCGCCTCCATCAACTCCACGTCGACGGTGACCGAACCGACGTAGTGCAGGTCGGCCTGGGTGACGGTGGCGCGGTGGATCTTGGACTTGAACAGAGTACGCAGCACTTTGGACTCCTCGAAGACGGCTCCCTGCCTGCTTTACGCAGGTCAAGGGCGGTCTCGACTTTACACCGACATCCCCGCCCGATGTTTGTGAGGAACATCGCCCCGGTCAGGCTGGACGGCTTCCCGTCTGGGCTTTCACGCCGCCACCGACGCCTGTACAGGCAACGCTCCGGGAACGTCTGGCGACTCATGCTGACCGAACGCTGACTTACCTGATGGGCCATCAAACACGCGGGAGACCCCCTCTGCACACGGACGGCGTGCGCCCACGCACCACCGACCCGTCGGGCACCGACATCGCTCTGATTCATGGAGCACGATTCCTTCGGCCGTCAGCCGGTCGAACACTTCGGAAGCCGGATCGCTGCCTGACGCCCGCCCGAGGCCCCTCGGCAGCATAGAACTCGCGAGCGAGGCGGGGCCAAGGCGTCGACGCCGGCCATCGTCGGGAAGGTGAAGGACGCCATCACGGCCTGAGGTTGAGCGAAGCCGCCGGGGGCGCTTCGCAGAACCGTCATTGCGCCTTAACGCCGGATCGTTGACCGGTCCCCTCGGGCTTGCGAGCATCGGGGCATCAGGTCGTCGAGCTGTCCCCCGCCTCCGTCGGCCCTCGGTTGCCGGGGCCGCCGTGCCACCGTACGACCGACTCCCGGACCGAGGAATCCCGATGCGACCAGCGCTCATCGCGACGCCGGGCGGTAAGCCCGCCGCCGACCAGCCCGACGCCGCCGTCCTGCGGGCCATCCTGCGCGGAGGCCCGCTGGCCCGCACCGCGATCATCCGGGAGACGGGCCTGAGCGCGGCCGTCGTGTCACGGCACGCAGCCGAACTGCTCGCGATGGGACTGGTCTGTGAGCCGCCCGAGCCGCACCGGCCGCCTCGGCCGGGACGCCCCCGCATCCCACTGGACATCGAGACCGCGCACCACGTCGCGGCGGGCGTGCACATCGCCGTCCCGCGGCTCACGTTCTCGCTCACCGACCTGCGCGGCAACGTCATCGCGTACGAGCACGTGCCCCGGCAGCCCCAGCACGGGGCGGCCCTCCAGGACCTCGCCGCACGACTGCCCGGCTTCCTGCGCAGACACCTCGGCGGGCGCTCCGTCCTCGGCCTCGGCGTGGCCACCGGCGGCTGGGTCGATCCCGACGCCGGGGTCCTGGTCGAGAACTCCGCGCTCGGCTGGCGCGACATCCCGCTGCGGCGCTCGCTGCAGCGCACGGTGGGACTGCCGGTCCATGTGGAAGGTCACGCCCGGGCGCTGGCCCAGGCCGAGCTGCTGTTCGGCGCCAACCGCGGCGGCGACCTGGTGCACCTGTTCGTCGGCAACGCCGTGGACGCGGCGATCGCCACCGGCGGCGTCCTGCTGCAGGGCCGGCGGTACGGCGCCGGCGGCATCGCCCACCTGCCCGTCCCGGGATCGGCAGAGCCGTGCCCCTGCGGCCGCACCGGTTGCCTCCAGGTCACCGTCTCCGACCGTGCCGTCGCGCGGCGCGCCGTCGCCGAGGGCGTCATCCCGCACCCCGATCTGCAGTTGCTCGTGCGTGCCGCCCGCGCGGGCGACGTCCGGGCGCTCGACCTGATCCGCACCCGCCTGCGGCTGATCGCGCACGCGGTGCGGCCGCTGCTCGACCTGATCCGCCCGGACGACCTGGTGCTGACCGAGTTCGCCACCCTCCGTCTGCCCCGGCTGCTCGACGAGCTGACCCGCGAGCTGGCGAGCGGCGGCGACCAGGTGCGGACCGGCTCCTTCGGCGCGGACACCCTCGCGGTGGCGGCGACCGCGCCGGTGCTCGCGGCTGTCTACCAGGACCCGTTGGGGCTGCGTACCAGCGGCGGCGCCCGATGAGCCGGGTGGGGCGGGGCGGGTTTCTTCCGCGCCGCCAGAAAATATTGTCCGCACCGGCACGGGAGCAGCACACTCTTCTCATGGACGCACAGCAGAGGGCCACGATCCGGGCAGCCGCAGGCCGGCACCCCGTGAACGCCTTCCGCGCGCACCACTTCGCCGGACTGGGCTGTCGCGCCCACTGACCGGCTCTCCGCCGGCGCGCACCGCCGCGCCGGGGCACTGGGCACCGCCCCCGGCGTACGACTCCGCCGAACTCCGTGCTGGCTCAGGCAGGTTCACCGGCTGAAGCACGGCCGGAGCACAGCTGAACACCGGCTGGAGCACTGGCTGGGGCACCAGCACGGCTGAGCACCGCCTGGAGCTCTGGCTGAAGTACCGGCTGCAGCACCGGCGCCGGCCCCTCTTTCCCGGCCTCGCCGCGTACCTGACACCTGCCGGGCGCCCTTCACATCCGTGAGCCCGCGCCCGGCAGGTGATCCCGCGTACCCCGACACCGTCCCGGTGCGCCCGGTCGCCTTCCTCACCCGTCCTCGTTCGTCATGCCCGAAAGGACTCGCCCCATGAGCACGCTCACCGTCCGTCCCGTCGCCGGTCACATCGGCGCCGACCTCGACGGCGTGGACCTCGCCGGCCCGCTGGCCGTCGAGACGGTCGACGAGATCAAGCAGGCCCTCCACCGTCACAAGGTCGTCTTCTTCCGGGGGCAGCGGCTCGACCACGCCTCGCAGATCGCCTTCGCCCGCCACTTCGGCGAGCTCACCTACGCCCATCCGCACGACGACGCCCCGCCGGAGGGCCACCCGGAGATCTTCACCATCGACCCGCGCCGCTTCGAGGAGCGCTACGGGAAGAACTTCCGGGCGGAGTACCGCAAGCGCCAGTACAGCTACTTCGACGGCTGGCACACCGACGTCACCGCCGCGGTGAACCCGCCCGCCGGGTCCGTCCTGCGCGCCGAGACGGTCCCGGAGTTCGGCGGCGACACGCAGTGGACCAACCTCGTCGCCGCGTACGAGGGGCTGTCCGCCCCCGTCAGGGCGTTCGTGGACACGCTGCGCGCCGAGCACCGGTACGGCGGCGACCGGCCGGTCGGCGAGGACGGCGCGTACGCCCGCCGGATCAACGACAACCTGCTCGTGTCCGTACACCCCGTGGTGCGGGTGCACCCGGAGACCGGGGAGCGCGCGCTGTTCGTCAACCCGGGGTTCACCAGCCACATCGTGGGCGTCACCGCCGCGGAGAGCCGACGGATCCTGGACCTGCTGTACGCCGAGATCACCCGGCCCGAGTACACGGTGCGCTTCCGCTGGGAGCCGGGGCACGTGGCGTTCTGGGACAACCGGGCCACCGCGCACCTCGCCCCGCGCGATCTGGAGCACCTCGACGTCGAGCGCCGGCTGCACCGGGTCACCCTGATCGGCGAGGTCCCCGTCGGACCGGACGGACACCCGTCCGAGTCGGTCGCCGGGCGCCCGTTCACCGCCGATCACCGGGTCGCCGACGCCTCCTGACACCCCCGGGGGCCGCCGACGCCCGTGCCGCCGCTTGCCGCCGCCGACGCCGGTGGCCCCGCCGCCCCCTCGCTCCGCCCTTCGGTCCACCCCGCCGGCCCTCCGCCGGCCTCCTCCCCCGGCCCCTCCCCCGCCGGCACGTGAAAGGCCCCCGTATCGCCATGTCCCTGCACACCTCAAGACCCCTGGACCGCCGGGGATTCCTCGCCCTGGGCAGCGGCGCGCTGCTGGCACTCGCGGGCTGCGCTTCCCCCGACCAGGCCGGCTCCACGCAGCTCGGCGCGCTGCCGACCGTCGCACCCGACAAGAAGACCACCCTCAGGATCGGAACGGCCACGACGCAGGCGCAGCTCGTCGCGGAACCCTCGCTCGGCCCGCTGCCGTTCTCCGTCGAGTGGGTCCGGCTCAACGGCGGCCCCGAGACCATCCAGGGTTTCCGGGCGGGCGCGGTCGACCTGGCGAGCAACGCCGGGATGCCGCCGATACAGGCGCACGACATCGGCTTCGACGCCAAGATCGTCGCCATCGCGCACAACACCGCGGTCACCTACATCCCCACCACCCGGCCGGGCAGCGACATCCGGACGGCGAAGGACGTCGTCGGCAAGCGGATCGCCTTCTCCCAGGGCCAGGCGCAGGGCGTCACGATCCTCAAGTGGCTGAACGAGAACGGCATCTCCCACAAGGACGTGACCCTGGTGCCGCTGCCCAGCGCCCAGTTCCTGACCGCGCTCCAGGGCGACCAGGTCGACCTCGCCCCGCTGACCGAGCCGTCGCTGACGAAGTACCTGAAGCAGTACGCGAAGGACGGCGCGCGCACCCTGCCCACCGACGTCCAGGACCTCCTGAGCCTGCTGTGGGCGCCCACGTCGGTGCTCGCCGACGAACGCAAGGCGGCGGCGATCCGGGCGTTCATCCCGATCTGGGTCCGGGGCAACAACTGGTCCTGGGAGAACCCCGAGCAGTGGATCGAGTCGTACTACGTCAAGGATCAGGGCGTCAGCCGCGAGGACGGCGAACGGATCGTCAAGGCCCGCAGCAAGCCGCTGTACCCCACGAACTGGGACTCCTCCATCGCCTGGGAGCAGTCGATCGCCGATCTCATGTCCGGCGCCGGCTTCGTGAAGAAGTTCGACGTCAGCGTGCTGTTCGACCGGCGGTTCGAGAAGGTCGCGGCGGAGGCCGCGCCCGCCGCGTACCGAGGGCGGGCCTGAGATGGGCGAACACCTCTGGTACATCCCGAACACCGTCGAGCCCGGGCATCGCGGCGACGACACCGTCGAGGGCTGGGGCACGCTGGACCACTCCACGGAGCTGGCCCGCGCCGTCGAGGACCACGGCTGGGCCGGGGCGCTCCTCGGCACCGGCTGGGGCCGTCCGGACACCTTCACCGTCGCGGCCTCCCTCGCCGCCCGTACGACGACGTTCAAGCCGCTCATCGCCATCCGGCCCGGCTACTGGCACCCGGCGAACTTCGCCTCCGCCGCGGCCACCCTCGACCGGCTCAGCGAAGGCAGGGTCCTGGTCAACATCGTCAGCGGCCTCGACGACGCCGCGTCCTACGGCGACGGCGAGTTCGACCCCGGCCGCCGCTACGAGCGCACCCTGGAGTTCCTCCGGCTGGTGCGCCGCTTGTGGAACGACGAGGAGGTGACGTTCCGGGGAGAGCACTACCGGGTGAAGAACTCCACGGTCCGGCCGCGTCCCTGGCGCGCCGAGGAGGGCCGGCACCCCCGGCTGTACTTCGGCGGCGCGAGCCCGGCCGCCGAGCGGGTCGCCGCGCAGGAGGCCGACGTCCAGCTGTTCTGGGGTGAGCCGCTGGACGGCGTGGCCGAACGCATCGACCGGCTGCGGACGCTGTCCGACAAGGTCGGGCGCGGACACCGGCCGCTGGAGTTCGGGCTGCGCGTGACGACCCTCGTACGGGACACCACCGAAGACGCGTGGCGCGCGGCGGAGGAGAAGGTCGGCCGCATGGCGCGGCAGGATCCGCGCGCCCGGGAGGCGTTCCGGCGCGGCACTGCCGCCGGCCAGCGACGGCTGCTCGACCTGGCGGACCGGGGCGACGTCCTGGACAGCTGCCTCTACACGGCCCCCGGCCGCTACGGAGGCGGCGGCGCCGGTACGACCTGGCTGGTCGGCTCCGCGCGGGAGGTCGCCGACGCGCTGCACCGCTACCGCGAGCTCGGCGTGACCCACTTCGTGCTGTCGGACACCCCGTACCGGCAGGAGATCGCCCGCGTCGGCGACGCCCTGCTCCCGCTCCTGACGGAGCCGGCCGCGTCCCCCGCCGGCTCAGCCCCGCGGCGGCTGTCCGCCGCCCACTCCTCGGAGGCCCCCGCATGACCGCCGTCCTGCACGACACCACCTCCCTGCGCGCCGCGTACGGCGCGTTCCCCACCGGCGTCACGGGGATCGCCGCCCTGGTCGACGGCGAGCCGGTCGGGCTGGCCGCCAGATCGTTCACGACCGTGTCCCTCGCGCCACCGCTGGTCTCCGTCTGCGTGGCGCACACCTCCGGCACCTGGCCGGTGCTGCGCCGCGCCGGCCGTCTGGGCGTCAGCGTGCTCGGCGCGGACCAGGGGGCGCTGTGCCGGCGGCTCGCCGGTCCGGCCGGCGAGCGTTTCGCGGGGCCTCGTGGCAGGCGGACGAGGACGGCGCGGTGCTGCTGGACGGCGCCGCCGCCTGGTTCACCAGCTCGGTCGACGACGAGATCCGGGCCGGTGACCACGACATCGTCGTCCTGCGCGTCCACGACCTGCGCCTCGACCGGGACGTGGACCCCCTCGTCTTCCACGCCAGTTCGTTCCGCTCCCTCCTCCCCCGACCTCAGGAGCCCCGATGAACTTCGATCTGACCTCCCGAACGGGCGGTGGCACGGCCACCGTGACCGCCGGGCCGGAGAAGGCACCGCCGTCCTCGGCGCCCCCGGCCGCCACACCGCCGGCGGACGCGACGACACCGGGCACGGCGGCGGCCGCCGGTCTGGTGCCGGCGATCCAGCGCCGCCTCGGGCGCGGCAAGTCGATCCCGTTCGGCCGGCTCCTCGGCCCGCTGCTGCTCGTCCTCGCCTGGTGGGGTGCCTCGGCAGCCGGCTGGCTGGACCCGCGCAAGCTGTCGTCGCCCGCCTCGGTCGTGACCTCCGCCCAGGAGCTGTGGGTGAGCGGGCGTCTGCAGGAGAGCGTGCAGGCCTCGCTGTCGCGTGCCCTGCTCGGTCTGCTCATCGGCGTCGCGGTCGGCCTGGTGCTCGCGCTGGCGTCCGGGCTCTCCCGCATCGGTGACGCGGTCGTGGACGGCACGCTGCAGGTCAAGCGCTCGATCCCCAACCTCGCGCTGCTTCCGCTGCTGATCCTGTGGCTGGGCATCGGCGAGACGATGAAGGTGGTCGTCATCGCGCTCGGTGTGACCGTCGGCATCTACATCAACACCCACGCCGCGCTGGTCTCCATCGACGCCCGCTACGTCGAACTCGCCGAGGCACAGCGGCTGTCACGCTGGCTGTTCCTGCGCAAGGTCGTGCTGCCGGCCGCGCTCCCGGGCTTCTTCACGGGGCTGCGGCTGGCGGTGACCGCGGCCTGGCTCGGTCTGATCGTGGTCGAGCAGATCAACGCCACGTCGGGCATCGGCTACATGATGTTCCAGGCCCAGCAGTACGCCCAGTCCGGGATCATCCTCGTCGGTCTGGTGCTGTACGGCACCTTCGGCTTCGCCTCCGACGCCCTTGTCCGCCTGGTGGAGGGGAGGGTGCTGTCGTGGCGACGTACGATCACCGCCTGAGCGACGGCGGCCCGGTCGCCGAGGGGGTGGACTCCGCCGCCGTCCGCGTCAACGGCCTCACCCGGTCCTTCGGTGACCGCCAGGTGCTCCGGAACGTCGATCTGACCCTCGCCCGCGGCGAGTTCACGGCGCTCCTCGGACGCAGCGGCTCGGGCAAGAGCACCCTGCTGCGCGCGGTGGCGGGACTGGACCACACCACCGTCGGCACGGGCGAGATCCTGGTGCCGCGGCGGGTCTCGCTGGTCTTCCAGGACTCGCGGCTGCTGCCGTGGCTGAGGATCCTCGACAACGTGGTGCTCGGTCTGTCCGGCGACGACGCCAAGGAGCGCGGCCGTGCCGCCCTCGACGAGGTCAGCCTGGGCGGCCGGGCGTCGGCCTGGCCGCACGAGCTGTCCGGCGGCGAGCAGCAGCGGGCCGCGCTGGCCCGATCGCTGGTGAGCGAGCCCGAACTGCTGCTCGCCGACGAGCCGTTCGGCTCCCTCGACGCGCTGACCCGTATCCGGATGCACCGGCTGCTGCGCCGACTGTACGAGCGGCACCGGCCGGCCGTGCTGCTGGTGACCCACGACGTGGACGAGGCGGTGACCCTCGCCGACCGGGTGCTGGTCCTCGACGACGGCGACTTCGTCCTGGACCTGCGCATCGACCTGCCGACCGAACGCGACCCGGGCGACGCGCTGTTCCAGCGGCACCGCACCACCCTGCTGGGCGCGCTGGGCGCCCTCCCCGACGACCGTACGAAGGACACGAGGGAACCGTCATGAGCAAGCGCGCCGAGAAGCTCCGTCTGAACGCCTTCCTGATGGGCGTCGGCCACCACGAGGCCGCCTGGCGGCTGCCGGAGTCGGACCCGTACGCCTCCTGGGACGTCGAGCACTACCGCAACCTCGCTCGGATCGCCGAACGGGGCAGACTGGACTCGCTGTTCCTCGCCGACAGCCCGGGGCTGATGGGCGATCCCGCCCGCCGGCCCGGCGGGCGGCTCGAACCGACGGTGCTGCTGACGGCGCTCGCCGGGGTGACCGAGCACATCGGTCTGATCGCGACCGCCTCGACGTCGTACAACGAGCCGTACAACCTGGCCCGCCGGTTCGCCTCCCTCGACCACGTGTCCGGCGGGCGGGCCGGATGGAACATCGTCACGACCGCGGGAGCGGACGCGGCCCGCAACTTCGGACTGGACGACACACCCCTGCACAAGGAGCGGTACGAGCGCGCCGACGAGTTCCTCGAGGTGTCCACCAGGCTGTGGGACAGCTGGGCGGACGACGCGATCGTGGCCGACAAGGACGCCGGCGTCCACGCCGACTCCGCGAAGGTCCGCGGGATCGATCACGCCGGGCGGTTCTTCCGGGTCGCCGGACCGCTGAACGTGCCCCGCTCGCCGCAGGGTCACCCGCTGCTCGTGCAGGCCGGTTCGTCGGAGAACGGCAAGGCGTTCGCGGCGCGGTGGGCGGAGGCGGTCTTCACCGCGCAGCAGACCCTCGGAGAGGCACAGGCGTTCTACGCCGACCTGAAGAAGCGGGCCGTGGCGCACGGCCGCGATCCGGGGGCCATCAAGATCCTGCCCGGGATCGTGCCGGTCATCGGTGACAGCGAGGCGGAGGCGGAGGAGCTGGACCGCGAGCTGGACCGGCTGATCAGCCCGGAGTTCGCCAAGCGGCAGCTCGCCCGGCTGTTCCGCATCGACCCGGACGCGCTGGACCTGGACGGGCCGCTGCCGGACGACCTGCCGTCCGAGGACGAGATCGAAGGGTCCAAGAGCCGGTACACGCTGATCGTGGAGCTGGCCCGGAGGGAGAGGTTGACCGTACGTCAGCTGATCGGCCGGCTCGGCGGCGGCCGGGGGCACCGCACGTTCACCGGCACGCCGGTGCAGGTGGCCGACGCCATCGAGGAGTGGTTCGACGGTGACGCCGCGGACGGGTTCAACATCATGCCGCCGGTCCTGCCGTCCGGTCTGGAGGCCTTCGTCGACAAGGTGGTGCCGATCCTCCAGGAGCGCGGCAGGTTCCGCACCGAGTACACCGGCAGTACGCTGCGCGACCACTACGGACTGCCCCGCCCCGCGGACTCGCTCGCGACCCCGCAGGCCCTCGGGGCGTCCGCGTGACGGTCGCACCTTGTCGCACCGCGGACCGTACGTCCCCGGCGCCACCCGGGCCGGCCGGCGCGGGCTGGGTGCGCCGGCTGGTCCGGTACTGCCTGGCCCACCGCTCCGACCTGGCCTGGGCGTACGGCGCCGCGCTCGTCGCCGCGGTGGCCACGGCCGTACTGCCGCTGGTCCTGCGCCATGTCGTGGACGGGGTGGCGTCCCCCTCGGCCGCGCTGACCCCCTGGGTGGTGCTGCTGCTCGGTCTCGGCGCGCTGCGGTTCGGGGCGAGCTTCCTGCGCCGGTACTGCTCCGGCCGGGTGTCCCTCGGAGTGCAGTACGCGCTGCGCAACGACACCTTCGCCGCGCTGCTGCGGCTCGGCGGCCGCCAGCAGGACGAGCTGCACACCGGCCAGGTCGTCAGCCGGGCCGTCTCCGACGTGACGCTCGTCCAGATGCTGCTGCAGTTCCTGCCGAACATGTTCGGCAACGCGCTGATGTTCGCCCTGTCGGTGACGCTGATGTTCGCGCTGACGCCGCTGCTGACCCTGGTCGCCCTCGTCGTCGGCCCGGTGCTGTGGCTGATCGCGTACCGCAGCCGCCGCCACCTGTTCCCCGCCAACTGGCACGCGCAGCAGGAGGCGGCCGAGGTCGCGTCGACCGTGGAGGCTGCGGTCGCGGGCGTCCGCGTGGTCAAGGGCTTCGGACAGGAGGAGCGTGAACTGGCGGAGCTGGAGCGGCGGTCGCGCGGGCTGTTCTCCTCGCGGTTCCGGGTCGCCCGGCTCACCAGCAGGTACAACCCGGCGCTCCAGGCCGTGCCGGCCCTCGGGCAGGTCGCCGTGCTCGCGCTGGGCGGCTGGCTGGCGCTGCACGGCAGCATCTCCCTGGGCACCTTCGTCGCGTTCAACGCCTATCTCGGCTCGTTCGTGACGCCCGTGCGCCAGGTGGCCATGCTGCTCACCGTCTGGCCGCAGGCACGCGCCGGGGTGGAGAGGGTGCTCGACATCGTCGACACGGCTCCCGAGATCACCGACGCCCCGGACGCCGTCGCCGTGCCGGACGGGGCGCCGGCCCTGGAGTGGGACGGTGTGGTGTTCGGCCATGACGCCACGGCCGCCCCGCTGCTCGACGGGTTCACCCTGAGGGTGGAACCCGGGGAGACGCTGGCCCTGGTCGGTGCGGCCGGGTCGGGCAAGTCCACGGCGGCGGCGCTGCTGCCCCGGTTCTTCGACCCGGCCGCCGGGACGGTACGGGTCGGCGGCGTCGACGTCCGCGGACTGCGGCTCGCCGAACTGCGTGCCCGGATCGGCTTCGTCTTCGAGGAGCCGCATCTGCTGTCCGGCACCATCGCGGCGAACATCGCCTACGGGCGTCCCGACGCCGGGCCGGCGGAGATCCGCCGCGCGGCGCGGCTGGCGCAGGCCGACGCGTTCGTCAGCGCCCTGCCGGACGGCTACGACACCGTGATCGGCGAGCAGGGCCTCACCCTGTCCGGCGGGCAGCGCCAGCGCATCGCCCTGGCCCGGGCGATCCTGCCCGACCCTGCCGTCCTGGTGCTGGACGACGCGACCTCCGCCATCGACGCACAGGTCGAGGCGGCCATCCACGCCGGTCTGCACCAAGTGGCGCGGCAGCGGACCACGTTGGTCATCGCCCACCGGGCGTCCACCCTCGAACTGGCCGACCGGGTCGCCGTCCTGGACCGCGGCCGGGTCGTCGACATCGGCACGCCCGACGAACTCCGGGAGCGCAGCGCGCTGTACCGGTCGCTGCTGTCTCCCGATGAGCAGCCCGGCGAACTCGGCGTGGACGAGGCGTCGGCCGCGGAGCCGCCGCGGCCGCGCGGTGTCACCGAGGAGCTGTGGCGCCCCGCCCCGAACGCCCCGTCGGCCGGCCCGGACGTCGGGGCGCGGGTCGCCGCCGCCTACGCGCAGGCCGCCGCGACGTCCGGGCCGGGCCGCGCGGGGCCGGGCGGAGGGCTGCTCGGTGGCGCCCCGGCCGGTGAGGAACTCCGGGAGCGGCTGGCGGCGTTGCCGCGCGTGGACGTGGATCCGAAGGTCTCGCCCGAGCAGGCCCGCGCCTGGGACCCGGACTTCGGACTGCGCACGCTCGTACGGCCCTTCCGGCTGCCGCTGCTCGGCGGTCTCGCACTGGTCGGCGCGGACGCACTCGCGCAGCTCGCCGTACCGGTCCTGGTGCGGCACGGCGTCGACAGCGGCGTCAGCCGGTCCGCACCGGCGGTGCTGCTGGCGACCTCGGCCGTCGCTGCGGTGGTCGTGCTGCTCGGCTGGCTGGTGAACGTCGCCCAGGTGCGGGTGACCGGCCGCACCGGCGAGCGTCTGCTGCACACGCTGCGGGTGCGGACGTACGCCCAGTTGCAGCGGCTCGGTCTGGACTACTACGAGCGCGAGCAGGGCGGCCGGATCATGACCCGGATGACCACGGACGTGGACGCGCTGTCGGCGTTCCTGCAGACGGGTCTGGTGACCTTCGTGGTCTCTCTGCTGACGATGCTCGGTGTGCTCGTCGCCCTGCTCGTCATCGACGCGGAGCTGGCCGTCACCCTGCTCCTCGCCCTGCCGGTCCTCGTCGCCGCCACGGCGGTGTTCCGGGCGCGATCGCTGCCCGCCTACCTCGATGCGCGGGAGCGGGTCAGCGCGGTCAACGCCTCCCTCCAGGAGAACGTGCCCCTGATCCGGGTCACCCAGGCCTTCGGCCGCGAGGAGCGCAACGCCCGCGACTTCGCCCGCCTGGCCTGGGCGTTCCGCGACTCCAGGCTGCGGGCGCAGCGGCTGATGGCGACGTTCTTCCCGTTCGTCGAGTTCCTCGGCACGGCGGCGACCGCCATGGCCCTGGTGATCGGCGCCGGGCAGGTGCGCGACGGCCGGCTCACCGCCGGTGTCCTGATCGCATTCCTGCTCTACGTCGAGCTGTTCTTCTCACCGATCCAGCAGCTGTCCCAGGCGTTCGACGGCTACCAGCAGGCGGTCGTGGGCCTGGGCAGGCTGCGCACGCTGATGCGCGAGCCGGTCGGCACACCGGTCGCCGAGCGCCCGGTGCCGGTACGCGAGCTGCGCGGCGAGATCGAATTCGACCGGGTGTCGTTCGGCTACCGGGACGGCGGGCGTGAGGTACTCCACGAGGTCAGCCTGCGGGTCGCCGCCGGGGAGACGGTGGCCCTGGTCGGGACGACCGGCGCGGGCAAGTCGACGATCGTCAAGCTCGTCGCCCGCTTCTACGACCCGACCGCCGGGACCGTACGGATCGACGGCACCGACCTGCGCGCCCTGGATCCGGCGGGGTACCGGCGCCGGCTCGGGGTCGTCCCGCAGGAGACGTACCTGCTGGGCACGACCGTGCGGGACGCGATCGCGTACGGCCGTCCCGACGCCACCGACGCGGAGGTGGAGGCCGCGGCGCGGGCGGTCGGCGCGCACGCGATGGTGGCCGGGCTGCCGCACGGCTATCTGACCGCGGTCGGCGAGCGCGGCCGGGGCCTGTCCGCGGGCCAGCGGCAGCTGCTGGCGCTGGCCCGGGCCGAACTCGTCGACCCGGACGTCCTGTTGCTCGACGAGGCCACCGCCTCGCTCGACCTGGCCGGCGAACGCCGGGTGGCCGCGGCGACGGCGGCGCTCACCCGGAGGCGCACCACGCTCGTCGTGGCGCACCGGCTGACCACCGCCGCCCGCGCGGACCGGGTGGTCGTGCTGCGGGACGGCACGGTCGCCGAGGCCGGTACGCATCACGAACTGCTCGCGGCGCACGGCCCGTACCGGAGTCTGTGGGACACGTTCCGCGCCGCCGGCGGGGCGGCGAGCGTCGACCAGGTCGCTGCATCCGGGACGGCACCCGGACGACGGCCCGTCTCCACGGCCCCGGCCGCCCCCACACCCATTCCCACAGCCGCCCCCGCACCCATCCCCGCGGCTGTCCCCACGGAAGGAACGTCATGACCATCCCGTACCGGCCCTTCGGCCGCACCGGCGTGCAGGTGAGCGCGCTCGCCCTCGGCGCGATGAACTTCGGCGCCCGGGGCAACCCGGACCACGAGGACGGGGTCCGCATCATCCACCGCGCCCTGGACGCCGGGATCAACATCGTCGACACGGCGGACGTGTACTCGCAGGGCGAGTCGGAGGTGATCGTCGGCAAGGCCCTCGCCGGGCGCCGGGACGACGTCTTCCTGGCCACCAAGTTCCACGGCCGCATGGGGGACGACGTCAACCGGTTCGGCAACTCGCGCCGCTGGATCCACCGTGCCGTCGAGGACAGCCTGCGGCGTCTCGGCACCGACCACATCGACCTCTACCAGGTGCACCGGCCGGAGGAGGACACGGACTTCGACGAGACGCTCGGTGCACTGACCGATCTGGTCCGCCAGGGCAAGGTCCGCTACCTCGGCACGTCCACGTTCCCTCCGTCGTCGATCGTCGAGGGGCAGTGGACCGCGGAGAGGCGGGGCCGTGAGCGCGTGGTGGCCGAGCAGCCGCCGTACTCGGTCCTGGCCCGCGGCGTGGAGGCAGAGGTGCTGCCGGTGGCCCAGCGGTACGGCTTGGCGGTGATCCCCTGGAGCCCGTTGGCCGGCGGCTGGCTGACCGGCCGCTACCGGGCGGGCGGGCCGCAGCCGGAGTCGAGCCGGGCGGCCCGCCAGCCGGGCCGCTTCGAGATCGGCGGCGCGGAGAACGCGGCCAAGCTGGAGGCGGTCGAGGCGCTCGCGGTCCTGGCCGAGCAGTCGGGCCTCACCCTGATCGAACTGGCCCTCGGCTTCGTCCTCGCCCACCCGGCGGTCACCGCCCCGATCATCGGCCCGCGCACCCTGGAGCAGCTGGAGTCCCAGCTCGGCGCGGCCGACAGGCCTCTGCCGGCGGACGTCCTGGACGAGATCGACAAGATCGTTCCCCCGGGCACCACCCTGTCGTCCCAGGACGCGGGCTACACCCCGCCGTCCCTGCGCGAGCCGACGGTCCGCCGCCGCCCGCTCGGCTGACGGGGGCGGTTCAGGGCGGGCCCGGCCCGCCGACGGCTCAGCGAAGCCGATCCGGGGGTCGTGGCGATCGCCGCGGCCCCCGGGAGCGATGAACCATGCACAGGCGCTGCGCAGAGGGCGGAGGGTCAGCAAGCGGAGACAGGGCTGCGACGCATGCTGACCATTCGCTGACCCGAGGGGCCCCTATCATGCCCCTGACCTGCACAGACGTCCAAATGCTAGATCTTGGACTTGAATATCGTTCGTATCATCGAGGCACTCCTGGACATAGGCTCCCTGCCTGCGTTTTTGCAGGTCAAGGGCTGTTTCCACACCCTACAACGAGTCGCAGGTCCGGGCAGCATTCCCCAGGTTTTTCAGCACTGATGCTGGCCACTTGCCGACTTTCCTGACGCATCATCAGGCAATGCCGGGAGCTTCACCCGCCCCTCGGACCTACCACGACGACTTCACAAGCCTACGCAGTTATCGCCCACGAGCCTCCGTGATCACCGTCACCCCGACGGATCGGCGACGACTCCCGATCCCTGCATCCGCCAGGGCCCCGCCACCGCAGGAACCCTCGAAACGACGCGGCGACCCAGCAGTGAATCCCGGCCCGGCAAAGCCGACGATCCTCATGACCATGGCCGCAGCCCGCCCGGCGGCTCTTGGCAGTGACGCAGGGGCGGCCATCAAGAATCTCCGGAATCCGGCCAGAGCAGAGCGCGACCCGGCCCTGCGATCAGCCTCAGAGCAGCCCCGAGGAGCCGTCTCACCCATGGAACCGCAGCAGCACCTCTCCGAGAACGGCCGACCGCGCAGGCGCCAGCCCGTCGAGCCCGTCCTTATGGAGACTTCCGAGGTCGCCACGATGCTCAGCATGTCCACGAGCTGGGTCTACAGGGAAGCGTCGAAACTGGGCTTGAAAGGCTACAAACTCGGCCGAGGCAAGAACGCCAAGGTCCTGTACAAGAGGACCGAGGTCTTCAAATGGCTGGAGCAACAGAAGATCCATTAACTGATCGTTTCAGAATGAGATTCGTAGGCGTCGCAAGCAGATGATGCTGCAAGCGAGTTGGAGCAGGCCGAGGTGAAGATCTGCGCGTATTTCGTAGCGGATCCGCAGTCGTTTGAACTGGTGGAGCCAGGCGAAGGTCCGCTCGACCACCCAGCGGGTCTTGCCCAGCCCCGAGCCGTGCGGGACGCCTCGGCGGGCGATCTTCGGGGTGATGCCGCGAGTCCGGAGGATGCGCCGGTATTCGTCGTAGCCGCGGTCGGCGAACAGCCGGCCCGGCCGGTGTCTCGGTCGCCCGCGAAGTCCGCGGATGCGGGGGATCGCGTCCAGCAGCGGCGTCAGCTGAGTGACATCGTGCCTGTTTCCGCCGGTCAGGGTGACAGCGAGGGGTGTGCCGTGGCGGTCGACGATCAGGTGGTGCTTGCTGCCCGGCCGCGCGCGGTCGACCGGCGAAGGTCCGGTGTGAGCCCCCCTTTCAGGGCCCGGACGTGCGAGCCGTCGATCGCGGCCTCGTCCATGTCCAGCAGACCTGCCTTGCGCAGCTCGGCCAGGAGTACTTCGTGCAGGCAGGGCCAGACGCCGACCTCGGTCCAGTCCCGCAGCCGCCGCCAGGCCGTCACCCCGCTGCAGCCGGTCCGCTCGGCCGGAACGTCCCTCCAGCTCACGTTCTTGCGCAGCACATACACGATGCCCCGCAGAGCCGCACGATCGTCCGCCGGCAGACGCCCCGGATACCGATGACGCCGCGGCGGCCGGGGTGGAAGCAGCGGAGCGATACGTTCCCACAGGCCATCAGGCACAAGATCATCCGACACCCGCACCACTCCGCCGCCACCAGACCCGATCGCCAAGCCCTCACACCGAACTCATTCCGAAACGATCAGTAAAGGACCCGGCGGCGCGCAAGTCGACGGACGGCCGGTCCGCGCTCAACGAGGCGAACACCCTCCTGGATGCCGTCGCCGTCTATCAGGGGCCTGCCTGAACGTCACCGAGCACCCCGCGACCGGTCCGCGGACGTCCTAGAACCCGGGACCGAGAGCACAGCTTTGAAGCCGACGCCGGCATACGGTTCGGGCACGCTGGCGCCGTTGCGGTCGACACCCCGGGATCCGTCGCGATGCCGACGGGTAGGCCCGGATGACCGATTGTGGCTGTTGCGGCGGCCACAGCGGCCGGGATCTCGCGGGCCTCCGAGCAGTCGGCTACCCCCGCGGGTAACCCGGACTGCCCAAGCGGCGTTGATTCGGGTGTGACTACGACGATGCGGCGCATGCCCGTCATCGGCGTACAGCGCGGCGGGAGCGAAACGCTCTTCCGCCCCGCGCTGGAGTCGATCTTCACCGAGCTCGCTGTCCGGTGGGAAAGCGACGGTCGGGTCGCACCTGGTCGGCCGGATGAGGAGTGGACGATTCTCGCCCGCCGCTCCCCCCGGTCCGGCCCCCGACCGCGCGGTGCGGGCGCGGTCCCTATCGCCCTTCGCACCGCACCCCTGAGGAACCCGCCGGCGCCGTATGGCGCAGTGCCTCCTGGGCTGCCGGACCGGCAGTAGCGTGGTTGGGCCCCACCGGTCCGGCAGCCCACCGTCTGCTCAGTCGGTGTCCAGGAGGGCTGAGGCAAGCATGCCGCCGAGCCAGTTCTCGTAGGTGTCGGCAGCCCAGCCGCGGCCTGTGGTGAGCTGGGTGAACAGATGGGGCCCGGTCAGAGCCCACCAGGAGTCCGCCAGGAGGGCGGTGTCGGTGTCGGCGGGCAGGACGCTTGCGTCGGCAAGGTGGGTGACGAAGGCGGTCACGCCCGTCATCCGTTCTTCCTCGCTGAGGACGAGGACCTGTCCGACGTCGGGGCCGGCCTGGGCAAGGAGTGTGAACAGGGCGGCGAGCCGTTCGTGGACACCGCGGACGAACGCGGCGTACAGACGGAGTTTGGCGCGTGCGTCGCGTGTTTCCAGGACTTCCTGGAGCTGGGGTCGCTCGGCCATGGTCAGGGGTTCGTCGTCTCCGGCCAGGGTGACGTCCCACAGTGCCTTGACCAGTCCCGGCTTGCCGCCGAAGGCCTTGTAGACGGTCTCGGGCGAGACGCCGGCGCGTTCGGCGACCGCGCGGATGGTGGTGGCCTGGTAGCCGTCGCGGAAGAGCAGTTCCCGACACGCCTGAAGCACTGCGGTGCGGTTGCGGCGCGCGGCCTGCTGTCGGCGTCCTGAGTCGTACGGCCGTCGTGGAGCACCACTGGGCATCCCGTTCGCCTCCCCAATCCATTACAGTCAACTGTATCGAAAGCGCGTCTGTCCCGACACCGGAGGAACGCATGTCCCGCCCCCGCCCCGACCGGCGCGTCGCCCCCGGCGTGGACCGCCTCGGCGACGACGTCGTCAACTTCTACCTGGTCGAGGAGCCCGACGGCCTGGTCCTCGTCGACGCCGGACTACCGGCCCACCTGAAACAGCTGCGCGAGCACCTGGCCGGCTCCGGCCGCTCCCTGACCGACATCCGCGCCGTCCTCCTGACCCACGGACATCCCGACCACACCGGCCTGGCCCACGCCCTCCAGCAGGCGGGCGCCGACATCTGGGTCCACCAGAACGACGCCGCGATCCTGCGCGACGGCCCGCGCAGCGCCCTGCGCCACGCCAAGCCGGAACGCTCCGCGCTGCCCTACCTCCTGCGCCGGCCCACCGCGATCACCACCCCGCTCCACCTCGCCCGCAAGGGAGCCTTCACCGCCCCCGCCACCCCTGGCGTGCGCGTCTTCGACACCGACCGGCGGCTCGACGAGGTCCCCGGAGCGCCGCAGGCCGTCCCGCTGCCCGGCCACACCCCGGGCAGCACCGGCTACCTCTTCCCCGAACGCGGACTGCTCTTCACCGGCGACGCCCTGGTCACCCACGACGGCCTGACCGGACACACCGGCCCCACCCTGGTCTGCCGCGGCTTCACCCACGACAGCCACACCGCCCTGGCCTCCCTCGACCGACTGGACAAGCTGACCGGCGCGACCCTCCTGCTGCCCGGCCACGGCCGGCCCCTCACCGGCGACCCCCGCACCGCCACCCGCCGGGCCCGACAGACCGGCCCCCGCTGAACAGCGACGGCGGCGTCCCGCGAGGAAACCCGGTCCGTGAACGGAGCCACCCAGCCGACGGCCAACCGCTCAGCCTTCAGCGAGAAGCGCTCAACCTTCACTGCGACAGGTCAGGACGGACGTGGACCGTGATAGCGGACGGGTATACGGCGACGCCGGCCGGGGAGCCGCCGAAGAGCCGGAACGGGGTCTCGCCGGGGACATCGACTGGGGCGTGGACGGGGGCTGACCGCCCGCTCCGCCGGGACGGTGGCAGGCCGGCTCGCAGTCAGGAGCGGCCGGTGTGCCACGTTGGGGATGCTCGGCGGGGTCGCGCTCGTGAAGCCGACACCGTCCCGCCGGGCACCGGCCCCCGATCAGTACAGCAAGGCCGCCGCCGTGGACAGCACGGTCCTCGAGGACCAGGACGTCGCGTACGAGGTGGAGCTCCGCTTCCGTCCGGACGGGCCGGCCGTCCTCGGCGTCTGGTCCAAGCCCGAGACCGCCGACCAGAAGTTCGTCGAGCGGCTCGGGGCCTACAGCCGGCCCGGCACCGTCCTTGCTCTCACCGCCACCGCCGACGGCACGACGCAGCCGGTGAAGAGCTGGACCTACGAGGGCGGTCTGCGGGTGGCCGAGGTGGCCTGACCCTCGTACGGGCCGGGCCGCACACGCAACTCGGCTTCGCGCCGGCCCGGCCCCCGTTCCACTCTTGGACAGTGTGGGGCCGGTCAGGCCGACCGCGTCGACGGCCGCCCGGGGGACCTCGGTGGGCGGCTTGCCCTTCCCGATCCGGTCGGCCACCGGCGCGATGGCGTCGTACATGCGCCGGGAGAGCGGCTCGGTGGAGGAGTTCACGGCCGGTCCGCCGCTGATGTCCCGCTCCAGGGTCTTGAGGTAGTCCGCGAGCTGCGCGCCGATGAGGGTGATCTCGACCGGGTTGCGCTGCCCGGCCTCGCCGTCGACCCTGCGGGGCTTGGCGTCCTCGTGCGAGCCGGTGACGGAGGACGAACCCGGCTTGGTGCGGCCCTGTAGGTCTTTCGTGCAGGTGTTCTTCAAGGCGGCGACGTCGGCGGCCTTGTTCAGCCGCTTTTCGTGCCCGGCGGGCGGTTCGTCCGCGCAGCCGGTCGCAGGGGCCAGGACGGCGGTCAAGACGGCCGAGGCCGCCGTGCGGCGCAGGGTGATTCGGTGAGGGTGTCGTGTGGTCACCGGCTGATCATCGGGACCCGGCCGGGGCCCGGCGGAGGTGTGGTACCGCCCGTCTGCCGCGAGGTCGTCCGTTCCCCGCTGCACTTCTCATCCGCCGCAGGGCCGATTGTCCCCCGCGACGGACGTCACCTCGCGGCCCGCTCCCCCAGCCAGGTGAAGGCGGACTCCTTGATGTCGCGCTCCAGATCGCTGTCCTTGGTCGCGAAGACCCGGTCCACCGGGAAGCCGCTGGCCTCCAGCAGGTAGGCGAGGGCCGCGTACTCCCGCGGACACCGGCCGGCCTTCTCCGCGTCGATGTCGACGATCCCGGCGGGGAAGGTGAAGGTGCCGAAGTCGTAGACGCTCTTGCGGTCGCTGATGCGCCACACTCCGTCCCGCTTCTCCAGCCGGTCGACGAACCGGTTGTGGACGTTGCAGCCGAGGCGGAGGTCGACGTTCTCACCGATGACGACGGCGTTGGTCTCACTGACGGCACGGGCACCGTAGGCGGAGAAGGTCACCACGGGCGCGGTGATCGGGTGCTTGGTCCGGAAGGCAGAGGCCCCCATGCGGGCGGAGGCGTCCACGCGCACCGGTCCCTCGGCGTGCGTCCGCGCCCGCCCGTACGGGAAGCTGCGGAACTCCCGGCCCCACTTCCGGTCGGTGAAGTCCCGGTACGTGAACCGCCTCTGGATCTCGTCCGCGTGCTCGTACACCGTCGAGCGCCGCTCGGCGTACCGCTTCACGCACGAGGCGTCCAGGATACCGAGCTGCCCGGCCAGGTACTCCACGACCTCCCACGGCACCGCGAGCGGGTCCTCACCCGGGAACCGGCCCACGTAGCGGACCGTGCAGATCCGCACCGCCATACCCGGCCGGTGCGCGTCCGTACGACGCAGCGCGATCAGATCACGGTCGTCATCGTCCAGGAAGAGAAACCGCTCCGGCTCCGGGCGCGTGGGTACCTCGGTGAACGTCCC
Organism: Streptomyces sp. NPDC012825; assembly: GCF_042900925.1. Classification (NCBI taxonomy): domain Bacteria; kingdom Bacillati; phylum Actinomycetota; class Actinomycetes; order Kitasatosporales; family Streptomycetaceae; genus Streptomyces; species Streptomyces sp. NPDC012825. The sequence goes on along the minus strand of NZ_JBIBBZ010000004.1, from coordinate 141,194 downwards.
GTACGCCTCGGCCCGCTCATCAGTCAGAAACTCCACCGGCACGATCGGACCGTAGCCAGCGCCCCGGCCCGCCCGACGATCTTTCCCCGAACCCCAGCGGAAGCCGTACGCCGTGCGCTAGCCGACCATGATCGTTCTATCGGGATTTCCTGTACGCCGACCACTCACACCCGGTGTTCGCCTTTGGTCTGCGCTGCGGGCCGAGCACCTCGACGAAAGGAAAATAGGCGTTCGGCGCCTGGCTCCGCTCACGACCCGACCGATCAGAGAGCAGTCGGCGCACGCTTGCGCGAGGGCACGGAGACGCCAAGCGGCGACGGAAGTCAAATTTGTCTAGACGCGCAGGGCTCACTAGTTTCCGCAGTACGTCCGCTGATTCAGGGAGTACCCATGAAGAACTCAGAGCGCCCAACCGCCCTTGTCACCGGTGGAAGTCGGGGCATCGGCGCCGCTACGTCACAGCGCCTTGCCGCCGCGGGCTACCGGGTGGCGGTGAACTACTACTCCAACCGCGGCGCGGCCGATGACGTGGTCGCGAAGATCGAAGCCGATGGAGGCAGCGCTTTCGCCGTACAGGGAGACGTCCGCGACACCACTCAGGCCGCCCGGCTGATCCGGCAGGCCGCGCCCGACGGCCGCCTGGGCGCCCTGGTGTGCAATGCGGCGGCGGCCACCTTTGTCCCCACACCTGTGGGTTCACTGTCCTGGCCCGACTTTCACGCGAAGGTGACAGACGAGCTGGCCGGTGTTTACACGCTGTCTCAGCACGCCCTGTCCCTGATGGCGGAGCAGCGGCACGGCAGTATCGTCTTCGTCTCCAGCACGGTGGCCGACGGCCCGCCCTCTCCCGGGATGGCGGCGCACGGAACGGCCAAAGCCGCTTTGAACACCTTCGCGCGATTCCTGGCGTGCGAGGCCGGGCCGGTGGGCGTGCGCGTGAACGTCGTCGCACCCGGCTTCGTGCGTACCGATGCCAGTGCCCACATGCCGCAGGCCCTTCAGCAGCAGCTCGCGGACCGGGCTCCGCTACGACGCGTCGCCGAAGCGGATGACGTGGCGAGGGCCATCGCGATGCTGGTCGGTGAGGACGCCCGGTTCGTGACGGGCGCCGTGGTGCCGGTTGACGGCGGGGCGACCGTGTCCCGTATGTGAGTGTCCGGTCGGCCGGCATCCGTCGCAGCCGGTGAGGCCCTGGCCGGCACCTCGGCCAGGTGGGTGCCGGCCAGGGGTCTTGGGGGCGCGTCAGGAGGACGCGCTGCGGCCGCGGGTGATGCGGGAGATCGCTTCGTCGGTCAGGGCCCGGTCGTGGGGCTCGACTTCCAGGGCCCGGTGGATGGACAGGCCCTCGATCAGCGCGTCGAGCTGGCGGGTCGTCGCCGGGTCGAAGTGCCATTCCAGGGCGACGCGGCTGCGGCGCATCCACTCCCGGGTCAGCTCGCGGTAGGCGGGCCGGCGGGCGGCGAGCGTGTACAGCTCGTGGGTCAGGACGAGTTCGCGTTGGTTGCCGCTCGACAGGCGGTGGACCAGATCGGCGACCGCTGTCCGGGCCTCGTCAGCGGTGGAGGCGGCGCCGAGGCGCTCCTCGAAGACAGCGACGATGCCGCTGGAGAACCGGGTGAAGGCTTCTCGCAGCAGCTCGTCCATGCCGCCGAAGTGATACGTCATCGAGCCGAGCGGCACACCGGCGCGGGCGGCGACCTTGCGGTGCGAGGTTCCGGCGACCCCCTCCTCCGCGATCAGGTCGAGCGCGGCGGCGATGATGCGTTCCCGCCGTTCGGGGTCGTGCTGTCCGGTCGCCACTGCTTTTTCCTTCTGCGTAGAACTACTGGATCGAGCGGATCACCCGGGCCGGGTTGCCGACCGCGACCACGTTGGCGGGTACGTCCTTGGTGACCACGGCTCCGGCGCCGATGACGCTGTTGTCCCCGATGGTCACTCCGGCCAGCACGATCGCGCCGCCGCCCAGCCAGACATTGTCGCCGATCGTGATCGGCCTGGCAGCCTCCAGTTTGTCCCGGCGCGGCTCCGGCTCCACCGGGTGGGTGGGGGTGAGCAGTTGGACGTTCGGTCCGATCTGGCAGTCGCGGCCGATGGTGATGGGAGCCACGTCCAGGGCGGTGAGGTTGTAGTTGATGAACGTGTCCTCGCCGACCGTGATGTACGAGCCGTAGTCCACGAACAGCGGCGGCCTGATGTGCACACCGGCGCCCAGACCACCGAGGAGTTCGGCCACGACGGGCTGCGCGGCGTCGGGGTCCTCGGTGTAGACCGCCAGGTACCGGGCGGCGAGGCGCACGGCCCGCCGCTGGGCCGCCACGATGTCGGGATCGTCGGCGATGTAGAGGTCCCCCGCCAGCATCCGCTCGCGGTTCGTCCGGGGGTCTCCTGCGAAGTGATCCGTCATGAGTACGATCGTACACTTGGAGAGTGCGGTCGTCCGCCTCCCCTTGCTTCGCGACGGAGGCGGGTTCGCCCTGGCGCTCGGTGAAGTTGTGCGCGGGGCATGGACACGCCGGAAAGAGCGTGCTGTCATTCCGCAAGGCACCTCTTTCTAACGTTGTAATACGGGTCCGTCTCGACTTCGGACCCGGCGTCTCCGCACCGTGGCCCTGCAATCGCGCACCCCTTGCACGGATCAGATCGCCCCTCCCCCACGGAGAACCCCATGCCCCTGAACCGTCGCCGGTTCGTCCAGACAGCTGCACTGACGGTGGTCGGTGCCACCAGCTTCAGCCAAGTCCTGACCCGGCACGCCAGCGCCGCGAGCGCCCGTCTCTCGCCGGCACCTGGAGGTCGGTACCATCCCAATTCGGCACCACTCAGGCCGTCTGCCCTGCTCAGGCTCCCTGCCCCCGCTGTCACACCCCGCGGTTGGCTGGCTGGTCAGCTCGGACTGCAACTCGACGGCCTGTGCGGTCGTCTCGACGAGATCTCACACTTCCTCGACTTCGACACCTCCGGCTGGGTGCACCCCGCCCGTTCCGGATGGGAGGAGGTCCCCTATTGGCTCCGCGGATACGTCGACCTCGCGGTCGTCACTCGGGACGCTGAGGCGCTGGCCACCTCACGCCGCTGGATGGACGCCGTCCTGACCACCCAGCGGGCGGACGGGTTCTTCGGACCCGAGCCGCTACGGACCTCGTTGGGAGGCGGTCCCGACTTCTGGCCTTTCCTGCCGCTCCTCCAGGCGCTGCGCTCTTGGCAGGAGTACACCCAGGACAGCAGAATCGTTCCCTTCCTGACCCGCTTCCTGCGTTTCATGAACGCTCAGGGCCCCTCCGCCTTCAACCAGAGCTGGGTCTCCCTTCGCTGGGGCGACGGGCTCGACACCGCCGTCTGGCTCTACAACCGGACCGGGGACGCCTTCCTCCTCGACCTGATGGACAAGATCCACACCCACGGAGCCGACTGGACCGGCCCCCTGCCCAACCTGCACAACGTCAACATCGCCCAGGGCTTTCGCGAGCCCGCTCAGTTCGCGCTGCGCTCGGGAGCGCCGGCCGACACCCAGGCCGCGTACACGACCTACGAGTCCGTCATGCGCCGGTACGGACAGTTCCCCGGAGGCGGCTTCGCCGGGGACGAGAACATCCGCGAGGGTCACACCGACCCCCGACAGGGCTTCGAGACGTGCGGTGTCGTCGAGTTCATGGCGAGCCACGAACTCCTGACCAGGCTGACCGGCGATCCGGTGTGGGCCGACCGCTGCGAGGAACTGGCGTTCAACTCTCTTCCTCCTTCACTCGATCCGCAGGGCAAGGGCGTCCACTACGTCACCAGCGCCAACAGCGTCGATCTGGACAACGCACCGAAGACACTCGGGCAGTTCCAGAACGGCTTCGCCATGCAGTCCTACCGGCCCGGCGTCGACCAGTACCGCTGTTGCCCCCACAACTACGGCATGGGATGGCCCTGGTTCACTCAGGAACTGTGGGCCGCCACCCCCGACAACGGTTTGTGCGCCACGATGTACGCCCCCAGCTCGGTCACCGCCGAGGTCGCCGACGGCATCGCCGTCACCGTCCGGGAGGACACCGACTACCCCTTCGGCGACAACGTCGCGTTCACCGTGACCACGCCCAGACCCGTGGCCTTCCCGCTCGTGCTGCGCATCCCCAGCTGGTGCGACAACCCCACGCTGACCGTGGCGGGCCAGACCGTCAGCGCCCCTTCGGGGCCGGCGTTCACCTCCATACGACGCACCTGGTCCTCCGGTGACATCGTGACGCTACGGCTGCCACAGCGCATCGCCGTGCGCACCTGGACGGCCAACGGCGGCTCGGTCACGATCGACCGGGGCCCGCTCAGCTACGCGCTGCGCATCGGCGAGGAGTACGTACGCACCGGCGGGAGCGACGCCTTCCCCGAGTACGACGTGCACGCCACCACCCCCTGGAACTACGGCCTCGCCCTGAACCCCGGTGACCTCACCGCGGGGCTCTCCTTCTCCTCGACCGACGGCCCCCCGTCCGCCAACCCGTTCACGCACGCCACCCCGTACCGCATCACCGCGCCCGCCCGCCGGATCACGGAGTGGCAGGCCGACAGCCAGCACGTCGTCACTCCGCTCCAGCAAAGTCCGGCGCGCTCCGACGCACCGGTGGAGACCGTCACGCTGGTGCCGCTCGGCGCGGCACGGCTGCGGGTCTCCGCCCTCCCGCTCGCCTCGCCGACCGGACTTCCCTGGACCGTGCCGGGAGCGGCCTTCCGGATCGCCAACCGGGCCAGTGGGAAGGTGCTCGGCGTGGACGGCATGTCCCAGGCCGACAGCGCACAGGTGGTGCAGTTCGGCGACACGGGCACCGCCGACCATCTGTGGCGGCTGGTGGACAACGGTGACGGCTGGCACCGGGTCCGCAACGTCCATTCCGGCAAGGTGCTCGGCATCGACCGGATGTCCCAGGCCGATGACGCCCGGGTGGTGCAGTTCGCCGACAACGGCACCGCCGACCACCTGTGGCAGGTCGTCGACGACGGCAGCGGCTACTTCCGGCTGCGCAACCGCAACAGCGGCAAGGTACTAGCGGTGCTCGGCGGTTCCGAGGCGGACAGCGCGCCGGTCGTACAGTACGCGGACAACGGCGCGGCCGGACACCTCTGGCGGTGGCTCCCGGACGGTGAACTGCGTCTGGAGAACAGGCACTCGGGCAAGGTCCTCGCCGTGGCAGGCATGTCGACACAGGACAGCGCCCAGGTCGTGCAGTTCGCCGACAACGGCACCGCCGACCACCTGTGGACGTTCCTGCCCGACGCCGACGGGTGGTACCGCGTCCGCAACCGGCACAGCGGCAAGGTCCTGGGCGTCGACCGCATGTCCCAGGCCGACAGCGCGAACGTCGTGCAGTACGCCGACAACGGCACCGCCGACCACCAATGGCGCCTGCGCTGACACCCGCACGCCCGTGGGACCGGGGCGGCCGCGATCTGTACGCCTGCTCCCCACCCGTCGCGTGCCCGTATCCGCTCTCCCCGCTCTCCCCCTCGACCGAGGAGCCCCGATGCACCTTCCGTCAACGTCACCTCACCGATCAAGGTGGACCCTGGCCACAGCCTGGCTGAGCGCTCTCGTCCTGATGTGCTTCGGCCTGTCGGCCACGGCCGGCACCGCGCAGGCCGCACCCGTCGCCGCCTGGACCCCCAAACCCGCGCCCATGACGACGCCGTGGACCAACCAGGTGTCCGTCGACAGCCCCCTGCCCGAGTACCCGCGCCCCCAGCTGACCCGGCCCGACTGGGCCAACCTCAACGGCATCTGGGACTTCGCGGTCACCGGAGCGGACGCCGGACAGCCGGCGACCTTCCCCGACCGGATCCGGGTACCCTTCCCCGCCGAATCCGCCCTCTCCGGAATTCAGCGCAAGATCACCCAGAACGACAAGCTCTGGTACAAGCGGACCTTCACCGTCCCGTCCGGCTGGAACGGCCGCCGCGTGCAGCTCAACTTCGGCGCCAGTGACTGGCGTACGACGGTGTGGGTCAACGGGCAGCAGGCCGGGGCCGCCCACAGCGGCGGCTTCGACTCGTTCCGCTACGACATCACGCCGTTCCTCAACGGCGGCACCAACACCGTCGTGGTCTCGGTGTACGACCCCACAGAGACCGGCAACCAGGCCGTCGGCAAGCAGCGGATCCGCGAGGTCACCCCCCAGCCCGGCGGCGGAATCTTCTACACGGCGGCCTCCGGCATCTGGCAGACGGTGTGGCTGGAGCCCACCGCTTCCGCCCACGTCGAACGGCTCGACATGGTGCCCAGCCTCTCCGACAGCACGCTGAAGGTCATCGTGCGCGGCTCCGGGACCAGCGGTCACACCGCGCGCGTGACGGTGACCTCGGGCGGTAGCCCCGTGGCCACGGTGACCGGCCCGGTGGGTGGCCAGATCTCGGTGCCCGTCCCCAACCCCCGTCTGTGGTCCCCCGAGGATCCCTTCCTGTACGACGTGAAGGCCGAGCTGCTCTCCGGTTCCGCCACCGTCGACTCGGTCGGCAGCTACGCCGGCATGCGCTCCGTCTCCGTCGGCAAGGTCAACGGGGTCCAGCGCATTCTGCTCAACGGCAAGTTCGTCTTCCAGACCGGCACCCTCGACCAGGGCTACTGGCCGGACGGCATCTACACCGCACCGACCGACGCGGCCCTGAAGTACGACCTCCAGGCCCACAAGGACCTCGGCTTCAACATGGTCCGCAAGCACATCAAGGTGGAGCCGCAGCGCTGGTTCCACTGGGCCGACAAGCTCGGTCTGCTCGTCTGGCAGGACATGCCGTCCATGGACAACACCCCCTCCGACAGCGCGTCGCGCACGCAGTGGGAAGCGGAGTACGACCGCGTCATCGACCAGCACCGCAGCTCACCGTCCCTGGTGATGTGGGTCAACCAGAACGAGGGCTGGGGCCAGTACGACCAGGCCCGCATCGCCGACGAGGTCAAGGCGTACGATCCCTCCCGCCTGGTCGACAACATGAGCGGCGTCAACTGCTGCGGCTCCGTCGACGGCGGCAACGGCGACGTGATCGACAACCACATCTACGTCGGTCCCGGCACCACCACGCCGACCGCCACCCGCGCCGCCGTCCTCGGCGAGTTCGGCGGTCTGGGGCTGCGGACAGCCGGGCACGAGTGGTACCCGGGCGGCGGCTTCAGCTACGAGGACCAGCCGAACGCCACCGCCCTGAACAACCGGTTCGTCGGCCTGCTCGACTCCCTCCGGGAGAACCAGATGCCCTCAGGCCTCTCGGCATCCGTCTACACCGAGATCACCGACGTCGAGAACGAGGTCAACGGCCTGCTCACCTACGACCGACAGGTCGTCAAGGTCGACGCGGCCCGCGTCAAGACAGCCAACCTCGCCCTCATCAACGCCTCGCGCAACCCCCCGCCTCCCATCACTCTTCCCGTCGACCAGAACAAGTCCCTCCGGGTGACCACCCCCGGTCACACCACCAAGTACCTGCGCCACCAGGAGGGCCTGGCCTTCACCGCCGTCGTCGACGCGAACAGCAGCGGTCTGCTCAAGAACGACGCCACTTGGAAGATCGTCCCCGGCCTGGCCGGCACCGGCTGCTACTCCTTCGAGTCGCGGAACTACCCCGGTCAGTACCTGCGCCACCGGGACTTCCGCGTCTACAAGGAAGCGGGTGACGGCTCGGTGCTCTTCAAGGCGGACGCCACCTTCTGCACCGTGCAGGGCACCGGGGGCGTACGGCTCTCGGCCTGGAACTTCCCCGGCCAGTACCTCCGCCACATCAACAGCGAGGTGTGGCTGGCGACCCCCGGCGGGACGCACCCCTGGGACAACCCGGCCAGCTTCACGGAGGACACGACCTGGGCCGTAGAGACGCCATGGGCGCCCTGACGACCACCCTTGGCTGATCGTCGGCACTGCTCAGCGCTCCAGGTGCGGCTCGCCTGGACGCTGAGCACAGGTACGCTCCAATCTCTGCAAACCCGCGGTAGCCCTATGGATCAGAAACTCACGGGGTTCTCGTCCAGGACGTAGCGGACGTGCGGGCCGCCGAAGTAGCCGCTGACGATGTGCGGCTGACGCTGGCGCCTGTGGAAGAACCTGCGCGTTTCGGCGGCGGGTTCGGCCTGGTTCCCGGCCCGGTGGGTGTGAGGCAGGCTGCGTTTGAGGTCGGCGTTGACCAGCTCGTCCGGGTTCGGCTCGGGTGAGTACGAGGGCAGGAAGTGCAGCTCGATCTCGTCCTGGCGGCCGGCAAGCCAGGCCCAAACGGTCTTCGAACAGTGGGCCGAGTACCGGTTGACGATCGGGTGGATCTTCCGGTCGAAGTGCCCGACGAGCCGGGCTGGGAAGCGGCACATGACCGTCGCATGAAACGACCCGGTGAAGACCGTGAAGTGCATCCGGCCACGCGTGCTGATCGCGGACACCGCGTTCACGGAGAACCGGTTCCCGGTCCGACGGACGACGGGAGTCGTGCCTCTGACGCCCCAGATTCGTCCGGTGACCCAGTCCGAGCGGATGCCGACCTAGGCGGTTTCGTTTAGATCAGTTGGTCGTTGGTTCGGATGTGCCGTTGACTGATGCGCAGTGGGAGCGGATCGAACCGTTGCTTCCGGACCGGACGCCCAAGCGGGGTGGCCGTTGGCGGGACCATCGTGAGGTGATCGACGCGATCGCCTACAAGTTTCAGACGGGTACGCAGTGGGTTCACCTGCCGGAGAAATACGGCAACTGGCGAGGTGTCTACAACCGGCTGCGGATGTGGGCCGTCGATGGCACGTGGGAGCGGGTCTTCACCGCCCTGGTGGCCCAAGCCGACGCGGACAAGGATCTCAACTGGGCAGTGTCGGTCGATTCCACGATCGTGCGGGCCCACCAGCACGCGGCCGGGGCCCGCAAAAGGGGGCCCCGGCCGGCGAACCGGACGACCATGCCATCGGCCGTTCCCGCGGCGGCCTGACCACGAAGATCCACCTCGCCGCAGACGACCGCTGCAGGCCACTGGCCTTCCACCTCACCGCCGGACAAGCCGGTGATGCACCCGCCTTCACCGAAGTCATGGCCCGCCTGCGTGTTCCCCGTCGGCGAGGACGGCCCCGGACCAGACCGGATGTGGTCCTGGCCGACAAGGCGTACTCCTCTCGAGCGATCCGCGAGCACCTGTGAAAACGCGGTATCCGGGCGGTGATTCCCGTCCCCGCCGACCAGCGCGGACACCGGCTACGTCGAGGCAGCCTCGGCGGCAGACCACCGGCCTTCGATCGCGAGACCTACAAGCAGCGCAACACCGTCGAACGGTGCATCAACCGCTTGAAGCAGTGGCGCGGTCTCGCCACCCGCTACGAGAAGACCGCCACCATCTACCTGGCCGGACTCCACATCGCGGGCATCTTCCTCTGGTCCGCCCGGTGATCCCTCAGCGAGTACCGGTGCCCCGAGGCGGGCTGGAGTTGAACCTGGCGGCGGCGCTCGTGGAGAGCCGCCGCCAGGGTGTATTCATTCTGCGAGGAACTGCTTCACGAGCTCCCTGCGCGGCTGATCGTTCCCCAGGTCGCGTGCTGGCGAAGCCTCTCAGGAGAGGTTCCAGCTCCTGGGCGGCACGGCACAACCAGCACAGGCGGACGCCGGACCGCGCGGCTCCCTCAAGCGCCTGTGCCAGGCCAATGCAGGCACAGCGATCGGGCGACTGAACACACCATCACGCGAATCAGTGAGTGGAGTCGAAGACGTTGAAGCGCGCTGGCTCTGCATCTTCCACGAACCGCAGCCTGTTTCCGTTGACGATCGTCAGGGGGCGGCTGCTGTCCGGCTTGTTGTGCTGCCAGATCTCGTAGTAGTCGCCCTTGTCGATGAACGTGACGGGGTCGGCCTTGCTGGAGACCGTTACGACCCAGCCGGCGCTTGAATCGATCCACTTGCCCTTGTCGCACTCGGAGGTGACCTGGAGGTAGCCGCCCCAGTTGCCGTCCTTCTCCCAGCCGTCGACGACCTTGACCCAGGCGGCGGGCAGAATCTCCGAGATCGGGTCTCCCTTGATCTTGTCGCCCTTGTAGTCCTTTCGGATGTTGCCGTTGGAGTCCTTGGCCCACACCTCTGGGATCGGCTCGTTGACGACCAGGCGATTGCCGTCGATGCGGACCGTGGTCTCAGTCCACTTCTCAGGTCCGGTGTGGATCAGGAAGTCTTTCGTGCGAAGCCGCCCCATGGGTGCCCTCCTCTGTGATCGTGATCAAAAGCACCCCGGGCCTTCCCACCCTGGTCAGCGTTAAGCCATCCGATCCCACGTCAACCCATTGGGAGCAACTGGATCTAGCCGGCGCATAACCCTTCCCCGCCTACCCTGAGCCATTCGTCGGCGGAGTCCTTGAACCCTTAGCGCCACGCGGCATAAGGCGCATACCTTCCGGACCACCGGCAACTGATCCAAACGAAACTGCCTAGTCGCCGAAGAGAACCCCGCTGTTCTCCGCCTTCACCCTGCCCGGATCGCCGGCCATGTCTCCTCGTGCCATACGCGGACCGCTTCCGCGTCCTGCCCGACCGCCCGTTCGTCCGGACGCTGGAAGGCCGGCCTCCAGCGCTTGAGATACTTGCCCCCTCGGGCTCGGTGAAGCGGACCCGGTACAGCTTGAAGATCAGCCGGCCTATCTGCCCCCGCGTCCACAGCTGACCCGGAAGCCCCGGGTCGGAGGGGATGCGGTCGAGGACGGCCTGCCGGACGGCGGCCTGCTCGGCCTCGGACAGGACCTGGTGCTCGCCCACGCGGCGGCCTTGCGGGCGGGACAGCAGTGCGTCCCGGCCACCGGCCTGCCACCTCGCCCACCAGTTGTACACGGCCCTGACCGACACCTTGAACAGCGCAGCGATCTCTGCCCGTTCCCGGCCTTCCAGCGGCGCGGACACCGCCAGCAACCGCACAGCCTCCTGCGCGTCCGGCGACCGGGCCCGCGTGTCCCCCACCGGATCACTCACGGACGGTCAACGAGCCTGAACCCAAAGCGTTTCGGAACAATGAGCCTCTTTCGTCCTGGGGTTCCAAGAGTGAAGATACAGAACATCACCGCAGGTCGGAGGTGCTCAAGTCATCTTGGCGAGCCGAGAACGAAAGAGTCTTGACAAGAGGTCCTAACAGAAATTTTTGATCATGTGACTGTCGGTTCGGTTGCTCGTTGGTCCGTTCGTGGCGAAGAGGAACTCCCGACCGTGGATCGTCTCGGACGAACTGTGTTCGCTGATCGAGCCGTTGTTGCCTGTGCCGGGACCGAAGCTGGTGTCGGGGCGGCCGCGGGTGCCCGACCGGCAGGCTCTGTGCGGGATCCTGTTCGTGCTCCACACCGGCATCCAGTGGGAGACCTGCCCCAGGAGCTCGGTTTCGGCTCCGGCATGACGTGCTGGCGACGGCTTGCCGCCTGGAACGAGGCCGGCGTGTGGAACCAGCTGCACCTGGTCCTGCTCAAGAAGCTGAGGTCCGCCAAGCAGCTCGACTGGTCTCGGGCGGTGATCGACTCCAGCCACGTCAGGGCCGTTCGACGGGGCCCGAAAGCGGGCCCAGCCCGGTCGACCGAGCACGGTCGGCCAGCAAGCACCACGTCCTCGTCGACGGACAGGGCATCCCGCTCGCCGTGTCGCCGACCGGCGGAAACCGCAACGACGTCACCCATCTGATACCCCTGCTCGCGAAGGTCCCGGCTGTCGCCGGCCTGATCGGCCGGCCGAGACGACGGCCGGACATGCTGCTGACCGACCGGGGCTACGACCACGACAAGTACCGCCGCCTCCTCCGGGCCCGGGGCGTCAAACCGGTGATCGCCCGGCGCGGTGTCCCGCACGGTTCGGGCCTCGGAGTGCATCGGTGGGTCGTCGAGCGGACCATCGTCTGGCTTCACGGCTTCCGGCGTCTGCGCGTCCGCTGGGAACGACGCGACGACATCCACGAAGCCTTCCTCGGCCTCGCCACCTGCCTCATCACCCACCGACACGTCCAACGCCTTTGTTAGGACCTCTAAGACGGCTCCCTGCCTGCTTTGTGCAGGTCAAGGGCGGTCCCGACTGTACACCGGCATGCGCCGAACGATGTTTGTGAGGAACATCGCTCCGATCAGCCGATACGTCCTCCGACCTGGTCTTTCACGCTCTCACCGACGCCCGCTCAGGCAATCCCGCAGGGCCGCCCGATCACTCGTGCACCACCGGCCTGTCTGGCACGGCATCACCCTCGTGACCCTCGTCGTCGCGCCCATGGACCTCGTGCCCGTCCTGCTGGTCCCTGCGCGACCGATGCCTGATCTGCGACGAACCCGCCCGTGGCGAGGAAGCGGCGTGTCCGATTTTCACCATGCCTCGGGCCCATGGAGGAGAGAGGCAACGCAAGAACTCCGTCACGGTGGGCCGCCCTGGGAGAGTGGCATGCAGTACGCCCCGGACGACGGGGCCGGCCCGGCCGTCAGCGGGCTCCTGGCGCGAGGGTTCGATGCCGGGTAGCCGGCCGCCAAGGCGATTGTCATCGCAAGGCAGGGCCGGGGTGACCGATGTACGAGTCCCGTGATGCCTGGCGCTCGACCTCAGCGTGGTCAGCGGACCGATGACGCCGACGAGGGTGATGGTCCGGACGCGGCCGCCCTCTTGGCCGGGCGGATTTCCCGGGCAGTGACAGTAACGCCGAGGAGCCCGGGCGGGAACGAGAAAAGGCAGACGGGCGGGCTGCCATGACTTGCGGCGGACGTGGCGGTCCGGCCGTGCGACGTGATCACCCCTCCGGTGCGCATTCGCTAACGGACGTCCGGCCGCATGGAGGGGCGCATCTCCCGCCAGGTCTGGGGGGAGACGCCGTACGCGGCCTTGAACGCGCGGCTGAAGTGCGAAGCCGACTTGAAGCCCCAGCGGTATGCCAGCGCGGCGATGGTGTCGGCGCTGGGCGGGACGCGGGACAGTTCGCGGCGGCAGGCGTCCAGGCGGTGGGTGCGGACCCACTCGCCGAAGACGACGTCATGGCGGGCCAGAATGGCGTACAGGTAGCGCACGGAGATGTGGTGCGCGCCCGCCACGGAGGCGGGGGTCAGGTCGGGGTCGGCGAGACGGGTTCGCATGTGGTCGAGGATGCGCACTCCCAGCGTTTCGTGGAGCGGTCCCGTCGCCAGGTCGGCCCGGTCCGCCTCCGCCGCGATCGACGCGCGGATCAGCTCCATGGTGGGCGCCGCGAGGAGGTGTCTCGCGGCGCCGTCGTGCAGCTGAGGGCTCGCGGCCAGCTGCGACAGATATCCGGCGGTGAGTCCCGACACGGTGCCGTGGCTGCCCAGAGTGCGGGCGACCGCCTGGTCGATCGCCCTGTCGGGCAGGGCGATGTCGCGCACGGGAACCCGGAAGAAATGGAGATCCACGCCGTGGTCGAACAGGAGCGTGTACGGATGCCGGGTGTCGTAGAGGGCTATCTCTCCGGGTCTCAGGACGGCTGACCTGCCGCCCTGGACGACGGTGCTCTCACCGGATACCTGCAGGCTGATGAAGAGCGCGGGCTCGTCGTCTGCCCTGGCCAGTCTCGGAGTGCGGTGCACGGTGGCCGGGTTGGCCTGGACGGAGGTCACCTGGAGGGACCCCATCTCCGCGATGGCCACGTCGGCGAAGACCTGCTCGGGACGGCGGGGCAGGTCGATCTCGACCGGGACGACGTGTTCCCTGATCGTCTGACGGAGTGCGTCCGCCCGGTCTGCGAGTGGCACGCCCGAAGTCGCCCAGGTCGTCGTGGTCATGCCCGTCCTCTTCTCCGTACTGCTCCGGCGGGCAGACTACGCGCGGGAGCACGGCGGGCACGAGCGGGTCCGACGATTCGTCATGCCCGAGCAAGGGTTGTGCACGGTCGGGACAGGCCGCTCCGCTCCGTAGGCCCCGAAGGCGACCTATCCTGCGGGCAGGGACGTGGCCCGCGCATTCCGCGAACCGACGGAGGGGGAAGGGCATGCCTGCGGAGGGTGGACTCCTGACGACCGGCGTGGTGATGGCGCTGCCCCTGGGCGTGCTGGACGCCGATTGGCCGGGGAGGGGCGACCGGTCGGGGGACGAGGTGCGCGGCGGAGTCGGCACGACGTCCTCAGTGCGGGGGACAGCGGCCCGGTGCCAACGGGCGAGAATCGCGTGGCCCGGATCCCTGCGGACGTTTCTCGGCCGTCCCGTGCGTCGGTGACGTCGAGACGGCGCTGCTCCTCGACCGCGTGCCGGGCGAACGGCCCGCCCGATGGCCGCTTGATGGACGCGTAAGGACTATGCACAGTGTGCGTGCCCGGTGCACGGGGAACCTCCACCGGACGCACGACAGGGGAGGCGTGCGGAGTGGATCTGCTGGACACGAACGAGCACGCCGAGGAGGATCTGCGTGTCGAGGTCTTCCGCGAGGCCTTGCTCAGCTCCTGGATGCCTTCCCTGGTCACCCTTGAGGACGACGCCCGGCGGGTACAGGCCCGTATGTCCCGGTGGCAGTTCGGCTCCCTCATGCTGTTCACCAGCAGGCCGACGGGCCGGCGGGTGGCCCGTCACAGCCGTTGCCTGATGGTGGAAGGGCTTCCCATGGTCTCGCCGGCGCCTCCAGGCCGCGGGGACGGGCGGGTTCGGACAGTCCGGCCGACAGGGTTTGGTGCGCCCCGGCGCGCTGATGCTCAACGACATGACCATTCCGCACGGGTTCGCCCGGTCCGGATCGGGAGCCGCGTACGCCCTGCAGCTGACCTACGACGTTCTCGGCCTTCCGCCGGACGTCGTGCGGCGCGGGGCGGAACGGCTTCCCTCCACACCCATGTACGACATGGTGCGCGCCCATCTGCTGAGGCTTCACGCCGACGCCGACGTACTCAGCACGGACCCGGGTGCCGGGGCCCTGGGGAGCGGTGCCGTCGAACGCGTCGCGCGTGCCTGGGGCTTCTCGACCCCGAGCCACTTCTCACGGCGTTTCAAAGCCGCGTACGGCGTGACACCGAGGCAGTGGCGTGCCTCCCGCTCTCTTGAACCCCGGGAGCCGCCCGCCTCCTTGCTGGTGGAAGGGCGGAAAGGGGACGGGTGATACGCCCGGTCAGGCGCGTCGCGGATTCGTGGGTGTGGGGAGTGGGGGCTCGGCTTGGGCGGTGGTGTGGTGAGGGGCGGCGGTGTACCGGGGGGCGGTGCGTCCGGCTCGGACGGTGACGCCCTCCTGGGCAGGGAAAGGGAGACAGGGCTTCTGACGGACGCCCTGGACACCGTTCTCGCAGGGCGAGGAGGCTCCGCGCTCGTGCTGCGGGGGGAACCGGGCATCGGCAAGACGGCCCTGCTGTCCTGGGCCAAGGAAACGGGTGGACGACGCGGTCTGCTCGTCGTGGAGGCGGCGGGCTCCGTGGGTGAGTCCGAGCTGGCCTTCGGCGCCTTCCACCAGGTGTTCTGGTCCCTGTTCCGGAACGCGACGGCCCTTCCGGTGCAGCAGCAGGCGGCTCTCGAGTGCGCACTGGGGGTCCGGGAGGGACCGGCACCGGGCGGGGACTTCCTCGGCGCGTCGGTCGTGAACCTGCTGGTCGAGGTGGCACGGGAACGGCCTCTGCTGGTCGTGCTGGACGACATGCACTGGATGGACGAGTCAAGTGCGGCGGTCTTCGCCTTTCTGCATCGCAGGGTGAGCGAGCTGCCCGTCGTCATCGTCGGTGCGGCGCGCGAGGAGGATGCCGGCACGCAATGGGGCGCGGTGGAGATCCGCGTCGGCGCTCTCACGTCGGCGGACGCCGAGGCCCTCCTGCGGCGCCGCAGGCCCGGCCTGCCCGCGGCCGTGGTCGGTTCCGTACTGGCCGAGGCCGCGGGCAACCCCTTGGCGCTGCTGGAACTTCCGGTGACCGGGCATCCCGGTCTCGGTTCCGGTCCCTTCGTCCTCCCTGTGGCGGAGACGCCCGCCCACAGGTTGGAGGGCCTCTTCCGCGACCGCGTCCAGTCGCTCTCCGAGGAAGCCGTTCACGTGCTGCTCCTGGCTGCCCTCGGTGGTCGTGCGACCACCCGGGATGTGGAGAACTGGATGGCCGGCCGCTTCGGGGTGAGCGCCGGAGCGGTGGTGTCCGCCATCGAGGCGAGCGGGCTGGCACGCATGGACGCGGCGGGAGCGCTGGTCTTCCGTCACCCCCTGGTACGCAGTGCGGTGCTCTCCTTCTCCTCCCCCGGGCAACAGAGAGCGGCCCGTCGGATCCTCGCCGGTGGCCTCGCGGAGGACGATCCTCGGCGACTGGCCCACGAGGCACTGGCGGCGGTCCTGCCGGATGCCCCGCTCGCCGGCAGGCTGGAGAGTGCGGCACGGCGGATCGCCGTCCGCGGCGGTGACGCCGAGGGCGCGGTGCTCATGGACCGTGCGGCGGCCCTGAGCCCCGATCTCGATTCGTACACCCGGCGGTTGATGTGGGCGGCCGTCCTGGCAGCACGAGGGGGACGCCTCTCCCATACCGCGGCGCTGGTGGAGGAGCTCAAGCGGCGGCCGATCCCGGCCGGCCTCGGCCCGCTCTTCGCCTACGCGGTGGTGTACGTCGACCAGAGCCACCGCGTCGATTTCGGCTCCTCCTTCATCCTGCTGCCCCAGGCCCTGGACGAGCTCGCGGCGGTCGGGGGCGAGGCCTTCGAGGGGCTGACGGAACAGATCTACTTCAAGCTTCTGCTCGCCAGCGTCTACACCGGCGATGCCCGGGGGTGGCGTGGTCTGGAGGAACATGCGGACCGAGTGTCGCCGCTGGCACGGCTGAGCCGTGCCGCCTGGTCCGATCCGGCCCGTACCGCTCACGGGGTGGTTCAGGCGCTGAACCGGCTGGTCGAGGAGATGAGCAGCCGGAGGGAGGCGTCGGCCGCGTGGCTGCTGCTCTGGACCGCCTCGGCCGTCGACATGGCCGACGAGAGGCTCTGGCGGCGCTTCACCGGTCAGCACGCCTACGCCACTCAGGGGTCGATCGCGAAGGCCAGGTTCTACCAGGACTACCTCCGTGGGCGGTGGGACAGTGCCGAGGCATGCCTGCGCGAGGCGGAGACAGCCGAGCTGCTGGGCTATCACTGCAACGCCCTGCTGTTCCGGCACTACCACGCCCACTTCCTGGCCGGCCGGGGCGACGAGGACGGGTTGCGGGAGGCGGAGGCGCTCATCGGGCCGGTGGCCGAAGACGCGGGCCTGCGATTCGTCACCGACCATCTCCTGCACCTCAGGGGGCTCGCGGCCCTGGCACACGGCCGGTACGAGGAGGCGTACCTGCTGATCGAGCGGCTCATGCGGCCCGGTGAACTACCGCGGGACCTGCCCTGGTTCCACCTGCCCTTCTTCGACCTCGTGGTGGCGGCGGTGCACACGGGCCGCCGGGCCGAGGCCACGGCGCACGTCGAGGCGGGACGAGCCGCGCGGATGGAGGCGCTCTCCGGCCATCACGCCTTCCTCCTCGCGGCAGCCGCCGCGGTGGTGGCACCCGATGAGGACGCGGATGCCCGCTACCGTGCCGCGTACGAG
The DNA here is from genome assembly GCF_042900925.1 of Streptomyces sp. NPDC012825. Taxonomy (NCBI): domain Bacteria; kingdom Bacillati; phylum Actinomycetota; class Actinomycetes; order Kitasatosporales; family Streptomycetaceae; genus Streptomyces; species Streptomyces sp. NPDC012825. The sequence continues at coordinate 123,761 of NZ_JBIBBZ010000004.1, read as the reverse complement.
GTTCCTGGAGCGGACGGGTGGACGTTCGCGTTGGCCCGGCTGCGGCTGGAGCACGGTTCCTGGCTGCGCCGACGACGACGGGCCGAGGCACGCGATCTGATCCGTCTCGCCCACGCCGAATTCGGACGGCTGGGTGCCGGGCCGTGGGTGGAACGGTGCGAGGAGGAACTGACCGCTGCGGATCCGACCGGGGAGGGGGGCACGCTGACGGGACAGGAGCGGCGTATCGCCCAACTGGTCGCGAAGGGGCTGACCAACAAGGAGATCGGCCAGGCGCTGAGGCTGTCTCCTCGCACCGTGGCGGCACACCTGTACAAGATCTTCCCCAAACTCGGCGTGGCCTCACGGGCCGCGATCGCACAGGCCTTGGCCGAGGACTGAAGCGAGCTCTTGGGCGGAGTCCTTCCCTCTGTCCAAGAGCGCGGCGGTGACCGCGAAGGGACCGGGAGCACGGACAAGCTGGTCAGGCACCCTTCGGAAGGGTGCCATCCGCTTCGCCCGCCGGTCGCGATCCCGACGGCGACGCCGCGTTGACGAAGCCCGTGTGTCCGCGCGTCTCCCTCCACGCGCGCGGCGACATCCCGTACGCGGACCGGAACGTCCTGCTGAAGTGGGCGGCCGTGGCGAAGCCCCAGCGCTGTGCGATGGAGCTCACCAGCACCTGTCTCCCGTCGCTTCGGCCCAGTTCCCGCCGGCACTCCTCCAGACGGCGGTGTTGCACCCACCGGCTGAGGGTGCCGTTCTGCTGCTCGAACAGCTTGTGGAGACGGCGTACGGACATGAAATGCGCTGCCGCCACGGTGCTCGGGCACAGGTCGGGCTCCACGAGCCTGGCGTTCGTCCAGCGCCGTATCTCCTCGACCGGCCCGTGCCCGTCGGACGGCACTCGGTGAGGTCCGGACGTTCGCTCCGCGATCTCTTCGACGAGGCATCCGGTCAGGTCCGCCAGTAGGTTTCCCCACCGCGTCGCCGAGCCGTCGCTCTGTCTGCCCGTTCCGGCCGAGATGGCGTCCTGGACGGCCAGGGCGAGAAGCAGGGGACGCAGCAGCGCGGCTGTGCCGGTCGTGGCGTCATGGGTGCGTCCGACCGTTCCGGCGAGGGCGTCGTCGCCGCACGGCACGAGTTTGCGGGAGACGCGGAGCACGACCAGTTCGCATTCCTGGGCCGACAGCGTCGTGAGGTGCCGGTGGGAGGCGGCCAGGAACAGGCGACCGGTGTCGAGCCTGCGGTGCGGTTCCGAAGCGAGGAGCAAGGAGCCACTGCGCGGGGTGCAGAGGATGAGCTCGTCGAGACCGGGACCGCCGTGCGGCGGCGCCGGTGTGCCGTCCGGCCGGACGCCGCGGACGATGTCGAGCCGCACGTGGGGGAAGGGGTCCTCGGTGCCCTGCCGGCGGGTTTCCGCCGGCTCATGGCCGTGTTCCGGGAGGCTTTCCTGGTCCTCGTCGGGAGAGAAGCCGGTCTGCACGTTCTGGACCTCGCTGTCAGGGAGCGCGACGTGGCGGCGCTCCACGTGACTCTCCTCCCCGACCGCGGTCCTGACGTAGGTCATCCGACTCGCCGGTGAGGGCGTGCGTCGAACGCCCGGCAGAGCCCGCCCCCGAGAGGAGGGAAAGCCTCCACCGGCGGGGCGACACACCGAGTACCTGTTTGAAGGCGCGGCTGAAGTGGGTGGCGTCCTGGAAACCCCAGCGTCGTGCCACGACGGAGATCGTCGGGCTGGCGCGTTCCCTGCGCGCGAGTTCCTTTCCGCACTCCTCGATGCGGCGTCGCTGGATGAGCCGTCCGACGGTCGTCCCCTCGCCTTCGAAGAGGCGGTGCAGGTAGCGCACCGAGATGTGATGGGCATCGGCGATCCGCTCCGGTGCCAGGTCCGCGTCGCCCAGGTGCCGGTCGATGTACGTACGGACCTCCTGGAGCAGACGTGCCCGGGCGCCGTCCCGTGTCCCCGCCACGTCCGAGGCCTCCCCCAGTGCCGCGTCTCCGAGGAGGACGACCCACTCGACCGCGCAGCCGGCCAGTCTGTCGCGGGCGCCGGGGGGCATCTGCCGGGCGACGCGTGCCAGTCCTTCCAGGAACGGTATGCCCAGAGAGGCATGCTGTTCCTCACGCCGGATCGTGACTGCGGTGAGCTGCCGCAGACGGCTGACGGGAAGGCCCAGGACCGGATCGGGCAGCGAGAGCAGCACCATGCGGAAATCCTCGCGCTGCTCGAGCGAGAAGGGTCTGCGTGGATCGACGAAGGCCGCGTTCCCCGGCTCCACCGTGGTGCTCCGTCCGTCTTGGGTGAGGATCGCGGTGCCTGACTGCTGCACGATGACGGCGACTCTCTCGCTGGGGCCCGTGGAGATCAGACGGGGGGTCCGCTGCACCCTCATCGGCCCGGCCTCGACCTCCAGCAGGGACAGGTAGCCGAGGTGGAGGGGAACGGCTGCCGGGAGCCGGGCGGGAGGTGCTCCGACCAGGATCCGGACGGGGGCGACGAGAGGGGCGAACACCTCCTCCCACGGCCGTGCGCGATCGTCCTCCGTCCGAGGGGCCGGTCCGTCCGCCCCCATCCCTGTGTGTGGAAAGGTCTGCCCCATGCGGGCTCCTCGTCTCGCCTCGCCCGGGGACCGGGCGCGTTGTCGCCTTGGACGACGTGACGGGCCACGTCTCCTCGTCGCATGTTGTCGGGGAGCAGGGGAGTCGACGTAGGTCATCTGACGCGCTCGGTGCGGTGGGGCTCCCACCTGGATCCCTCCGGGACAACAGGTGTGCGCGCAGAGGCATGTTCTGTTCATGCGCACGGGGCACGGGGCCGATGTCGGCGCCTAGGGTGGGGGCTGGAGCCCGGGTGGGCGGCCTGGCGTGGGCTGCTCCGGATCTCACCAACGTAGGGCCGTCCCCTGGGGACGTGCCCTGGCTCAGGAGTCTGTCGTGGAACATGTCGCCGGTCCGCCACCCGTTCTCGAACCGTTGGCCCGGGCCTTCGTCGAGGAGCACGCGTGCCTGGAGACGAACGGCGGTACGGATCCGGTGGCGGGGGATGTGCCCGCCGCGCTGAGCGGAGTGGCGGACCGCGCCGCGGACATCGAGGAGGAGTGGCTGGCCCTCCCCGGGTGCGACGGTGACCGGATCCGGGTGCGGATCCTGCGTCCGACCGGAAGCGACGGACCGCTGCCCGTCGTCCTCTATCTGCACGGCATCGGATGGAGCAACACCAGCGCCACCACGCACCAGAGGCTGTTGGAGGACCTCGTACTGGGCTCGGACGCGGCTGTCGTCGTCCCGGAGTACGACAGGCCCCCGGCCGCCCGGTACCCGGCGGCCGTCGAGCAGAGCTACACCGTGGCACGCTGGATCACCGAGCACGGTGGCGACTGGCAGCTCGACGGGTGCCGCATCGCGGTGGTCGGAGTCTCCACGGGTGCCAATCTCGCCGCCGCGCTCACCCTCATCGCCAAGGAGCGGGGAGGGGTGAACCTCGTGTACCAGGTGCTGGTGTGCCCCGTGACCGACGCGTCCGGCAGCACCCCGTCGTATCGGAGCTTCGCGCAGGGCTACTTCCTGAGCAGCACCGCCATGCACAGCTACTGGAGCGCCTACGTGTCCGACGCCGCCCGGCGCACGGAGATCACCGCCTCCCCCCTGCAGGCCACGAGGGACGAGCTGCGGTGTCTGCCTCCCGCGCTGGTCATCACCGCCGAGGCCGACATCGTGCGCGACGAGGGCGAGGCGTACGCGGCCAAGCTGAGGACGGCCGGCGTCTCGGTGGTCTCCCTCCGGTACCACGGGACGATCCACGCCTTCATCCTCTTCGACGTTCTGAGGGAGAGCGACGCGGCGCGGGCCGCCCGGATCCAGACGGTGGACGTCCTCCACACCGTCCTCCACGCGGTGCGCTGAGAGGCCTCACGGTCGGGGACCGCGAGCAGCGATCGGGGATGTGCGCCCTCGGGCAAGGGCTGTGCACGGCACGCCGGCCCCTGACGGTGGGACGGACATAACGTCACGGCGTGCCGTCCCGCGACGGTGCGACTCGACGCATTCCTCCTTCACCGAACGGGTCCCGTCATGACCGTGTTTCCCCCTGTCACCCCTGTGCTGGAGCCGGCTGCCGCCGCCTTCGCCGAGGCCACCGCCCAGCCGCCGTTCCTCTTCCAGATCCCTCCCGCCGAGGGCCGCAAGGCCGTCGACGAGGTCCAGTCCGGGCCCGTGGAGAAGCCGGACGTCGACGAGGAGTGGATCACCGTCGACGTGCCGGCGGGCGGCTCGGTCCGCGCCAGGATCGTGCGCCCGGCCGGTTCCGGGGGCGACTTGCCGGTCATCCTCTACGTCCATGGCGCGGGCTGGGTGTTCGGCAACGCGCACACCCATGACCGGCTCGTGCGGGAGCTGGCCGTCGGAGCGGGCGCGGCAGTCGTCTTCCCGGAGTACGACCTGTCCCCGGAGCACCGTTACCCGGTGGCCGTGGAGCAGAACTGGGCCGTCGCCCGCTGGATCGTGACCGATGGCGCGGTGAAGGGCCTGGACGGCACCCGCATCGCGGTCGCCGGCGACTCGGTCGGCGGCAACATGAGTGCCGCGCTGACGCTGATGGCCAAGGAGCGGGGCGGCGTCCCGCTGCTCCAGCAGGTCCTGTTCTACCCCGTGACCGACGCGTCGTTCGACACCGCCTCCTACCACCAGTTCGCCGAGGGGTATTTCCTGCGGCGCGACGGCATGCAGTGGTTCTGGGACCAGTACACCCTCGACGAGCGGCAGCGCGCCGAGATCACGGCCTCCCCGCTGCGCGCCACCACCGAGCAGCTCACCGGGCTGCCGCCCGCCCTGGTCGTCACCGCCGAGGCGGACGTCCTGCGCGACGAGGGCGAGGCGTACGCGAACAAGCTGCGTGCCGCCGGCGTGCCGGTGACCGCCGTGCGCTACCAGGGCATCATCCACGACTTCGTGATGCTCGACGCGCTGCGGGAGACCCGGGCGGCGAAGTCGGCCGTCGCGCTGGCCGTGGAGACGCTGCGACTCGCCCTCGCGAGGAGCTGAGCGGTCGTTCGTCGGGGGAGGGACGTCCGCGTCCTTCCCCGGGCGCGCGTCCGTCCGATTCCCCTTCGAGCGAGCAGGCAGCCTCATGAGCACTCCAGACAGCGTCCCGCCCGTCACCGGCGGGCGGCGTCACGAACCCGATCTCCGGAGCATGACCCGGATCAACCTCCGCCCCATCGCCTCCCCGATGCCGCTCGGCTTCTACGCCGTGGCCATCGCCTCCGTCATCGTCGGCTGCTTCCAGCTCGGTGTCTTCGACGGGACCGCGCACCGGGCGGTCGGCTTCACCGTCCTTCCGGCCTTCGTCCTCCAGCTGGTGGTGGGGTTGCTCGCCTTCGGTGCCAGAGACGTGGTCGCGGCGACCCTGATGGCCTGCTTCTCCGGCACCTGGCTGGCCACCTTCCTCGTCCTGGCCTTCGAGCCGCCGGAGGGCGCGGACGTACTGGGCGTCCTCTACCTCGCCTTCACCGTCTTCGCCGGTCTCATGGCGAGTGTCGCGAAGGCCAAGCGCGCCTTGTGGCTCGTGTTGTGCGTGGCAGTGCCCCGGTTCGCCGCGGCGGGCGTCGCCAACCTCTCCGGCGTCGCCTGGGCAGGGACCGTATCCGGCGTGCTCGGTCTCGTGCTGGCCGTCGTCGCCGTGTACGCGGCGTTCGCGCTCATGCTGGAGGACATGCGGGGCCACCAGGTCCTGCCGATCGGCCGCAGCGGCCCCGCCCACCACGCCGTCGAAGGCGATCTCTCCGTTCAGCTGCGCGACGTCGAACGCGCGGCCGGGGTCCGCCGAACCCTTTGAGCCCCAGCGTCGGGCCACCTCGTCGGTCCCGGCCCATGAGACGGGCGCCGTACCCCGCAGAATTCCTTACCGAGGAGTGTCCGTGCAGCCCATCGAGCACGTCGTCACGGCCGAGGTGTCGGCACCGGACCACTCCGGCGGCCGGCTGGTCGTGCACATCCGGCACCGGCCCGACGACCCCTTGGCCGTCCGGCTCGACTTCGCCCCGGTCGACGGTCCCGGGCAGTCGGCCGCCACCTGGGTCTTCGCCAGGTCGCTTCTGTCCGAGGGCGTCACCGCACCCGTCGGTCTCGGCGACGTCCGGGTACGACCGGGGGCCCCGTACGAGACCGACGTCGAACTGTGCTCCGGTCACGGCCGGTGCCTCGTGCGATTCCGCACCGCGGCCCTGCGCTCCTTCCTGGCCCGCACCGAGTCCTGGCCCCCGCAGGTCTCGGCCCGGGTCCGGACCGAACTCGACCGGACGCTGGACGACATCCTGCGGTGCCCGTGAGCGGCCCTCGGCCCTTCCCCTCTCATCCCTGACGAAAGCGAGGACCAGGACATGACCACGATGCCGGTCAGCGGTGTCACCCCCTTTCCGGGACTCAAGGACGGCGACGCCGCCGAACTCGTCGTCCGCAACGCCAGAATCCATACGGGCGACCCGGAACATCCGGCCGCGACGGCCCTCGCGGTGCGTGCCGGGAGGATCACCGCCATCGGCGACGAGGCCGACGTGGCCCGGCACGTCGGGCCGCGGACACGCGTGGTCGACGCCCTGGGGCGCAGGATCATCCCCGGCCTGAACGACTCGCACCTGCATGTGATCCGAGGCGGCCTCAACTACGTGCTGGAGCTGCGCTGGGAGGGCGTCCCCTCGCTCCGCCAGGCCCTGGCCATGCTGCGGGAACAGGCCGGCCGCACTCCGAAGGGCCAGTGGATACGGGTGGTCGGCGGCTGGACGCCCGACCAGTTCGCCGAACGGCGGATGCCGACGGTGGCGGAGCTGACCGCCGCCGCCCCCGACACCCCGGTCTTCGTCCTGCACCTTTACCAGTCCGCCCTGCTGAACCGGGCTGCCGTGCGTGCCGCCGGTTTCACCCGTGACACCCCCGACCCCCGGGGCGGGCAGATCGTACGGGGGCGGGACGGCGAGCCGACCGGCGTCCTGCTCGCCGCGCCCAGCGCGCTGATCCTCTACTCGACCCTGGCCGCGGCGCCCGCGCTGGACGAGGAGCAGAAGAAGACGTCCACCCGGCACTTCTTGCGGGAGCTCAACCGGTTCGGGCTCACCTCCGCCGTGGACGCGGCCGGCGGCTTCCAGAACTTCCCGGACAACTACCGGACCGTGACCGAGCTGGCCCGGGACGGGGAGCTGACCCTGCGGATCGCCTACCACCTCTTCCCTCAGACCGCCGGGCAGGAACTGGACGACCTGCGCCGATGGATCGAGACCGTACGTCCCGACGAAGGCGACGAGTGGCTCCGCCTCAACGGTGCCGGGGAGAACCTGACGTGGGCAGCCGCGGACTTCGAGAACTTCTCCGAGCCGCGCCCGGAACTCGCCGCCGGGTACGAGGCCGAGTTCGAGAAGGCCGTCCGCCTGCTCATGGAGAACGGCTGGGGCTTCCGGCTGCACGCGACCTACGACGAGACGATCCGCCGCGACCTCGCCGTCTTCGAGAGGCTGGCCGCCGAGGGCCTCTTCCCTGCGGGCAACCGGTGGCTCTTCGACCACGCCGAGACGGTGTCGCCGAGGAGCCTGGAACGGATCGCGGCGCTCGGGGGGTCGGTCGGCGTGCAGAACCGCATGTCCTTCCAGGGCCGGGCGTTCGTCGAGCGGTACGGCGCCGAAGCGGCCGAACGGACCCCGCCCGTGACGGAGATGCTGGAGGCCGGCCTGCCGGTGGCGGCGGGCACGGACGCCACCCGGGTCTCGTCGTACAACCCGTGGGTGGCTCTCCACTGGCTCGTCACCGGACGGACCGTGGGCGACCTCTGCCTGTATCCGCCGGACCGGCTGGTGTCACGGGAGAAGGCGCTGGAGATGTACACAGCGGGGGGCGCCCGGATCACGGGCGAGAGCGAGGCGAAGGGCGCCCTGCGGGCCGGCTGCTTCGCCGACTTCGCGATCCTGTCCCGGGACTACTTCTCCGTCCATCACGACGACATCCCCCACATCGAGTCGGTCCTCACCGTCGTGGGCGGCCGGCTCGTCTACGCGGCCGGGGAATACGAGGGCCTGGATGAGGCGGTTCCGCCGCTGAGCCCCTCCTGGAGCCCCGTGGCCCACTTCGGCGGCTACCAGGTCACCATGCCCCCGAGCTTGACCGGGGCGCGTCAGGCCGATCGGCTGGCCGAGGCGGTCGCGGCCTCGGAGCAACACCGCCAGTGGCGGATCGCCCGTGGCTTCACCCCGGAGAGCGGCCCGCGGGTGTTCGATCCCTGCTACGTCCTCTGACGCCCCGCCGCCGACGCCGCCGAAGGCCCCTGTCCCGATGGATCCCCGTCGGGCCAGGGGTCTTCGGCGCGGGCGGTCCGAGGCGGCGCCACCCGTGCAGCGTGGGAACAGTCCTGGCCACCCACAGCCAACCGGGGCCGTTGCGGCGTACGTAATGTCGGAGACGAACAAGCCTACGGAGAACGGCAGTTGTCCGCGAAGACGGGACCGTCTTCCACGGCGCTGCTCTTCGTTCGCCTTCTCCTCCCTCTCTTTCCCCTCCTTCCGTGAAAGGACCCGTCATGGTCGACTTCGACACCGTCCAGGCCGCCCCCGGCCCCGACCTGCTGACGCCCGAAAACGCGATGATGCTCTTCGTGGACCACCAGCCGCAGATGTTCTTCGGCGCGGCCAGCTCGGACCGGGCCGGAGTGATCAACGCGACCGTCGGCCTGGCCAAGGCCGCCACCGTCTTCGACGTCCCCGTCGTGCTCTCCACCGTGGCCGCCGAGTCGTTCTCCGGGCCGCTCCTGCCGCAGCTGCGCGACGTCTTCCCGAAGCACGAGGTGGTGGACCGCACCACGATGAACGCCTGGGAGGACCCCGCTCTGGTCGACGCCGTCAAGGCCACCGGTCGCAGCAAGATCATCCTGTCCGGTCTGTGGACCGAGGTGTGCCTGGTCCTTCCCGCGCTCTCCGCCCTTTCCCAGGGCTACGAGGTCTACGTCGTCGCCGACGCCTCCGCCGGTGTCACGCCGGAAGCCCACGAGCACGCGATGCAGCGCATGACCGCCGCGGGCGCCGTACCCGTCACCTGGCTGCAGGTGCTCCTGGAGCTCCAGCGCGACTGGGCCCGCGGTGAGACCTACGCCCAGACCCTGGACGTGGTGAAGGAGCACGGTGGCGCCTACGGCATGGGCGTCGTCTACGCCCAGTCCATGATCGACCCCCACGCCGCCGGCTGATCCGCCGTCCCACGCACCCGAACCCAGGAGCACCACGATGGACACCGGTCTGCTGATCCTGCGGCTCCTCACCGGGCTGCTCGTCGCCGGGCACGGCGTGCAGAAGGTGAGTTTCCGGCTCGGCGGCAGAGGACTGGCCGGCGGCACGGCGGAGTTCCGGGGGGACGGCTTCCGCGGCGGGGTCCTGACGGCCCTCGCCGCGGGAGGCACCCAGATCGGAGCGGGCCTGCTGCTCGCCGCCGGCGCCCTCACCCCCCTGGCGGCCGCGGGCGTCGTCGGCGTGATGACCGTGGCCCTGACCGTGAAGCTGCCGCACGGACTGTGGGTGCAGAACGACGGCTACGAGTACCCCCTCTTCCTCATGGCCGTCCCCTCCGCGCTCGTACTCACCGGCCCCGGCCGCTGGTCCGTGGACGCGGTCCTGCGCCTGACGCCCTGGCCGGCCTGGTGGCTCCTGGCCACCACGGTCGGCGGGGTGGGCAGCGGACTCGCGGTCCGCGCCCTGCTGCACCGCCCCGTGCCGGCGAAGGCCGGCGCGGGGGCCGCCACCCGCCCCTCGGACATCCGGAGTGAACCGTGACAGCTCCACCCGCCGTCGACACCCGGCCGCTGCCGCACCGGCGCGGGCCGGAGATCCAGGCCTTCGACAGCGTGAACCACCTGCCCCTCGGCCTCACGCACGAGACCAGGACGTACTCCTGCCGCCGGCTCAACCAGCTCCTGGCCGACACGCAGATGCTCTACGCCCTGTACAAGAAGCACCACTGGCTGATGCGGGGCCCCACCTTCCACCAGCTGCACCTGCTGCTCGACCGGCACGCGGAGCAGCAGCTGACGATCGTCGACCTCCTCGCCGAACGCGTCCAGACCCTCGGGGGCGTCGCGGTGGGAGATCCCCGGCACGCGGCGGAGCTGACGCGCGTGCCTCGCCCTCCCGACGGCGTGGAGGAGGTTCCCGCCATGCTGTCGCGGCTTCTGCAGGCGCACGAGACGATCCTCCTCGACGCACGGGACGCCGCACGGGGCGTCGCCGAACTCGGCGACGCCGGCAGTGAGGACCTCATCGTGTCCGAGGTCGTCCGCGGCGGCGAGACCCAAGTCTGGTTCCTCGCCGAGCACTTGGTCGACACCCCCCTGACCCGCGTCTGAGGACGCGGTGTCCCGGGGGCCGCAAGGCCGGCCACGCCGCCCTCCGGCGCACACACGCGAAGACCCGCACACCCCCACCTCGCCCGGCCGTGTACGGACCGGCCCCGGCACGGAACCGGCTTCAGCCCGACCGAATCGCACACACGCAGAGGGAGTCCCCACGCATGACCCTCCACCCATCCGTATCCCGGCGCACGGCCCTCACGGCCGGCGCCGCGGCAGCCTCGACGATCGCGCTCGCGCCCGCCGCCACCGCGGCCGAGCGGCTGACTCCCGCTTCCGGTCACATCCCGTCCGAACAGCCCACGATCGTCCTGGTCCACGGCGCGTTCGCCGACGGGTCCAGCTGGTCTCCCGTCATCGAACGGCTCCAGGACCGCGGTCACAAGGTGATCGCCCCCGCGAATCCTCTGCGCGGACTGCGCCACGACGCCGCGCACATCGCCGCCGTCCTGGCAACCGTGGAAGGCCCCGTGGTGCTGGCCGGCCACTCCTACGGCGGAGCCGTGATCACCGAGGCGGCCGCGAACGCGCCGGGCGTCAAGGCGCTCGTCTACATCGCCGCGTTCATGCCCGATGCCGGCGAAGTGCTCGGCGAGCTGTCGGCCCGCTTCCCCGGCTCACAGCTCGCACCGGCACTGGCACAGGTGCCTTCCCCCGCACCCGACGGCACCCCCGGCCTCGACCTGTACATCAGGACCGAGGAGTTCCACCGGGTCTTCGCCCAGGACGTCCCGCGCCGCACCGCGCGCACCCTCGCCGCCGTCCAGCGTCCCCTGACCGCCACCGCCTTCGGAGACCGGGTGACGGCGGCGGCGTGGCACGACCTGCCCTCCTGGGTCCTGGTCTCCACCCAGGACCGTGGCATACCGCCGGAGCTCCAGCGCTTCCAAGCCCGACGCGCGGGCTCGCGCACCGTCGAGGTCCGCAGCTCGCACCTTCCCCTCCACAGTGCCCCCGGCTCCGTGGCCTCGCTGATCCGCGCCGCCTCAGACGCCGTCCGGCACTGACCGCCCCCTTCGCCTCCAAGGACGGTTCCGTGTCCCTTCCCTCCGTTCCCTCCGACAGCTCCTACGCCCGTGACCTGGCACAGGTCGAACGGGCGAACGCCGACGGCCGCGTCCCGGTCGTCTTCGTCCACGGCCTCTGGCTGCTGCCCACCAGCTGGGAGCGCTGGGCCGCCGTGTTCGACGAGGCCGGGTTCGTACCGGTCCTGCCAGGCTGGCCCGACGACCCCGAGACCGTCGGCGAGGCCAACGCCCACCCCGAGGTCTTCGCGGGCAAGAGCGTCGGTCAGGTGGCCGACCACTTCTCCGGCCTCATCCGGAAACTCGACCGCACACCGGTGGTGATCGGGCACTCCTTCGGCGGCCTGATCACCCAGATCGTCGCCGGCCGCGGTCTCTCCCGGGTCTCGGTGGCCATCGACCCGGCTCCCTTCCGAGGCGTGCTCCCCCTGCCGCTCTCCTCCCTCCGGGCGGCGAGCGTCGTCCTGGGCAACCCGGCCAACTACCACCGCGCCGTCCCTCTCACCTACGAACAGTTCCGATACGCGTTCGCCAACGCCGTCAGCGAGGAAGAGGCACGGCACCTGTACGAGACCTTCGCCGTCCCCGCCCCGGGCGAACCCCTCTTCCAGGCCGCGGCGGCGAACGTCAACCCGTGGACGGAGGTTCGGGTGGACACGCTGAACCCCGACCGGGGGCCGCTCCTCGTGATCTCCGGCGAGAAGGACCACACCGTGCCGTGGGCCATCGCCCACGCCTCCTACAAGAGACAGGCGAGGAACGAGGAAGCGGTCACGAACATCGTGGAGATGCCCGGTCGGGGTCATGCCCTGACCATCGACAGCGGATGGCGCGAGGTGGCCGACGCCGCCCTCGCCTTCGTCCGGCGCCACACCGGACCCGACACGGCGGACACTCCCCCAGCCGGCTGACTCTCCCCCACTCCCTCACGGGAACCGGACGATCCGTGCGTGCCTGCGGCGGCCTGCGGCGATTCCGCAGTGCCGCCGCGAGCCGGTCGTGACGGCAGGTTCTTGCCACAGCCGTTCCTGCACGCGGGCGGCACGCCGTACGGACATGCGGTTCTGTCCTGTGCCCGCACAGCTCCTGCCTCTCTGTGCACAGCCTCTGACCAGCGGAGATTCGCCCCCTATCATGGCGTTCCGGTGCAGGGGGCCAGTACGGAAGCGGGTATGCGCCCCGCTGCCCCCCGCGATGTCCGACGGGGGAGTTGCGAGGCGATGTCCGACCACACGACGGAACCAGCGAGCCCGTCAGGTGACGGGCCGGTGGGACGGGAGGGCTTGTGGGCGGCCCTGCGGGAGGCGATGGTCTCGGCTCCGGAAGGAGGGCGGGCCCTGTGGCTGTGCGGCGAAGCCGGAATAGGGAAGACCACCCTCCTGGACAGCGCCGCGGCCTTCGCCGCGGAACGCGGTATGCGGGTGCTGCGGGCGACAGGGACCCAGGCGGAGTCCCAGATCGCGTTCGCCGGCCTGTACCAGCTGATCGAACCCCTGATGCCCTTTGCGCGACTGCTGCCCTCCGTACAGCGTGAAGCCCTCCGAAAGGTGGCGGGCATCACGGACGGCGACCCGCCGAGCCCGCTGGTCCTCTCCTCCTCCGTACTCGGCCTGCTCGCATCAGTGGCGGAGGAGCGGCCCCTGTTGCTCCTCGTGGACGACCTGCAGTGGATCGACACGTCCAGCGTCGGCGTCCTGTCGTTCGTCCTGCGCAGAGCACGGCAGTCGAGCCTCGTCGTCGTCTGCGCCGCGCGCACCGGTCATGCCCACTCCGTGGCGGACGGCGCCCACGTGCTGCGTCTCGGCCCGCTGACCGAGGCGGACGCCTTCCGCGTGCTGCGGGCACGCTGCCCGGAACTGTCCCCACGGACCCGCCGACGAGTGGTGGAGGACGCGGCCGGCCATCCACTGGCCCTGGTGGAACTCGCGACACTTTACGGCGCCGGCGGGGCGCCCCGGCCGTCCTCGGTCCCGCTGAGTGAACGCCTGGACCGCGTCTTCGGCGACCGGGTGCGCCTGCTGACCCCCGCCGCTCACCAGATCCTGCTGGTCACGGCCCTGGCAGGCTCCGCCGCACGATCACGTGCCGTCGTGCTGGCGGCCGCGCGGCACTGTGGTGCGGAGATCACCGCGCAGGACTGGGACACGGTGCTGTCCAGCGGCCTGGTTCAGGAGGACGGCGCCCTGGGCGCACTCACGTTCAGGCATCCTCTGATCCGCCAGGCGTTGATCGACAACACCGCGCCCGCGGACGTGATGCTCGCCCATGGCGCCATTGCCCGTGTCCTCCCGGTGGACGATCACCACCGCGTCATCCACCTGGCCGAGTCGATGGCAGGGCCCGACGACGCCATCGCCTCCGCCCTCGATGAAGCCGCTCATCGCACCATGCGTCGCGGCGGCGATCCCGAAGCCGCCACCATGCTGGCCCGCGCCGCACAACTGGGCACCGATCCGGCGGAGCGCAACCGTCGACGGACCGAGGCCGCTGCCGCCGCCACCCGTGGAGGGTTGATGGACCTGGCGGCCGAACTGATCGACAGTGTCGACCCGGACGGTCTGGATCCCCTCCACGAGGTCCTCCACATCCACACTCTGTCGTACGTCCGGCAGAACCTCAGCGGCGACTTCCGGACGCCTCTGGCGCTGTACCCGCGAGCCCTCGAAGCACTGGCGACCCTGCCTGATGAGCACTGGTCGGAAAAGCTCCGGGAAGGGCTCCTGTTCCAGGTCACCTTCCTGGCCCCCTATGCTGGAGCGCCCGAGCTCTGGCAGTGCGCCGCGGCCGAACTCGACAGGGCCTCGGAACTCACCCGCCTCTGCGCCGACCTGTGGCGCGACCCGGCCCGCACGGCCCTGCACGGAGCCGACCGCCTCACCCGGACGATCGAACAGCTGCCGTCCGGCACCGAGGACGAGGTGGCCTGGCACCTGCTCTGGAGCACCGTAGCCGTCGAGTCCTTCGGCGAATTCGAAGGGTTGTGGGGTCGGATCTCCGAACGGGCGTCCTTCATCACCTCGGCGTTCATGGACATGTGCCGGATCTCCGACGGCGTCGTCCGTGGCCGCTGGGACCAGTGCCTGACCCTCGCGGAACGCGGCAGAGCGTCGTCGGAGACGCACGGCATCCTGCTCAACAGTCTCTCCTTCCAGACACTCGCGGTGTGGGTCCACGGCGGGCGTTGCGACGAGGACGCACTCACCACTGTCGAACGCTCCCTGGGCCCCTGGGCCGACGGCCGCGCGCCTCGCTTCGTGCGACACCAGATCACCGGGGCACGCGCCTGGAGCGCGCTCGGCCGAGGAGACTTCGAGTCTGCCTACGCCCTCGCCAGTTCGATCACGCCCGCGGGCACCTTTCCTCAGGATGCGGTGCAGTTCCAACGCACCTTTCTCACCCTGGTCGAGGCCGCGGTCCACACCGGTCGACGCGATCATGCCCTGCTCCATGTCCAGGCCGGCCGCGCGGCGGGGATCGGCACCATTTCCCCGTACCACGCGTTCGTCCTGGCTGCCGCGCAAGCACTCGTGGCCGATGACCGACAGTTCGGCGAAGCCTGCGCCGAGGCCTACGCCGTTTCGGGTAGTGAGCGATGGCCCTTCGAACTGGCCCGCATCAGGCTGGCGCACGGCGTCCGGCTCCGCCGACGGCGTGACCATCAAGGGGCGGTGGAACAGCTACTCGCCGCGCAAACGCTGTTCGCACGCCTCGGCACCGAGCCCTGGACCCGCCGGGTGACCGAGGAACTGCGAGCTGCGGGGCACACCACCCCGACCCACCTGTCGGGCGCACCTGGAGCCAACGCGCTGACAGCCCACCAACGCCGGATCGCGGAGCTCGCGGCGAAAGGATGGACGAACAAGGACATCGGCTCGGCCCTGCAGATGTCCCCCCGCACGGTCGGCGGACACCTCTACAGGATCTATCCGAAGCTCGGAGTGAGATCGCGGGCGGGTCTCGACGACGCCCTCCGCCGAAGTCGCTGACGCCATCACTCTCCTGTCCCCCACCAAAAAAGTGGAGGGGTAGAGCCGGGACCCGGGCCGCACGAGGAACTCCGGGCCGGAAACACGAGTGCGACTGCTCTGCCTCCAGCAGACGAACTGCCCCGTCATTCCTCGGAGATGGAGCGCGCGAGGGGACCGAACCGGCGCGGACGACACGGAGGAACTCCGTTCGGAGCGGTCAGGCGTCGGGGCGTCGGCGTCCGGTCAGACGCCCGGGGCCGTTTCCTCGTCCTCGATGATGTGCACGGCCGCTTCCTCGGCGTTCGCCCTACCTCCGTCGACGCCTTCGTCCCGGGCGACCGGTTTCTTGGTGGTGTCGGTGCGGAGACCCTCGTCCGGCGCGCTCAGCCGCCCGGCGCGGTCGGCGCCCACCTCGGTGTCGGACGCGGCCTCGACGCCGGTCAGGGGTTCTCCGTCAAGGGTGCCGGTCCGCTGGTAACCCTCTCGGGCGCTTGCCTTGCCGGGCACGACGCGCTCCTGGGCCCGGCGCTCCGAACCGGAGTGGGCTCCCGGCTCCTCGCCGCTCCGGGCGCGCCCGTCGTCGTTCCGCCGCTCGGCGTCCGGTGTCCGCTCGTTCGTCCCACTGCCGTCCTGTCTCGATCGTGCCTTCGGGTGCCTGCCCGTAGGGGATCGGACGAAACAGCCTCGGGCACCCGCCCGTCGCCACCTCCACCGCGGGCGCAACAGGCCCGGGGGAAAGAAGGCGCCCATGCGCGCCGAGGTCGTTCCGTTCTGCCGGTCACTTCCGGGAGCGGTCGTCCCGTGACCGTGACCGGTGGGGACGAAGACCTACGTGTCGGCGCCGGCGCGGGCGTGCCGTCTTCCGGCGCCGGGGCCGTGCCAGTCCAGGCAGACGACGGTGGCGTCGTCCTGGAGGTGGCCGCCCGCGGCGTCGGTGACCGCGGCGGTCAGGGCCCGGACGACCTCGCGGGGGTGCTCGCCCGCAGTGGCGCGGATCAGGCCGGGCAGGTCGACGCCCGCGGTCCGGCGTTCCTGGGCGCCGTCGGTGTAGAGCACGAGACGGTCGCCGGGTCTCAGGTCGAGGTCCTGCACCCGGTAGGGGGTGGGTCCGACGACGCCGAAGGGCAGATTGACTGCCAGGGGGACTTCCTCGACCCGGTCCTCGCGCAGGCGCAGCGGCCACAGGTGACCGGCGTTGACGAGCCGGGCGCCGCTGCCGTCCAGGGCGATGCGCAGCAGCTGGCCGGTGGCGAACGCGCGCCGGCCGTGGTCGAGCATGGCCTGGTGGGCCTGCCGGGCCTGTTCGGCCAGATCCGCTCCGGCGCGGCGCGCGCCGCGGGAGGCGTTGACCAGGAGGGTGGCGATGAGGGCGGCGTCGACGTCGTGACCCATGGCGTCGGTGATCGACAGGTGCAGGACGTCGTGGTCGAGGGTGTAGTCGTAGGTGTCGCCGGAGACGGTGTCGGCGGGGGCCAGGGCGCAGGCGAGGGAGAATTCGGCCGCCTCCATGGAGGGCGCGGAGGGCAGGAGCTGGCGCTGGATCTCGGCGCCGAGGCTGACCGCGGTGGTGCGCTGCCCCCAGTGGTACAGATCGGTGAAACGGCGGTCGGTGACGATGATGTACGCCAGTGCGTGCGCGGCCTGTTCCACCTGTTCCAGTACCTCTTCGGTGGCCTCGGGCAGGAACAGCTCCAGCACACCGATCGTGTCGCCCCGGTTGGTGACCGGGGCGAGGATCCGCTGCCCCTCACCGTCGTCTTCGATCCGCAGCAGCTTCTGCGAGCGCAGGACCTCGTCGTAGAAGCTGCCGTCCAGCGGAATCTGTTCGGCGTCGCGCTCCTGCCGCGTGGACATCTCCTCGGTGACCCGCACCACCTTGCGGCCTGCGACGTCGACGAACAGGAAGGACGCGTAACGCGCGTCGAAGCGTTCCCGCAGATCACGCGCCACCACGTCCAGGGAGGCCACCGGCGCGGCGTTCTCCGCCGCGGCCAGCACCTCGGCCAAACCGATCCGGTCAGTCATGCCCGCCTCCCAGCGTCCCTGGTTCCTCCGTGTTTCTCTGCCCCGAAAAACCCTCCGTTCTCACCCCCACCGCCCTCCCGACCGGGCCGGACGGGACCGGGCACCGGACCATGGGCTTCCGGCTCCGGAGGGAGCGGGGCCGGTCGGGCGAGCGGCTCCCGCGTCCGGTTCGTGGCACGGTCGGAGACATGGACGAGGCGCTGGAGCCCAAGCTTCGTACGACCCTGACGCAGGGCGATCAGGGGCACCAGTACCGGCCGGTGCCGGGAGAGCGGCGCTCGGCGGCCTCGCTTCCGGCGTCCCGGGAGGACGGCGGGGTCCGGCCCTCGGCCGCCGGCCGTGCCCGAGATCGGGACGGGCCCCTCGGGACGGCGAGACCGGGACTTCCTCGCCGGACTGCCGCCTCCGGTCGTGGACGTCCTCGAGGACCCGGCGGCCCGCGACCCGCCCGACGGTGGTGCGACACCGGTCGCAGTCGGGGCGGAAAGGACTCGCACGGGTCACTGCGGCATGTTCGCCACAACCAGGGGCACCCGCAGGAAGCCATGGCGGACCGGGCAGCCGGGACGGCCTTCGCTCCTGAACGAAAAGAGATGCCGTGACGACGCACACCCCTTCCTCCCGCAACGCCAGAACGCCCGTCCAGAAGGCGGCCCTGGCTGTCGGAGCGGTCTTCCTCCTCGTCGGCGTCCTCGGCTTCGTCCCGGGCGTCACCACGCACTACGACACCATGGAGTTCGCCGCCCACCACTCCGAGGCCAAGCTCCTGGGCGTCTTCCAGGTGTCCGTCCTGCACAACATCGTCCACCTCCTCTTCGGCGTCGCGGGCCTCGCACTGGCCCGCAGCGTCGGCACCGCCCGCAACTACCTCGTCGTCGGCGGCGCCGTCTACCTGGTGCTGTGGCTGTACGGCATGCTCGTCGACCACGACAGCGCCGCCAACTTCGTCCCCGTCAACACGGCCGACAACTGGCTGCACTTCTTCCTCGGCATCGGCATGATCGCCCTCGGCTTCCTCCTCGGCCGCAACACCGCCGCCGGCCACGCCCGACCGGCCAGGTAGCCGACTCCGCCCGTGTGCACGCGCCGGGCGGCATCCCGTTCCGCTTCCCGTGCGACCGACGACGGGAGACGACGAACGACTTCCTGCCCCATGGTCCGCGGTTCGCACGGCTCCCCTTCCCCCGAGGACGGGTTCCCGGCGAAGGACGGACACGGGCCGCGGGGCCGGACAGGAACACCCCTGTCCGGCCCCGCGGTCGTCGGGACGGTCGGAGGCGGAAGCGAAACGATCGTCCCGCGTGCTCTTCCCGGGCACCTTCCCGGGCACCACCGTCGTCCGGACGCGTCGGCACCGGCCGGACCGGAACCGGTCGGCTGGTGGTCGTGGTCAACCGGATGCCCGCGGGCGCGTACGAGAGCGGCCCCCGCTCCGCCCGCCGGACCGCTTCGGCGAGATCCGGAGGTACGGGTGCGCGCCCCGCTCCCGATGACCGCGGCAACGAACTCCCGGCTCGTCTGCGCCGTCCCGTCCCGTCGGGAGCCGCCTCGTCCCCCACACGTCTCGCGGGACGTGACCGCGCGACCTGCGGGACCCGTCGTCGCCGGAAGTCCGCTCGGCGGGCAGTCGGCACGTCTCGCGCCCCCGACCAGCACGGACTCGAGGCCGGAAAGGGCTCCGGGGTTCTCGCCGAGCACCACGACCGTTCCGTCGTCCCGGGCTGTACGAACCCCGTTCGTCAGCCACGGCCCGTCCGTACCGCACGTCCGGGTGATAGTTGCCCTCCCCCACGGCTTTTGGGCATCGGAGCGGAACGGGACCGCGAGAGTTGCCCCGTGATCACCAACTCGCTCTCCGACCCCGACCCCGCCGACGGGGCCGAGCCCGCCCGTCGGCCTTCCCGCCGTACCGTCATCGCCGGCGCGGCCGCGGGAGCCGGCGCACTCGCGGTCACCGCGACCGGCGCCGAAGCCTCGCGGGCACCCGCCCGACCGGCCTCCCCCTCCGACTGGGACACCTGCCTGACCGTCGCCCGGGCCGTCCTGGTGCGGGACGACGACGACCTGCCCCTCGTGCCGCGCTACGCCGACATCCTCCTGAGGACCGGTCTGCCCCGGCCCCGTGGGACGGCGGTCCGCCCCGGCCGCAAGGTGTTGATCGTCGGCGCCGGGCCCGCCGGGCTCATCGCCGCCCATCTGCTGCGGCAGGCCGGGCACCGGGTCACCGTCATCGAGGCCAATGGCAACCGGGTGGGCGGCCGGATCAAGACCTTCCGCACCGGAGGCCACGAGAAGGCCGCCGCGCCCTTCGCCGACCCGAAGCAGTACGCCGAGGCCGGCGCCATGCGCATCCCCGGCAGTCACCCGCTCGTCACCGGCCTGATGGAGGACCTCGGCCTCGAGCGCCGTCCCTTCCACCTCGTCGACGTCGACGCGGCCGGCCGCCCCGCGTACCGCACCTGGATCTTCGTCAACGGCGTCCGCGTCCGCCGTGCCGACTACGCACGTGGCCCGCAGGCCGTCAACCGTTCCTTCGGCGTCCCGACGGCCTACGAGTCCGTCCCCGCCGCACAGATCGTGCGCAACGCCTTCGCGCCCGTGCGCGAGGAGATCGAGGGCAAGAAGGACAGGGAACTCGTCGAGGGCTGGGCCCGCGTCATCCAGCGTTACGGCCACATGTCCATGTTCCGGTACCTGACGGAGGAGGCGGGACTCGACGAGCGGACCATCGACCTGATCGGCACCGTCGAGAACCTCACCTCCCGTCTCCACCTCGCCTTCGTGCACAGCTTCATCGGGGCTTCGCTCATCAGTCCCGACACCGCCTTCTTCGAGCTGCCCGGCGGTACCGCCACTCTGGTCGACGCCCTCTACGAGCGGGTCGAGGACCTCGTGCGGCTGGACCGCCGCGCCACACGGATCGAGCACGGCGACGGCGGGGTCACCATCGACACCGTCTCCGAGGGCCGCGGCCCCGGCCCCGTACAGCGCGAGACCTTCACCGGGGACGCCGCGATCATCACCGTCCCCTTCTCCGGACTGCGCCACATCCCGGTCGTCCCCGCCCTTTCCTACGGCAAGCGACGCGCGGTCACCGAACTCCACTACGACGCCGCCACCAAGGTGCTGCTGGAGTTCAGCCGCCGCTGGTGGGAGTTCGACGAAGCCGACTGGAAACGGGAGCTGGAAGCGGTGCGGCCCGGTCTGTACCGGAAGTACCAGCTCGGGCAGACGCCCGCGGACGGCAGCCTGCTCGGCGCGCACCCCTCCGTCCCCCGGGGGCACGTCTCCGACTCCCAGCGCGTCCACTACGCCGCCACGCGCCTGGTCTCCCGCGACCAGCCCGAGGCGGCCGGGGTCATCGGCGGCGGCTCGGCCACCGACAACCCCAACCGCTTCGTGTTCCAGCCCTCCCACCCCGTCGAGGGCAGCCCGGGCGGGGTGCTCCTCGCCTCCTACAGCTGGTCCGACGACGCCCTGAAGTGGGACTCGTTCGACGACGAGGAGCGCTACCCGCGCGCCCTCGCCGGGGTCCAGGACGTGTTCGGGCAACGGATCGAGGTCTTCTACACCGGCGTCGGACGCACCCAGTCCTGGATGCGCGACCCCTACGCCTACGGCGAGGCGTCCGTGCTGCTGCCCGGCCAGCACACCGAGCTCTTCCCCCATGTCCGCCGGGCCGAGGGGAACCTGCACTTCGCCGGGTGCCACACCTCCGTCAAGCCCGCGTGGATCGAGGGAGCGGTCGAATCCGCGGTACGCACCGCGCTGGAGGTCCACTCGGCACGATGAGCGGCCGTGGAACCGGGCACGGCGTGCCCGGTTCCACGTCGCACGGGCCGCACCGGCCGACCGGGGTCAGCTTTCGGCGAGCACGATCAGCCAGTCGCCCTGGACGAACCGGACCGGGCGCCCCTTGTCGGGATTGACCCGCATGCCGTAGTCGGGGCCCGTGCCGGCCGACGCGCGCTGCCGGTATCCGACGGCGCATTCCCCACGCCGACGCGCCGACTCGACGGCGGTGGCGAAGGCGACCTCCCGGTCGAGCCGGACGTAGTCCCCGATCGGTCTCAGGTGGAACTCGCTCCCCTCGGCGGTGAGCAGCTCCTCGAAGACCGCGGCGAGGTAGTCGCTCTCCGAGATCTGTGTCATGAGGAGGCTGATCAGCCTGCCGCTCACGATGAAATCGGCACCGGCCCGGGCGGGCGCGAGCAGCCGGTTGCCGTCGTCGGAGATCTCCGTGGTGAGGGCGAGTTCCCGGGACGCGGCGTCCCCGATCGCCCTCAGGTGCAGCAGCGTGACCAGCGTGCGGTCGTCCGTCTCCGATTCCGTCTCCATGACCCGCCCCTGGTGCGCGGGCAGGCCCGTGTCACCGATGACGATCACGCCGTCGTAGAACGGCACGTCCAGTCCGGCCAGTACCTGCGGATCGGTGATGTCCCCACTCCGGAAGGTGACTTCGAGGTGGTCCCTCGCCGGAGCGGCCCGGAGGGCCTCGCGCATGGTGGCGTCGTCGCCCCGCGCCACGACGTCCAGGACGGTTCCGGAGTTCACGTACTGGTCGAGCTGTTCCACGATGAGGGGTGCCCGCCGGTTCCAGCCGAGCAGGAGAAGACGTTCGGCGGCGGGCCTCCCGGGGGCGGCGGGGACGATGGCGTCCTCGTCCACACAGGAGGAGGCGTCGCCCGGTACGGCCGTGTCGTCGTCCCGGGTGATGACGATGACCCGGTCGTCCGCCTGGATCGTCGAACCGGGTCCGGGATTGAGGACGACGGCGCCGTCCGCCCGTAACAGGCCCACTACGGACGACGTGGTGAACGCCAGCAGGGCCTCTCCGAAAGTGCGTCCGGCCAGATTCCCGGCGGCAGTGGTGTAGAACTCGTCACCCTCGAAGTCCAGCAGTTCCTGGTACAGGAGTGAGAGGCCCGGCTGGAGCGCGGTCTGGACGAGAAGCCTGGCGACGATGTGGTCGACGCACAGGACGTGTCCGCGCGGACCGGCGGCCAGTCGGGCGGTGAGCTGGTTGCGGGCGTCACGGACGGCGGCGACCACCACCGCCTTCCCGTTGTCGGAGACGGCCGCGCCGAGGGCGAGCAGCGTCTTCACCACGTGTGCGTCGCCGGTCTCGCCGTCGGGAGGCAGGACGAGCACGGACTTGGCGGTCTGCGGACTGACCCTGGACAGGACCGGGGGATCGGTGGTGTGGCCGGTGCGGCAGATGACCCGGGTCGTGCCGAGGTCCGTGACGCGGGTGGTGATCCCCTGCTCCATCTCCACCTTGTCCTTGGGGGCGAGGACGGCGACGGACGCCCGTCGCCGGTTGGCGTTGGCGCAGACCAGCTCTCTGATGACGGGGAAGATCTGGTCGGACCAGCCCAGGACGACGGTGTGTCCGGTTTCCAGGACGGTGGAGTGCCCGAGGCGGAGCGACCTGATGCGCCGGTCGATGCCCGTGGTGATCAGGCTGACCAGCGTCGACACGAACAGCAGGGCCACCAGGGCGAGCGACACGGACGCCAGCACGTAGACGGGAGAGCCGACCGCCCCACCGATCTTGAGCGTCTGGCCGACGCTGACCCACACCGCCTGGAGCCGGCCGGACAGGGTGGTCGGAGCCTTCCGGTCGGCCCAGACCAGGACCATGCTCGCCGGGACCACCACAGCCAGACAGGCCGACGCCAGCCACCCGATGAGCACGGTGGTCCCTCCCGCCACCAGGTTGTCGAACCGGTACCGAAGGCGCTGGTGGAGGGTTGTGCGCTGCTGCGCCACGCGAACTCCTGGAGATGGAACGTGCCGACCGGGCGGCTACCGGCCGCCCACGCGCCCACCCTAGGGATCACACGACGGTCCTCGATCCGAAGCCGGTTTCTCTCACTCAGAGGTATGAACCCGGGGCAGAGCAACCGCGGAAAGTCCGGAAGACACCCGGGGCGCCGCGAAGTCGGCCGGAGTCCACGGGTGACCCGAGGGAAGCCCCTCTTGAGGCCCGGAAGACCGCAACCCACTCCTCCGGAGCGGCGTGGAGACAACGGACGGGCTGAAGCCCGGTGGGCCGCGGCCGGCTTCCGGTCTCCCTCTAGCCGGCGCGAGGGGCTTCGGCCGGTTGCGGCGACCGCGCCTCCTCCGTCACTCCGGTACGGTGCGCCTCGTCCTGGACGAGCAGGGAGAGCAGGGAGGCCACGGTCAGGCCCGCCTCGGCGGGGTGGCGGAGCACCTTGTCCGATTCGATGCGGTACGTGTTGGTGCGCCCGTCACGGGTGTGGGAGAGGTAACCGTCCTGTTCGAGGTCGGAGATGATCCGCTGGACGGCGCGCTCCGTGAGCCGGCAGTGGGCGGCGATGTCGCGGATCCGGGCGTTCGGATCGTCGGCGATGGCCGCCAGTACGCGCGCGTGGTTGGTGACGAACGTCCAGCCTCTGTGGGACTCGGGCACTCCAATCATGTACGGCATTCTAGGGACCGTCATTGCCGGACACCTAATGCATGACATACTTTTCGCGTAACAGGTGGCATGACTCTGCGCGGGAACCACGGGAAGGGGCCGACGATGTCTCCGGACGGGGCCGTCACGACGAGACGCGCGGCCGGTGCCGCCGACGACGGGCGGGAAGCGACCGGGCAGCCCGGCGAACGACTCCCGGATCAAGCCGCGGCGACGCGGTACGAGGCACACGGCGCCGGGGTCGTCGTCGCGCGCGGCTCCTACGACATGCAGACCGTCGCCCCCCTGGCCACAGCCCTGGGCACAGCGGCGGAGGAGTACCGGAAGGTGGTTCTGGACGTCTCAGGCGTCACGTTCGCGGACTCGTCCTTCCTGAACCTGCTGATCCTCACCCACCGGACGACCGACCTGCGCCTGGCCGGCCCGACACCGCAGGTGAAGCGGCTCCTGGAGATCACCGGGGTCGACACCGTCCTGACGGTGCGGCCGACAGTGGAGGACGCCGCCCGCCAGGACGCGTGTCGAACGTAGCGCCGTCTGCCCGGAGGGCAGGCCCGGCGGAGGACGCCGCGGTCCCGCGGCTGCGTCGTGTCAGGCTCTCCTCGTCGCCCCCGCCGGGTCCGGTCCTCCGCCGGTCTCGTGGCCGAGGGTCGAATCGAAGATCACGGCGGTGGTCCGGTTCCGCCCCCGAACGGTGAGCTTTCCGGCCGGGACGGCGACCCGGGGTGCGCGGGAGTCATGGAAGTGGTGCGGGGAGTTGTGGGGGTTCCACGGCGGTGCGGGGGAATCGGACGCCGCCTGAGAGGGTGGGGACATGGACATCGAACGCAGGAACAACGTCACCGTCACCGGGAACCCGCGCGGACGGACGGTGGTGCTGGCCCACGGGTTCGGTTGCGACCAGAACATGTGGCGGCTGACCGTGCCCGCCCTGGCGAGGGACCACCGGGTCGTCCTGTTCGACTACGTGGGTTCGGGACGTTCGGACCCGTCCGCGTTCTCCGAGAGCCGCTACTCCTCCCTGGAGGGCTACGCCCGTGACGTGGTGGAGGTGTGCGAGGCGCTCGACCTGCGCGACGCGGTGTTCGTGGGCCATTCGGTCAGCGCGATGACCGGCGTGCTCGCGGCGGACGCGGCGCCGGAGCGCATCGGCGCGCTGGTGATGGTCGCGCCGTCCCCGCGGTACGTCGACGACGAGGGGTACCGGGGCGGATTCAGCCGCGAGGACATCGACGAGCTGCTCGCGTCCCTCGAGTCGAACTACCTCGGCTGGTCGTCGGCGATGGCGCCGGTGATCATGGGCAATCCGGAGCGGCCCGAACTCGGCGAGGAGCTGACGGACAGCTTCTGCACCACGGACCCGGACATGGCACGCGTCTTCGCCCGGACCACGTTCCTTTCGGACTCGCGCGACGACCTGAAGAAGGTGACGGTGCCGACCCTGGTCCTGGAGTGCTCCCGGGACGTCATCGCGCCCCGGGAGGTCGGCGCCTTCGTCCACCGGGCGATCCCCGGCTCGACCCTGGTCGCCCTCGACGCCACCGGACACTGCCCCCACCTGTCCGCGCCCGAGGCCACCAACGAGGCGATCACCGGCTTCCTGGCGGGCCTGCGATGATGTGCCGCACCGGACAGGAGTCCGGCCCGCACGACGCGGACCACGAGAACGGCGAGGAAGGATCGACCGCGGCGTTCGCCGCGCTGCTGGAGGACAGCGTCGAGGAGTTGTACGAGAACGCCCCCTGCGGATACCTGTCCACCTTGATGGACGGCACCGTCGCGAAGGTCAACGCCACCCTGTTGGACTGGCTCGGCCTGGAACGGGGGGCGGTGGTGGGCCGGATGCGGTTCACCGACCTGCTCACCGTGGGCGGCAGGCTCTACCACGAGACGCACTTCGCGCCCCTGCTCAGGATGCGGGGGGAGATCGGCGGCATCGCCCTGGAGATGAAGCGGGCCGACGGCGGGCGGGTGCCGGTGCTGGTCTCCTCCGTCGTCAAACACGGCGACGGCGGCGACCCCCTGCTCATCCGCACCACCGTCTTCGACGCCCGCGACCGCCGCGCCTACGAGGAAGAGCTCCTGCTGGCCCGGAAGGCCGCCGAACAAGCCCGTCGGCAGGCAGAGGCCGATCGTGCCCGGCTTCAGGACGCCCTCGCCGTCCTCCAGCAGTCACTGCTGCCCGACGCCCTGCCCGCGATCCCCGGCCTGGAGACGGCCGCCCACTACCGCACCGCCTCCCCGGACCGGCTGGGCGGCGACTTCTACGACGTCTTCCCCCTCGACGGGAAACGCTGGGCCTTCTTCCTCGGCGACGTGTGCGGCAAGGGACCCGAAGCGGCCGCGGTCACCTCGCTGACCCGCTACACCCTGCGCGCCGCGGCCCTGCACGACCCCGATCCCACCGCCGTCCTGACCACCCTCAACAAAGTCCTCCACGAGCGCTACACCGCCGGGGACCCGCGCTACTGCACCGTCGTCTTCGGCGTCGTCGAACCCGACGAGGAGACCGGACGGGCGGACGTCCGCCTGGCCTCGGGCGGCCATCCCCCGGCCCTGGTCCTGCGTGCCGACGGCCGCGCCGACCACCTCCCCACTCCCGGGGGCCTCCTCGTCGGCATCCTGCCCACCGCGCCCTTCGCCGTCGCCACCACCACCCTGGCTCCCGGCGACACGCTCCTGCTCCACACCGACGGCCTCACCGAAGCCCGCACCGGCGAAGACCGCACCACCCTCTACGGCGACGAAGCGCTCCTCGCCTTCGCCGCCGACCACGCCGGAGAACCCCCGGGCGCCGTCGTCAAGGCGCTGACCGGCCTGCTGGACGGTTTCGGCGACGGCCTGGACGACGACACCGCACTGCTCGCCCTCGGTGTCCCCACCCATCCGGCACCCGGGTCGGCGACGAAGAACAGGACATGAGAGCACTGGAGATCACCACTCAAGACGCCCTGACCGGTCCCGTCCTGGAGGTCCTCGGCGCACTCGACTACGACACCGCCCCCGAACTGCGCGACCTGATCGCCGCCGTCCCCCTCCGACCGGGACAGCGCCTCGTGATCGACCTGGCCGGCCTGGAGTTCTGCGACTCCAGCGGCCTCACCGCCCTGATCGTCGCCCGCAACCACGCGCACGCCGTCCGGGCCGAGATCGCGCTCGCCGCCGTCCCCGACCACACCCTCCGCCTCATGAACACCACCGGTCTCGACCGGATCTTCCCTCTCCTTCCCGACCGCGAAGCCGCCACCCGGCCCTGATCCGCGGTCGCGGCACACGTCCGGCGGCACCCGAACAGCGAGCACGCCGAGCGGTCCCTCCGGTCGTTCCACCCGCCGGGTCTCCGACGCCGGACCGTGTCGGTTCGGGGGCGGACTTCACGGCATGCCGTGCGGACCGCACGACGTGCGGGGCGCCGGCCCGGTCGAACTCGGAGAACAACCGCTCTCTCCCACGGGCGACGAGTCGGCCCGGTACGTCCCGGTCACCGGGTCCGCCCTGCACACGATGACGTACGGCGCCCACCTCGACCTGGCCACGGGAATGCTCGGCACGTGGACGGACGCACAGGACGGATGGCGTCCCCTCGGCTCCTGACCAGGACCCTGCCCACAAGGCGTCCCAGTCCCGGGGTCACGGTGTCCGGACGCACTTGATCACATCGGTGAGCGGTGATCCAGCCGTCGGCGGTGTTCGCCGTTCCCGGTGGTGTGGGTCCCGACGGGTCCATCGCCCGATCCCCACTGCACGATTGACGTCCATTCCTCGCAGTCGCGACGAGCTTTACGGGCAGTGACTTGCAGCTGAAAGCAACAGCGGGTTCGAATAACGGCAGTTGCCTCGCGGAAGCCCACCCATCGAGCCGTGAAGAGGGTCAGTGAGATGAGATGTCAGCAGGTCGGAGCAGGGGCGTCGGAAGGAGGCACGGTTTTCACTCGTTTATTGAACGAGCAAGCTCAATGGGCCTGTTCGGCTGGTGAATGAGACGTGGTTCGTCTCGCGGATTTCTCGTTCAGGTAGCGTCGAAGAAGACGAAGCAGGTCACAGAAGTGACATCTGCGCTTTCCGGCTCTGTGAGGCGTGTTCCATGACCCTGTCCATCCGTAACCAGCTCCCCGGCACCGTCACCGCCGTCACCACCGGCGAGGCCATGGCCTCGGTGAAGGTGCGCCTGGCCGGCGGCCAGGGCATCACCGCCGCGATCACCGCGGACGCCGTGAAGGACCTGGGTCTGGCCGAGGGCACCGCCGTCAAGGCGCTGGTGAAGTCCACCGAGGTCGCCCTGGCGACCGGCCCGGTCGAGGGCCTGTCCATCCGCAATCAGCTCGCGGGCTCCGTCACGGAGGTCGCGACCGGTGCCGCCATGGGCTCGGTCAGGATCTCCGTCGAGGGCGGCGAGCTGACCGCCGCGATCACCAAGGACGCCGTCGAGGACCTCGGCCTGGCCGCCGGTGCCTCCGTCGTGGCGCTGATCAAGGCCACGGAGATCTCCCTCTCCGCCGTCTGATCGGCTCTTCCGGCGAGGATCGTGCTCCCGCGCGGAACACGATCCTCGCGAGTCCGGGGAAGGCAGGACTCACCGTCGACGCGCTCGGCCCGTGAGGCGATCGGCGCGCCGGAGACACGAGGCCGGCCGCAGGACGAAACACCGGCGGCGGATCGTGAAGGCCATGCCTTCCCCGACCGCTTCCCCAGTGACCGCACCGCCGCCGCCCCGCGCGGAAACACCGTCGCGTCAGCGAGCAGTCGCGTGGGAGGAGGCCCGCTCGCGCGCGCACCGCGCCGCGCGCCCCGCTCTCCCGTATCGCGTGCCCGTCCGCGACGCGGCAGGGCTCACCCTCGCCGGCGACCTCCTCGCCCTCAGCCCCCACCCGGCCTTCGACACCGCGGCCATGGACGGGTACGCCGTGTCCGGCCCCCCGCCGTGGAGCATCCGCGGAACAGCGCGTGCGGGTACGGCGTGGCAGGGGGTCCTCGGTCCCGGCGAGTGCGTCCGCATCTCCACGGGCGCCCTCGTCCCGCCCGGCGCGTACGCGGTCGTGCCCCTCGAAGTCGCCACGAGCGCCGGCGGCCAGGTGTTCGGCGCCGCTCCTTCGGAGGGCGGCCACATCCGGCGTACCGGCGAGGACGCGGCAGCCGGCGACTGCCTGGCCCCGGCCGGAACGCGTGTCGGACCGGCGCTCGTGGGACTGGCCGCCGCCGCGGGCCACGACACCGTGCCGGTGCGGCCCCGGCCCCGCGTCGCCGTACTGGTCACCGGCGACGAACTGGACCGCTCGGGCGTCCCGGGCCCCGGCCGGGTCCGCGACGCGCTCGGCCCTCTGCTTCCCTCCCTCGTCGCCGAACTCGGCGGTGGGACGACGGCGGTGCGCCACGTGCCCGACCATCCGTACGGCGGTCTGGCCCGTGAGATCGACGCGCACGGCGAGGCCGACGTCCTCCTGGTCACCGGCTCCACCTCGGTCGGCACCACCGACCAACTGCGGCACCTCCTCGCGGACGGTGGGGCCCGGATGATCGTCGACACGGTCGCCTGCCGGCCCGGGCATCCCATGCTGCTCGCCGAACTCCCCTCACACCGTTGGGTGGTGGGGCTGCCGGGCAACCCGTACGCGGCTCTGGTCGCGGCCCGGACCCTCCTCGGTCCCCTCCTCGCCGGCCTGTCCGGCCGCGCGCTCCCCCGCCTTCCCCGTGTCCCCGTGCACGGCAGGGCCGAGGTCGCACCCGGCCGCACCTGCCTGGTACCCGTCTCCTGGTCCGACGACGGATGCCGGATCGCCGCGGGGCACCGCGCCGCGTTCCTGCGCGGTGCCGCCGTCGGGGACGCCCTGGCCGCGATCGGTCCCGACTGGACGGACGGGAGTCCCACACCGGTGCTGCTGCCCCGCGTGTGAGACCGCGGGCGGGGTTCAGGACCAGAGTTGTCGCCGCTGCCAGCCACCGGGCTCCCGTTCGTACCGGAGGCGGACGTGGACGCGGCTCAGGGCCGCCTGCCAGAACTCCACCGTGTCCGGGACGACGGTGTACAGCGTCCAGGCGGGATCGACGAGGCCCGGGGCGGCCTCCACCCGGGCCAGGCTCTCCCGCAGGGCGCGGTGGTCAGGTGCGGTCGATGTGCACGCTGGTCGACTTCACGCGGGCGGTGGCCTGCATGCCGACTTCCAGTCCCAGCTCCTCCACGGCCTCCCGGGTCAGGAGGGAGACGAGCCGGTGCGGCCCCGCCTGGATCTCGACCTGGGCCGCGACGTCGCCGAGCTTGATCGCCGTGACGATGCCCGGGAACGCGTTGCGCGCCGACGTGTACGACGCGTCCTCGTCGTCGTGCGCGATCTCCACGGAGAACGCCGCGAGCGACTTCCCGTCGATGACGCGGCGCCCGCCCTCGTCGCGGCGGGTGGCGACCCGGCCCGCATCCGCCCAGCGGCGCGCGGTGTCCGGGCTGACGCCCAACAGACGCGCGGCCTGTCCGATGGTGTAGGACTGCATATGCGACACCGTAGGCAGCTTCTGATCTCACCTGCAACAAAGCTGTGGGACTCTCCATCGCGGATGCGAGATCTTTCGGAGGAATCGACAAGATCGTTTCCTGATGACCTCGTCACCCGAGCGGAAGAGACCCCGCGATGCGGTGCCGTCCCATCCGGCTCCCGGCCGGGAGTGGCTCAAGACAAGTCGATGTGTACGCTGGTCGACTTCACCCGGGCCGTCACCATGACCCCGATGTCGAGCGCGAGTTCCTCGACGGCCTCACGGGTCACCAGGGACACCAACCGGTGCGGCCCCGCCTGCACCTCCACCTGCGCGGCCACGTCGTCGACCCGTACCCCGGTCACGATCCCCACGAAGGAGTTCCGCACCGAGGTCGCCACGGCGTCCTCGGGAACGGCGTGCAGCCCGGTCCCCCGCTCCCGGGCGAAACGGGCCAGGGCCGAACCGTCGATCACCCGCCGACCGGAGCCGTCGCGCTCCATGCTCAGCTTGCCGCCGTCCGCCCACCGACGGACGGTCTCCGAACTCACTCCGAGCAGCCGAGCGGCCTGCCCAATGCTGTACGACGCCACACCGGCACTGTAGGCCACACCCGCGTCTCCGCTTCACCGTGAGTTACCGGTGCATGCGGCCCTCCACGATGACCTGGCCCGAGCCACGGGCACCACCGCTGTCGGCGTCTCCCGCCCGGCGGCGTCCACATCCGCGGCCCGGCTGCGTGGCTGCGTGGCTGCGTGGCTGCGTGGCTGCGTGGCTGCGTGGGACAGGCTCCCGAACCTGAACGCTCCACGGTCATCGCCGCATGTCCGGTCCTCGTACGGCCGACCAGGGTGGGCGGCCGCTGTCGGCCGAGCGCTGGATGATCAACCGGTGACGCCGCGCAGACGGACGCCGTCAGGTTCGGCCGCGTGCTCAGGGCTCCCCCTTCGCGCCGGTCGACCATTCCTCGTGCCCAGGGCCCGCTCCAGCGCGCCACGGGCCGGTTCGGGTGGCCGCCCGGGCGCCGACGGGCCCGACAGCGAACGGCACGGGCATGGGCTGACAGCCAGAACGCACGATGACGACGTGGAACCGGGTGGACACGTGGAGTTGCGGGCCCTGCACCCGCTGGAAGGCTCGTGCGGTCTGTCCGAAGGACAGGTCGCCGAGGTGTTCGGCGTGAAGGTCGCGACGGTGCGTTCCGGGGAGTCCGGCCGCACGCGCCCGCCGGTGACCGGAGGGCCGCGTACGCCGCCCTCCTGGAAGGGCTCGCGCGCTCTGAACTCCCGGCGGGCTTCCCGGTCCGCCGCACCCATGGACACTGCGGCGCTCCCACGCCTCAGATCCCGCCGGTGACGGTGACGCTCACGTCGGCCCGGGGCGTGCTCCCGGACAGGAGTGCGTCGAGGCGTTCCTCCACCGCGTGGCGCGCGGCGCGGGCGACGTCCAGGGTGCGGTCGGCGTGGAGGGCGACGAGGCGGACCTCGACGTGCCAGGGGCCGCCGTCGCCCCCGCGGACGCGCACCCCGGCGGAGGAGGTGCCGACGGGTCGTCCGCCCGTTCCGGACGCGGTCGGCGCGGCCCCCAGGAGGTTCGTGAGGCGCGGCCTCGGGAAGGCCACCCCGGGAACCTCCAGGATGGTGCGGGTGAGCTCCTCGGTGAGCGCGGAGCGGTCGATGCGCTGGATCATCGGGGCTTTTCCTCCTGGATGCCGGCCGGTGTGATGTCGTCGAGGAGTGTGACGGGCACGCCGCGTTCACGGTCGGCCGTCTCATGGACCGCTCGGCGGATCCGGCGGGCGGCGCCGGGAAGGTGCCGGTCCGCCGGCGCGTGGGTCTCCGGCCGGACTTCGACCGCCGTCCCGGGCGCAGCTCCGGGCGCACGACGTGGCAGACGCGCGGCGCGCCGTGTCGGGGACGGCGCGTGCTGCCGGACCCGTGCGGCGAAGGCCTCTTCGTCGCCCTCTGCCGCACGGGTGACGAGGCGGTCCCCGGCGCCGGAGGCACCGGGTGGCGCGTTGTCCGTACTGGCACCCGTCACTGGGCGGCTCCTCTCCTGGTCCCTCTCGCGGTGGGACACCCGCGAGCCGGAGTCGTCGCGGACTGCTTCGGAGCCGGAGTGCGTTCGGATGTCCCTCTTCCGGGGGGCGGCGGGGCAGGCGGTGGCGGCGCCCGGGCGTCAGAGGGTGCGCGGAACCACCAGGCCGGATTCGCGGGGAGGACCACGAGCTGGGCGCGGTCGCGGGCGTGGAGCTCGGCCATGGCCCGGTTGATGGGGGTCTTGGCGGTCGACGGGCTGATGACCATGCGGTCGGCGATCTCGTCGGAGGACGCCCTTGACGAGGAAGCCGGCGGCGCCGGCGCGCAGCGCGTCGAAGACGTGCTCGTCCATGCCGTAGTTGGTCAGCATGACGACGTGTACGCCGACCGGGGCCGGGTCCGCGGCGATGCGGCGGGTCGCTCCGATGCCGTCCATGACGGGCATGTGGATGTCGACGAGCGCGACGTCGGGCAGGTGCAGCCCGGCGAGTTCCCGGGCCTCGCGGCCGTCGGCGGCCTCCGCCACCACCTCGATGTCGTCTTCGAGGTCGAGCAGCGCGCGGAAGCCGCTGCGGACGAGCGGCTGGTCGTCGACCGGCAGGACCCGGATCACGGGGCTCCGTTCACGGGGAGTTCGGCCCGGACGGTGAAACCGCCCGCGTCGCGCGGTCCGGTGCGCAGGCGGCCGCCCAGGGCCGTGACGCGTTCGCGCATGCCGAGCAGTCCGAGGCCGGGCGTCGGCGCGGGGTGCGGACGCCCCTCGGCCGTCAGCATCGTCTCCAGGCCGGTCGTCCGGAACCGCCCCACCGGGTGTGGAATGCGGTCCAGGCCGGGCGGCGGGGCCATGTCGTCGTCGCGCAGCGCCTCGAGGGTGGCGCGCGGTTCCCGGCTCGCCTCCCGGCCGGCCCCTGGATCGCCAGCAGGACCTCCGGCACCTGCTCGCCCGGGCGCCGGACCACGTGGACGGCGACCTCGGACTGCACCTTGACGACCGAGATCTGGTGGGTGAGCGTGTCGTGCAACTCCCGGGCGATGCGCAGCCGTTCCCCGTCCGCCCGGTGCCGGGCGGTTTCCTCCCGGGTGCGCTCGGCCTCGTCCGCCCGCCGCTCGGCCTGTCGCACCGCCTCCCCGGTGGCGAGGACGGCGATCAGCCAGGCGATCTCGAGGGTGCTTCGGGCCTGTGCCACGGCCTCGCGCGCGGAACCGTCGTGGAGGACAGCCGACAGGCCCGCGGAGGCGGCCAGTGCCAGGCCCCCGGCCACCAGCAGCGCGGAGCCGAGGAGTTCGCGGGTCCCGGTCGGGTGCGGCCCGGGCAGCCCGGTGCCCGGCAGCAGCGTCGCCACGCCCACGGCGGTCACCCGGTCGACGACCACGGCCGGGGCAGCGAACCGTCGTTTGTCCATGGGGGCACCGTAGCCGGGTGCGGCGGCGGGCGGATCCGGCTCACGGACGAGCGGCCGGCTACACGGGCGCGATATAGCCGGGCCGTCTGCCGCGTTCGCGGTATGCGGAGTCCGCGGCGGCGGCAGCGGGAAGTGTCCGCGCCCGCCGGACGACGGGCCGGAGGGACGGCCCGCATGCTCGGGGCATATCGAACCCCGCGTTCGGCGACGGCGGGGAAAGCGGAAGGAGAGTGGCATGGGCGTTTCAGCGGTGCTGATGGCGGCCGCCGAGGGCGGGATCATCGGCGACGGGCGGACGGGGCCAACCTGGCCCTCGCAGCCGGGGGGTTGAGGTTGGTCATCGGCTGGCTGGCCCGAGTCCGGGCCGGGAACGGCAGCGGCAGCGGCAGCGGCAGCGGCAGCGGGAACGGGAACGGGAACGGTACCGGCAACGGACTCGTCGGCGCCGTCGTGGCCGTCCCGCTGGGGCTGGGCTCCGTACTCCTCGGCCGCCGTGCGACGAACCGGCACCGGCGGGCCGGCCGACAGTCGTATGACCGACCGGCCGCATGACCGACCGGCCGGTCGCATGACCGGTCGGCCGTCACCGGGTCACGGCGTGCGGGCGGCCACCGCGCGCCGTACCCCGTACACGGCGGCCCCGAGGGCCAGGACCGCGGCGCCCCCGACCACCGAGGACGCCGGGAGCGCGAAGGCCAGGACGAGGCAGCCGGCCAGTCCGACGACGGGGACGATCCGCGCCGGTCGGCCCTCGGCCACGGTGAGGGTCCACGCGGAGGCGTTGGCGACGGCGTAGTACACGAGGACGCCGAAGGAGGAGAATCCGATCGCCCCGCGTACGTCGGCCGTCGCCGCGACCACCGCCACCACGGCCCCGACGGCGAGTTCGGCGCGGTGCGGCACCCGGAACCTCGGGTGCACCGCGGCCAGGGCGTGCGGCAGGTGCCGGTCGCGGGCCATGGCCAGCGTGGTGCGGGAGACCCCGAGGATCAGGGCGAGCAGGGAGCCGAGCGCGGCGACGGCCGCGCCGACGCGGACGAGCGGGACGAGCCAGTCGGCGCCCGCGGCCCGCGCGGCGTCCGCCAGCGGCGCGGTCGCCCCGGCCAGCCCGTCCGGGCCCAGCACCGTCAGGACCGAGACCGCGACGAGGACGTAGACGACCAGGGCGATGCCCAGCGCGATCGGGATCGCCCGCGGGATCGTACGGGCCGGGTCGCGGACCTCCTCGCCGAGGGTGGCGATGCGCGCGTACCCGGCGAAGGCGAAGAACAGCAGCCCCGCCGCCTGGAGCACCCCGCCGAAGGTCGCGTCGGAGCCGACGTCCAGCCGGGCCGCGTCCGCCGCGCCGGAGGTGAGGGAGGCGACCACCACGGCGGCGAGGACCGCCAGGACGAGGGCCACGATCGCGCGGGTCAGCAGGGCGGACCTCTGCACACCGGCGTAGTTCACCGCCGTGAGCGCCACCACGGCGGCGACCGCGACCGCGTGCGCCTGGCCGGGCCACACGTACGAGCCGACCGTGAGCGCCATCGCCGCGCAGGAGGCCGTCTTGCCGACGACGAACGCCCAGCCGGCCAGGTGGCCCCAGAACTCGCCGAGCCGTTCGCGGCCGTAGACGTAGGTGCCGCCGGATGCCGGGTAGCGGGCGGCGAGCCGGGCGGAGGAGGTCGCGTTGCAGTAGGCGACGACGGCGGCGAGCGCGAGACCGATCAGCAGCCCGGAGCCGGCCGCGCGGGCGGCCGGGGCCAGGGAGGCGAAGATCCCGGCGCCGATCATCGACCCCAGACCGATCACGACGGCGTCGGGCACGCCGAGCGTCCGCCGCAACGCCTCCGGGGCGCTTCCGGCGGCCGGTGACTTGTCCATGGGCGCACTCCCCAGCGATACGAGGCCGCGTGCTTCACGGGCTCTGACACCGGCAGACGGTATACGAGCCGCTGCCGCGCGTTCCCGGGGCCGGCGACGCCCTCGCGCGGGCCGTTCCGGGCGCCTGTGGCGGGCGTCCGGTGCGGTCGGTCCCCCGGCGTCCGGGCCGGCGGGAATCCGGGTGTCCTCGCCGTGCGTGCGGGGTGCCGGGGGTCAGTGGCCGCCGGCGAGTTCGCCGGTGAGCCTGCCGTGGAGGTCGGCGCTGAGGTCGTTCAGGCCGGTGATCTCCACCGTCTTGCCGCGCTGCCCGTACTTGGTCTCGATCGCGTCGAGGGCGGCGACGGAGGAGGCGTCCCAGATGTGGGCGGCGGACAGGTCGACGACGATCTCGTCGGGGTCGGCTGCGTAGTCGAACTGGCCGACGAGGTCGTTGGAGGAGGCGAAGAACAGCTCGCCGGTGACGGTGTACCGGACGCTCGCGCCGTTCGGGGCGACGAGCCGGGTGACCTCGGCGAGGTGGGCGACGCGCCTGGCGAAGACGACCATGGCGGTGACGGAGCCGACGACGACGCCGATGGCGAGGTTGTGGGTGGCGACGACCGCGGCGACGGTGACGATCATGACGCCGATCTCACCGGCGGGCATCCGCCTGAGGGTCTTCGGGGCGACGGAGTGCCAGTCGAAGGTCGCGAACGACACCATGACCATGACGGCGACGAGGGCGGCCATGGGGACGTCGGAGACGACCGGGCCGAAGACGACGCACAGCACCATCAGGAACGCGCCCGCGAGGAACGTGGACAGCCGGGTGCGGGCGCCGGAGACCTTCACGTTGATCATCGTCTGGCCGATCATGGCACAGCCGCCCATGCCGCCGAAGAAGCCGGTGACGATGTTGGCGACGCCCTGGCCGATGGACTCGCGGGTCTTGTTCGAGTGGGTGTCGGTGATGTCGTCGACGAGCTTGGCGGTCATCAGCGACTCCATCAGGCCGACGAGCGCCATCGCGAAGGCGTACGGCGCGATCGTCGTCAGGGTGTCGAGGGTGAACGGCACGTCCGGCAGGCCCGGTACCGGCAGGGAGGACGGCAGGGCGCCCTTGTCGCCGACGGTGGGCACCGCGATTCCGGCGGCGACGGTGATGACGGCCAGGACGACGATGGAGACCAGCGGGGCGGGGACCACGGTGGTGATCCTCGGGAAGAACACCAGCAGCGCCAGCCCGCCGGCGACCAGCGGGTAGACGGCCCACGGGACGTCGCGCACCTCGGGGATCTGGGTCATGAAGATCAGGATGGCCAGCGCGTTGACGAAGCCGACCATCACGCTGCGCGGGATGAACCGCATCAGCTTCGCCACGCCGACCGCGCCCAGGGCCACCTGGAAGACGCCGGCCAGGATGACGGCGGCGATCAGGTGGCCCGGGCCGTGCTCGCGGTTGAGCGGCGCGATGACGAGGGCGACGGCGCCGGTGGCGGCGGAGATCATCGCGCGGCGGCCGCCGACGACGGAGATGACCACGGCCATGGTGAAGGAGGCGAACAGGCCGATGGCCGGGTCGACCCCGGCGATGATCGAGAACGAGATCGCCTCGGGGATCAGCGCCAGGGCGACGACCAGACCGGCCAGGATCTCGGTGCGCCAGACCTTCGGGTCGTTCAGCCAGTCGGGCTTGAGGCCGCGCAGCCGCGCGGCGGGGGTCACAGCAGCGGAGGACAAGAGGATGCGTACCTGTCGTACTCGGGCACACCCCTTACCGGGGGCCGGGCGTGCGGGAAGAACGCGCGGGGGCCGGGACGGCGCCCCACGGACGGCCCGCGGAACGGGCCGGAAGTCGTGGAAAGGGGGAGGCGGGGCGGCGGCGCGTACGGGCGGCCGCTCACATCGGGGGGGGCGAAGGACTTCGCCGTCCCCCGGGCGCCCCTGGAGCGGAACGCGTCGGTCGGGACCGGCGTCCGCGTCACTCCCGGGGGCGGGTGGCGGTCAGGACGAGGGCGGCCTGGTCGTCGTCGATGCCGTGGTCACCGGTGAAGGCGCGCACGGCCCGGGTGAGGGTCTCGACGACGTGACGGGGCCCGGTCCGGGCCGGGACGCCGGCCAGGGCCGCGGCGAGGCGGTGCTCGCCGAACTGTTCCCCGTCGGCGTCGCGGGCCTCGGTGATGCCGTCGGTGTACAGCAGCAGGCTCTCGTCCGGCCGCAGGCGGAGGCGGTGCGTGGTGAGGTGGGTCTCGGGTCCGATGCCCAGCAGGGCGCCGGGCACGTCGACGGCGCGGACGGTTCCCCGGGCGTCCAGGTGGAGGGGCATGGTGTGGCCGGCGCGGACGAGTTCGACGTCCAGGCCCTGGTCGGTGGGGGTGAGCCGGCCGTAGACGAGGGTGACGAAGCCGGTGCCGTGTCCGGCGGGCCGGTTGATCAGGGCCTGGTTGACCGCTCCGACGACGGCCTCGGGGTCGGGCAGGAGGGGAGCCACGGCGCGAGCGGTGTGACGGACCAGGGCGGTGGTGGTGGCGGCGATGGCGCCGCGTCCGCAGACGTCGCCGAGCAGGAACGCCCACCGGTCCCCCTCCAGGGGGAAGACGTCGTAGAAGTCGCCGCCGATGTCGAGTCCCTCGCCGGCGGGATGGTAGTAGGTGGCCACCTCGGCCCCGGGCACCCGGGGCAGGTCGGGCAGGAGGAGCCCGGCCTGGAGGTCGCGGGCGAGAGCGGCGCGGTGGGTGTACTGGCGGGCGTTGCGCACGGCCAGTGCGGCGCGCCGGGTGAGTTCTTCGGCCAGGGCCACGGTGTGCCCGTCGAAGGCGTGCTCGCCGGTGGACAGCAGGGTCACGGTGCCGAACGCCCTGCCCCGGTCGAGGAGGGGGAGGCACACGTAACCGGTGACGCCCAGCTCCTGCCAGGGGCCGGGCCCGGAGGGGGTGCGGCGGGCCACCTCGGTCACACCGGAGGCCAGGACGCGGGCGACGGCGTCGTCGACGGCGTCGTAGACGGGGATGTGCGAGGCGAGGAGGTCCCGCTGGCGCCCGGTGGGGGCGGCGGTGGCGACGCGGCGCACCCGGCCGCCCTCGACGACGTCGACCGCGCCCAGCGGTGCCAGTCTCGGCACGCAGGACGTGGCCAGGCGGTTCAGCGTCTGGGGGGCGTCCAGGTCGGAGGACAGGACGGTGCTGGCGTTCAGGAGGAAGGCCAGGGCGTCACGGGCGGCCTGCTCGCGGGCCTCGGCCGCCCGGCGCGCCTGTTCGGCCCGGTGGCGCTCGATGGCCAGGGCGGCGGTGCCGGCGAAGACCCGGGCGAGGGCGAGGTCGGCCTCCCCCGGGGTCCGCGGGGTGCGGTGGTACATCGCGAAGGTGCCCAGGAGCGAGCCGTCGCGGGCCAGGATCGGAGTGGACCAGCAGGCGGCCACGCCCGCCTTGTCGGCCAGGTCGCGGAAGTCGTCCCAGAACGGGTCGGTGGCGATGTCGGTGACGATCACCGGCCGGCGGCGGTGGGCGGCGGTGCCGCAGGAGCCCACGCCCTCGCCCGTGGCGATGCCGTCGATGGCCCGGTTGTAGAAGTCGGGCAGGCTGGGGGCCGCGCCGTGGCGCAGGTGTCCTCCGTCGGCGTCGGCGAGCAGGACCGACACCAGTACCTCTTCGGGGGCGAGGTCCTCGATGGCGCGGGCCATGCCCTCCAGGACCTCGGGCAGGGGGGCCTGGCGGGCGATCTGTTCGAGGAGCGCCCGGTGCTCGGCCGTCAGCCGCTGCGCGTGCTGGACCTGGGTGGTCTCCACCCCGATCACCCGTACGCCCGTGACGTTGCCGCCGGCGTCCAGGCGGGGTTCGTAGGTGAAGTCGAAGAACGCCTCGCGGGCGTCCGCGCCCTCGCCGAGCAGTACGCGGGCGTTCCGGCCGACGTGGGTCGTTCCGGTGCGGTAGACCCGGTCGAGGATTGCGAGGAAGCCCTGGGCGGCCAGTTCCGGCATGAGCTGCCCCAGCGGCACGCCGGTACGGGTGCGTTCCGGACCGCCGATCGCGGCGAAGAAGGCCGGGTTCGCCGCCTCCAGCATGTGCGCCGGCCCGGCCAGGGAGGCGAACACGGCCATCGACTGTCCGAACAGGGCCCGCAGATCGCCCTCCGCGCCGTCGTCGGCGGCGGCGCGCGCCGCCGGCACCGACGACGCCCGGGCCGGCGGGGGCGCCTGCTGTCCCGACGCTCCCGTCATCCGCTGTGTTCCCCGCCGTGCAGCGCCGGGTCGTCGGTGCTCGCGACGAGCGTGCCGCGTTCGGCCTCGTGCGCGGCCAGGGCCTCGTCGACGTCGTCGTACAGGGAGAAGATCTGGTTCAGTCCCGTTAGGGTGAACAGGCGGTCCAGGAAGGCGGGCACCGACGCCAGGCGCAGGACCCGGCTCTGCGCGGACAGCTGGTTGTACAGCTTCAGCAGGGCGGTGATGCCGGTGGAGTCGCAGTACGTGAGGTGGGAGCAGTCGATCACCACCGCGCCCGTCTCACCTCCCGGGCCCAGTTCCTTGTCGCCGGCCTCGTACAGCTGCACCGCGCTGTGGAAGTCGAGGTCCCCTCGCAGCGCGAACACCACTCCTCGCGCGTCCCGTCCGACGTCTACCGCGAACACCCTCAGTTCCCTCCGCATACGGTTCCCAGCGGGAACCCATGGTAAAAGACCAGGTGAATATTACTTTCACCTCGGTTTGCCCGGAACACTCTCACCTCGACCGGCCCGGAGTGCCGCTTCCCGGGTGGTGGGCCGTGGCGCTCGTCACCGCCGGGTTCCTTCCGGGATTCCTTCCCGAGTTCCTTCCAAACCGAAGCGGACCCCTACCCCCGTGTCGGCGCGCCACACCGGGGCCGCCCCGGTCGGAGACGGGAGCGCCTCCCGCCTCCGGGGGCTCACCGGTGGTGCGTGGTGAGGCCGGCCAGGCCGGAGATGCTCAGGACCGGGGCCAGGAGCGGACCGGCGACGAGTTCGAGGCGGTCGGCGTGCGAGAAGAGGACGCTCAGGCCGGCGCTGTCGAGGTACTCGACGTCGGTCAGGTCGAGGACGAGCGGGCCGGGGGTGCCGTCGAGCGCGGCGGCCAGGCTGTGCGTGTTGCTCATGTCGATCTCGCCGACCGCGGTCAGCACAGCCGTGCCGTCCGGTCTGCGACCGGGCGTGAGGGTCAGTGGTGTGGTCATCAGGCGATCCTTGTGTGCATGTCGACGGTGGTCCCGGCGGGGCCCTGGGTGACGGTGACCTGTTGCATCAGGGCCCGCATCAGGGCCATGCCGCGGCCGCGATGGGCGTTGCGCTCGGGTTGGGGGACCTTCCAGCGCCCGGTGTCCGCGATGGTCAGGCGCAGGTTGTCGACGGACGCCTCGGCGCGGAAGTAGACGTCGTCGCCGGGGGCGTCGCGGTGTCCGTGCTCGATGGCGTTGGCACAGGCCTCGCCTGCCGCCACGAGGATGTTCTGCACGGTGCCCGGCGGCAGGTCGCACTGGTCGAGCCAGCCGCGCAGGGCCGTGCGGACGGGGGCGAGCTGTCCCGATTCCGCGGGGAAGGTCATCTCCAGCGGGGCCGGGTGGCGGTAGAGCAGCAGGGCGACGTCGTCGTCGTAGCCGCCGGCGGGGGCCAGCCGGGACATGACGTCGGTGGCGAGGTCGTCGATCGCGGTGTTCCGGCCCTCCTGGAGCGCTTCGCCCGCCTGGTCGATGCCCGCGCTGAGCGGCCGGCGGCGGCGTTCGACGAGTCCGTCGGTGTACAGCAGCAGGGTGGAGCGGGCGGAGAGGGTGCAGCTGCCCTCGGGGCGCGGGGTGCCGGGACGGACGGCCAGGGGCAGGGAGCGTCCGTCCTCGAGGAGCCGGGTGGTGCCGTCGGGGCGGACGAGGATGCCCGGGGGGTGTCCGGCGCTGGAGTAGGTGAGTTCTCCGGTCGCGGCGTCGAGGACCCCGCAGAAGACGGTGGTGCACACCGCGCCGGGAACGCCCGCGGCGAACCGGTCCAGGGCCATGAGCGCCTGGGCCGGACCGGCGTCCTGCAGCAGCAGGGCGCGGCAGGCGCTGCGCAACTGGCCCATGACGCTGGCGGCCTCCAGGCCGCGGCCGACGCAGTCGCCGACGACGATGCCGATG
Organism: Streptomyces sp. NPDC012825; assembly: GCF_042900925.1. NCBI lineage: Bacteria > Bacillati > Actinomycetota > Actinomycetes > Kitasatosporales > Streptomycetaceae > Streptomyces > Streptomyces sp. NPDC012825. The sequence goes on along the minus strand of NZ_JBIBBZ010000004.1, from coordinate 82,076 downwards.
CGTCCGTCGGGCAGGGTGACGGTGTCGTACCAGTCGCCGCCGACCTCCAGGGGCCGGGTGGCCGGCTCGTAGCGGACGGCGAAGCCGTCGGGCAGCCGGGACGGGCCGAGGATGGCGCGCTGCAGGGCGATGGCGGTCTCGCGCTGCTGGTCGATCTGGTGCGCGCGGGCCAGGCCCTGGGCCAGGCGTCCGGCCAGGAGGGACAGCAGCAGCTGGTCCTCGCCGGTGAAGGGGCGCTGTTCCTCCAGGTCGATCCGGAGGACGAGCGGACCGTCGGGGTGCTCCAGGAGGACGGCGGCCCCGCTCCGGTCGGTGACGGGGGTGAGCTCCGGCTGCCGGCGCAGGTCCTCGAGCGCCCGGCGGCGCCCGGCGGACAGTCCCGGCCAGGTGAGGGCGGGGTCGGTGGCGGTGAGGAGGGGTTCGTCGCCGGGGCCGAAGACCGCGGCCGCGACGTATCGGGCCTGCCACACCCCCTTCAGCTCCTCCAGGGCGCCGGCCGTGGCGTCGGCGAGGCTGGTGGCCTGGGAGAGACGGGCGCCCAGGGCGGCCAGGGCGCTCTCGCGCTGGACGGCGTAGTGCTCGGCGGTCACGTCGCGGAATGTTCCGACGATCACGGTGCGGCCGGTGTCGGGGTCCTGGACCTGGTTGAAGGTGGCGGTCACCCACAGGCGGTGTCCGTCGCGGTGGGTGACGGGGATGGTGTAGCTGCCCCGCTCCCGGCCGGTCAGCGTGGCGAAGGCCTCGGCCACCTGGCGGTGGGCCTCGGGGTGGGCGGCGGCGTCCGGCCACCAGGGGTGGACCGGCCGGTAGGGCAGGTCCTCGGGGCCGTAGCCGAGGATGGAGGTGAAGGAGGCGTTGATCTCGATGACCGCGCCCTCCTCGTCGCAGACGAAGAAAGCCTCCTGGAGCGAGTCGATCAGGGCGGTGCGCCACCGGGCGTGGTGGTTGCGCAGCCGGGCCAGCTTCACGTTGGCCTCGACCCGGGCGAGGAGTTCGGCCGCCGCGAACGGCTTGACGAGGTAGTCGTCCGCGCCCGCCCGCAGGCCCTCGATGGACGCCTCCTGTCCCGCGCGGGCGGACAGCAGCAGGACCGGCACCGAGGCGGTGCGCGGGTCGACGCGCAGCGCCCGGACCAGGTCCAGGCCGTTCAGGCGGGGCATCATGACGTCGCTGACCACCACGTCGGGAGCCTCGGCGCGGACGGCGTCGAGGGCCTGCCGACCGTCGTCGACCGCGTGGACCCGGTAGCCGGCGCCGCGCAACAGCCGGGCGAGGTACTCGCGCATGTCGGCGTTGTCGTCGGCGATCAGCACCCGTGCGGAGGCCGTCGGACGGGCCGTCCGTACGTCGTCGCCGGTCTCCGAGGTGTCCGGCGCGTCCTCGAACGCGGGGTCGGTCGCCGTGGTCCGTTCGCCCGGCAGCCAGCGCAGGGCTTCCTGGACGAAGGGGTCGGCGGTGGCGGGGTACGTGCCGGCGCCCGTCTCCGGGCCGGTGGCGTGGGCGTCCGTCTCCGGCCGGACGGCGCCGGCGGGCAGGTGGGCGGAGCCGAAGGGGAGACGGATGGTGAAGCGGGTGCCCTCCCCCTCGGTGGAGTCGGCGGTGATGGTGCCGCCGTGCAGGCCGACCAGCTCCTTCACCAGGGCCAGGCCGATGCCGCTGCCCTCGCCGGAGCGGGAGCGGGCGTTCTCGATGCGGTGGAACCGCTCGAACAGCCGGGGCATCTCCTCGGTCGCCACGCCGATCCCGGTGTCCGCGACCGTCACCACGGCCTCGCCGTCCTCCGCGCGCACGCCCACGTGGATCGCGCCGTCGAAGGTGAACTTCAGCGCGTTGCTGAGCAGGTTGAGGACGACCTTCTCCCACATGCCGCGGTCGACGTACACCGGTTCGGGCAGCGGTGCGCAGTCGACCCGGAAGTCCAGGCCGGCCCTGTCGACGGCGGAGCGGAACACACTGGCCAGGTCGCCGGTGACCGCGGCCAGGTCGACCGGTTCGTAGCCGGCCCGCATCCGGCCCGCCTCGATGCGGGAGAAGTCGAGGAGCGTGTTGACCAGCTTGCCCAGCCGCAGTCCGTTGCGGTGGATGGCCTGGAGTTCCTCCCGTACGTGCGGCTCCGCGTCGGCGAGCCGCTGCCGCAGTTCCTGGAGCGGTCCCATGATCAGGGTCAGGGGGGTGCGGAACTCGTGGCTGATGTTGGAGAAGAACGTCGTCTTGGCCCGGTCGAGTTCGGCGAGTTCCTCGGCCCGGCGCTGCTGCGCCTGGTAGCCGCGGGCGCTGGTGACTCCGGTGGCCAGGTGTCCGGCGACCAGTTCCACGAAGCCCCGGTAGCCCTCGTCCAGGGCGCGGTAGCGGTTCAGGCCGGCCACCATGAACCCGTACGGCGCGGCGCCCTGCTGGAGCAGGGGGACGACCAGCGCCTGCGCGGGCGCCTCCTGCCACGCTCCGGAGGGCAGGTCCGTGAACGGCTCGCCGTCCAGGGGCACGAGCAGGGACTCCCCGCGGGCCGGGACGTCCGTCGGCCACGCGGACGTGGAGTCCGCGGGAAGGATCTCCGCCGCCGCCGGGTGGCCGGCCGGGATGCCGACGGCCGAGGCGAGGCGGGCGGTGCCGTCGTCGTGGAAGAGGTAGGTCAGGGCGAACGGCAGGTCGTGCGGGTTGCGGCCGAGTTGCCCGCCGGCGAAGTCGAGCACTTCCGGCTCGGTGCGGATGACGCTCGGGTCGGAGCCCAGATCGCGCAGGGTCGCCATGCGGCGTTCGCCGATGACCCGCTCCGTCTCCTCGCTGACCACGCACAGCATGCCGACCACGGTGCCGTCGTCGTCGCGCAGCGGGCTGTAGGAGAAGGTGTGGTAGCTCTCCTCGGTGTAGCCGGAGCGCTCGACGAACAGCAGCAGCGCCTCGTCCCAGGTCGCCTCGCCGCCGGTCAGGACGGTGTCGATGCGCGGACCGATGTCGCTCCAGATCTCGGACCACACCTCGCGGGCGGGACGGCCCAGCGCCCAGGGGTACTTCTGGCCCAGGGTGTCGCGCCGGTAGGCGGCGTTGCAGAAGAACGTCAGCTCCGGCCCCCACGCCATCCACATGGCGAACTTCGACGACAGCAGGATGCTCACGGCGGTCCGCAGGCTCTGCGGCCAGTCCTGCGGCGGTCCCAGCGGCGTCGCCGACCAGTCCACCCGGGCGAGGTCCTCACCGATCTCCTTGTCGGCGGCGAACACCCCGGTCGCAGCTGTCGACGGCGTGGGCCCACCGGCCTCCGAGCGCGTCACGGACCACCCTTTCGTTCACCTCGGCCCCGGTGCGGGGCACCGGCCGCGGACCGCTTCCACGGACGCCGTCGAGGACCGGAGGCGACGGATCCGGGGTCCGAGGAGACCGCCGGAGTGTTTCCGTACCGCCCGGTGATCCACCGGCGTATTCCGTAGGATAAGACAATCGCGCGGGTGGTGGCCGCGGTGGTCGACGGGGGTCGGGAGGCCGGACGGCGGCGACCGGGCCCGTAGTGGCCCCGTCGCGCCGGCCCCGTTTCACACGGGCCGGGTCAGGCGCGGCCGCGCAGGGCGGCCTCGTAGGCCTCGTCGGGGTCGAGCCGGCGCAGTTCCTCGGCGATCAGTTCGGCGGTGGGGCGGACCTTGAGGGCGAGGACCCGGTGGGGCTGGCCGGGGATGGAGAGGCGGGCCACGGGGCCGTCGGGCCGGTCGATGAGGATCTCGCCGTCCGGGGTGCCCATGCGGACGGCGGTGATCACGGGGCCGTCGGTGACGACCCGGTCGACGGGGACGCCGAGCCGGGCCTCGAACCAGCGGGCGAGGAGTTCGGCGCTGGGGTTCTCCGCCTCGCTCTCGACGGCGGCGGAGGTCACGGTGAGCGGCGCCTGGTCGAGCGCGGCGGCCAGCATCGAGCGCCAGGGGGTGAGCCGCGTCCAGGCGAGGTCCGTGTCGCCGGGGGCGTACGAGGCGGCGCGGACCTCCAGGACGGTGAGCGGGTCCTCCACCGCGTACGCGTCGGTGATGCGGCGCTGGGCGAGCGAGCCGAGCGGGTCCTCGGAGGGGACCTCGGGTGCGTCGACGGGCCACCAGACCACGACGGGCGCGTCCGGCAGGAGCAGGGGCAGGACCACGGACTCGGCGCGGGCGCAGAGTTCGCCGTGGAGCCGGAGCACGACCGTCTCGCCCGAGCCGGCGTCGCTGCCGAGCCGGACCTCGGCGTCGAGCCGGGTCTCGTGCCGCTCGCGGGGGGCGCGCGCGTGGCGCTTGATGACCACGAGGATGCGGGAGGGGTGTTCCCGGGAGGCCTCGTTGGCCGCCTTGACGGCGTCGTAGGCGTTCTCCTCGTCGGTCACGACGACGAGGGTGAGCACGGCGCCGACGGCGGGGGTGCCGACGTCCCTGCGGCCCTTCAGGATCGTCTTGTTGATCTCGCTGGAGCTGGTGTCCGTCAGGTCGATCTTCATGTCGCGGCGCCCGTCCCTTCCTCTCCGGCGAGCCTAACCCTCCCGCGCGGCGAACGCGTCCGGGCGCCCGACGGCTCCCGTCAGGACTGCTCGGGAGCCGGTTCGGAGTCCGGTTCGGGGGACGCCTGGTCCTGGGCGCGGCGGCCGACGACCGCGGCGGCGGCGAGCGCGGTGCCGAGGAAGGCGACGGCCACCACCCAGCGCCGGTCGAGGACGTGTCCGGTGAGGTGGTCCAGGGAGTAGCGCCCGGCGCCGGTGACGCCGATCGCGGCGGCGGTGAAGCCGAGGAAGGCGGGGTACTCGTAACCGCCGCCCTGGGCGAAGAAGCCGGCCGGGGCGTGCACCGAGACGGCGCCCGTCATGGCTCCGGCCGCGGCGGCCCCGGCGGCCGGGGTGGCGAGGCCGAGGGCGAGGAGGGCGCCGCCGCCCGCCTCGCCGAGACCGGCGGCGATCGCGCTCTGCCGGCCCGGCGAGAAGCCCATCGCCTCCATCGCTTTGCCGGTGCCCTCGACGCCTCCGCCGCCGAACCAGCCGAAGAGTTTCTGCGTGCCGTGCGCGGCGAGCACGGCGCCGGTGCCGACCCTCAGCACGAGCAGTCCGAGATCGCGTCGGTTGGGGTGGGCCATGGGGTGCTCCAGGTGCGGGAGGGGGACGCGTACGCCGCCCACTGTCGTCGCCCTCCGGGACGTCTGCCCTCCGAGCCCCGGATCCGTACTCCGTACGAGTCACCTTTTGCGGCTTTTGTCCGCCGTTGTTTTAGTGGGAGGCCCGTCGCCGTCCCGGGACCGTCACGAGTCGTGTCCCCGGAAGCGGTCCGAGGGGGGCCGGTACGCACGACCGCCGGGACCGCACCCCCACGAAAGGACGGACCCCGTCCCATGACACGGACTCACGACCGATCCCATGAACGCCGCCGGGACCGGGAGGCCCCGGCCGGGCCCCTCGGCGTGCTGGCCGGCGCCGCCTGGCAGGCCCTGCTCCTCGCCGGCTTCGTGGCGCTGGTCCTCGGCGTCCTCGTCCTGGTCTGGCCGAGTGCCTCGCTGGTCGTGGCCGGCGTGCTCTTCGGCCTGTACCTGCTGTTCAGCGGTGTGATGCAGCTGGTCGCCGCCTTCGGCACCCATGTGAGCACCGCGCTGCGGGTCATGGCCTTCATCAGCGGCGCCCTCTCGATCCTGCTCGGTCTGCTCTGCTTCCGGGGCGCGACGCAGTCGATCCTGCTGCTCGCGCTCTGGATCGGCATCGGCTGGCTCTTCCGGGGCATCACGCAGACCGTGGCGGCGGCCTCCGACCCGGCGGTGCCGGCCCGGGGGTGGCAGGTCTTCCTCGGCGTCGTCAGCGCGCTGGCCGGGGTGGTGCTGATCGTGTCCCCGCTGGAGTCGGCGGCGGTGCTCACGCTCCTCGGCGGCATCTGGCTCGTCGCCGTCGGCACCGTCGAGATCGTCACGGCCCTCCAGGTGCGCTCGCGCGCCGGGAAGCTGCCGTCGGGAGTCTGACGGGGCCCCACGGGCCCGTTCCACCCGCTTCCGCCGTCCGTCCGGTCTCCGGGCGGACGGCGGACGTCTTTGACGCGTGCGCTACATTTTGCCGGTCCTTGACCACCGATCCCCCGTGATCGCGAACCCTTCGGAGCCGGCATCCCATGAGCGACATCGTCAACGGTCTCGGCCGGACCAGCGCCTACGGCGCCCTCGGCGTGGTCCTGCTGATCCTCGGCATCGTGCTCGTGGACCTGCTGACCCCCGGCAAGCTCGGGCGGCAGATCTGGGAGGACCGCAACCGCAACGCCGCGATCCTGCTGAGCTCGGCGCTCCTCGGCATCGGCGGCATCGTCTTCACCTCGATCTGGACGACGTACGACGACTTCGGCAAGGGCCTCGTCTCGACCGCCGCGTTCGGTCTGCTCGGCCTGGTGCTGATGGCGGTGGCCTTCCTCGTCGTCGACCTGGTCACGCCGGGGAAGCTGGGCGCCACCCTGGTCGACCCCGAGCCGCACCCGGCGGTGTGGGTGACCGCCTCCTGCAACATCGCGGTCTCGGCGATCGTCTCGGCCTCGATCGCCTGATCCCCGGGGCTCAGTCCCCCATCGGCTCCACCTCCAGGAAGCGGCGTCCGCGCGGCCCCTTGTAGAGCAGGGCGTCCCAGCCGAGCCGGGCCAGGACGGGGACGCACGCGCCGAGCGCCTCCGCCTCCTCCCGCGCGGCGCCGGCGCCCGGCGGCCCCGGCCACTCCACCACGGCCGTGCCGGGCCGCTCCCCCGCCCGGACCCGGTAGCCGGTGGAGGTCCGCGCCCCGGCGGCGTCCACGGACGAGGGCGTGATCCCGCCGGCCTCCAGGACCAGGGCCACCGCCCGGACCGGCTGCCGGCGCTCCCAGTCGGCGGGCACGGCCTGCGGGTCGCCGCCCCGGGTCAGCCGTCTGATCCCGAGCAGCCCGTCGAGGGCCGCGCGGACCTCACGGGAGCGCTGCTCGGCGTCGGCCGGGAGCGGTCCGTCGCCCGTGGCCGCCTCGAAGACGCCGCCCCCGTCCCCGTCTCCCCGTACCGTCACCGCAGCCGCCGGATGTCGCCGCGGACCCGGTAGAAGCCGCCCGCGGCGGGGTGCAGGGCGTCGACCACGTACCGCGTGCCGGGCTCGCGGATCGCGCGCGGGAACTGCACGTTCCACGAGGAGTCGTAGCCCCCCGAGACGACCCGCACCCGGGTCCGGCCCGATTCGTTCACGCACTCCACGACCACCGCGCCGGCCGGGGCGTCGCTGACGACGGTCACGGCCGTGGCGGTCGTGGCGGGCTCGTACACCGGCAGCGCGGCGGCGAGCTTGACGTCCCGGGCGACCGGGACCGTGCCCCCCTGGGCGGCCGTGATCGCCGCCTCGCTCGCGTCCACGCAGACCAGCGAGCCGTCGGTGGTCACCAGGTAGAGCCGCTCGTCCCGGTACTGCATGGAGAGCGCCGAGCCGCCGCCCGTGCCGAGCTTCCACAGCCGGGTGCCGTCCTCCGCGAAGCAGTAGACGGAGGAGGACGAGTCGCCCGCGAAGACGAACCGGCCGCCGGGCGAGGTGGCGCAGGAGTACACCGCGCTGTCGCAGGAGTACACCGCCTCCACCCGCCCGTCCTTCTTCGCGAGCCGCTGCACCTTCCTGCGGCCCGTGCCCGCGTAGACCGCGGTGTCCTCCTGCCAGCCGAAGAGGACCGCGCCGTCGGTGGCCGTGTGCCACAGCTCGCCGCCGCCGTCCGGCGCGTGGGCCGCGACGCCGCGCGTGTCCCCGTAGTAGACGGCGTCGCCGTCGGCGCGGACCATCCAGGCGTGCTCGCCCCGGCCGCCGCGCGCCCACTGGTGCTCGTCCTCGTGGTCGATGACGGTGAGCCGGCCGGAGCGGTCGGCGACGTGCAGGACGCCCTCGTGGATGTCGAGCCAGAAGATGTCGACGTCGGTGGCGATGTCGTACGCGGCGAAGGGGAGCTTGGACGACAGGTCGTACACCTTGCCGTCGTCGCAGCCGGCGTAGATCCAGAAGTCGTCGGCGACCAGGCACTTGACGCCGTCCGGCAGGCTGAAGCGGGCCTGGACCTCGCCGGTGCGGTCGAGCGTGAAGACGTCCCCCGCCTGGTTGCCGACCCAGCAGCGCTCCTCGTCCACGTGGATGCCGAAGGCGGCCGAGCCCGTCCGGAAGCGCCAGAGGACCGGGGCGACGGCCCGCGCGGTGGAGGGCGCCGAGGTCACCGCGCGGCGCGTCACCGGGCGGGCGGCGCGCGCTCCGCGCACCGCGGGCGCGTAGCCCTTGCGGACCTTCTCCCCTATCTTCTTCGCGGCGGCGGCCCGGGCCTTCTCCGCGGTCGGGAACGCGGAGCGCTGCGTCTGCCCGTCCGTGCCGATCCGGCCGTAGCGGACCGACACCGCGAGGTCCTCGACGGTCACTTCGTAGAACTTGTGGGCACCGCCGCCGTCCTGCGACAGCTCCAGGTAAGTCGTCGTCATGGGAGGAACGTTAGGGGCGGCCACTGACAACGCCCCGCGGCGAGGACGGGGGGCGTCGTCGGCTCCTCCGGCCGGCCGCCGCCGTGGCGTGGGCCAGCGGGTCGGCCAGGACGTCGCGGAGGACGAGGGCCGCCGCGCCCCGGGCCGCGTCGGTGGCGGCGGAGGCCGGGCGCAGGCGGCCCGCGTCCGGGGTCCAGAGGCCGGAGACGACGCGGCCGGCGAGCTCCTCCGTCAGGGCGGGCGCCAGCCAGGGCATCAGGCGCGGGTAGATGCCGCCCAGGACGACGGCCTCGGGGTCCAGGAGGTTCACGGCCCCCGACAGGGCGCGTCCGAGCATGCGGCCCGCCTCCGCGAGGGCGGTGAGGGCGCGCGGTTCCCCGGCTCCGGCGCGGCGCGCCAGGTCGGGGACGCCGGTCGCCCCGGCCGCGGCGAGGAGGGCCGCCTGTCCCGCGTACTGCTCCAGGCAGCCGCGCGAGCCGCAGCGGCAGCGGGGGCCTTCGGCGTCGACGACCGTGTGCCCGATCTCGCCGGCGAATCCGTGCGCGCCGCGCAGGAGTTCGCCGTGGACGACGATCGCGCCGCCGACGCCGATCTCCCCCGTCAGGTGCAGGAAGGTGCGCACCTCTCCGAGGGAGCCGAACCACAGCTCGGCGAGGGCAGCCGAGTTCGCCTCGTTGTCGGAGGCGACGGGGAGGCCGGCGGTGGCGGGGCGCAGGGCGGTGAGGGCCTCGGCGAAGAGGTGTTCGGCGGGGACCTCGTTCCAGCCGAGGTTGGGGGCCTGCCGGACGGTCCCGCCGGAGACGAGGCCGGGCAGGGCGAGCCCGGCCCCCGCCGGGAGGAGCCCGAGTCCGGCCGCCTCGTCCAGGGCTCCGGCCGCGATGCGGGCGGCCCGGGCCAGGACCTCGCCGGCGCCGGCCTCGCGGTTGTCGAGGTGCTCGGTGCGCCGGACGCGGTCGGTGCCGGTCAGGTCGGCGACGCAGGCGGTGACGTAGTCGACGTTGATCTCGACGCCGAGTCCGGCGGGGCCGGTGTCGGCCGGCTTCAGGACGGTGCCCGGCCGTCCCGCCTGCCCGCTGAAGGTCTTGCCCGACTCGACGAGCAGGCCGAGGCCGAGGAGCTGCTCGACGAGGGAGGAGACGGCGGGCCGGGTGAGTCCGACGCGGGCCGCGACGGCGGCCCGGGTGGTCTCGCCCGCCTCGTGGACGGTCCGCAGGACGAGGCTCAGGTTGTGCCGGCGCACTCCCGACTTGTCGGCCTTGGGTTCCGTGGGCTGGTTCATGGTGAGCGAGAGCCTAGTCGTCCGTTTCGTTCGCACGGCAACGGCGTCCGGGGTGGTGGCGTCCGGTGCCGGGGCCCGGTGTCCGAACCGTTCCTCGTCGGGCTCCGGCCGCGGCACTTCCGCACGACCGCCGCGACCGGACGTGCGACCTGCGACCTGCGAGGGCCGCCGGGCGCCCCGTACGGGAGGAGGAGCGGGCCTCGTCCTCCCCTCTCCACCGCCCCGCGGAGATCGGCCCGTTGTCAGTGCCCCCTCCTGCATGGGCGCCATGAAGATCACCAAGCGGGTACTCGCGGAGGCCTGGCAGCGGACGGCCGCGCGGCACGCCCTGCTCGACGGGGTGGGGCTGCCGCCGGTGGCGCGCTCGGAGGACGAGCCGGACGAGTGGGCCGAGGGGACGCGGGGCGAACCGGCCGAACAGGCGAAGGACGGCGATCTGTGCCTGCTGGTCGGGGAGGACGGCACGGTACGCGGCCGCTACGGCCTCCACCAGGAGGTGTTCGTCACCCGCGACCTCGACGAGGCCGTCTTTCTGATCGCCGAGGCCGCGGTGCGGCGGCGCGGCGGCGGGCTCACGGAGGTGGCCGAGGCGCTGGAGCGGATCGATCCGGCGTGGGGCAGGCGGTTCCGCGGTGGCGAGCCGGACGGCACGGGGGCGGTCGAGCCGTGCGGGCGCGACCCCCTGGAGGGGTTCGCCCGGACAGCCGGGTCCTGGCGGGAGCAGGACCCGTACACGACGCTCGCCTTCTTCCGCGCGGCGCCCGGGCGGACCGTCGACGCCGAGCGGCTGGCGCTGCTGTACGGGGCCGATCCCGCGCAGGTCGCGGCCGGTACGCGTCTGAAGGACCTGAAGGCCGTGGACGACGGCCGGGTCCACTGGGACCGCCAGTGGGAGAGCTGCTGCTTCGGGCAGGCGGGCGGGTGGACGTTTCTGCTGCACCACGACACGCCCCCGGGGGCCTTAGCCGACAAGGAGGCGTACGCGGCGCTCGGGATCGAGGAGAGCGTGCGGCTGAGCGCCACCTCCGCGAAGGCGATCTACAGCTTCGACTACCTGCGGGGCGATCGCCGCGTCGACGACGGCGACCCGTGCGTGCTGGAGCCGATCTGGTACGAGCGCGGCCACGCCCCATATCTGCGGGGAGGCGAGCTGGACTTCCTCAACCGGGCCCTACGCCGTGCCGAGCTGGACCACCCCGAGCTGACCAGCAGGTTCGAGCTGTACTTCCACGCCCTGGAGGAGTCCCTCGGCCTGCGTCTGCCCCGCCGGGACTTCGCGGAGGGGGAGGTGCGGGCCGCGTACTGGGCCGGGGAAGGACGGTGAGCGGTGCGGGGTACCGCGCCGGGCGGCGCGGTACCGTCCGTGACGTGCCGGCCGGGCTCCGGGGGCCGTCCCGCCGATCGTGCCGGGTCCGCGCCGTCCGGCGGGAGACTCCCTAGTACCGGTTGCCGTTCCGGCGGTGGTACGCGTCGCTGCTGGTCGGCATGGAGTCGTGGACGGAGCGGGCGTTGAAGGAGACCCGGTCGGCCTGGGCCTGCCGTCGGGCCTCTTCCTCCTGGAGCAGGCCCTCGACCGTGTCCGGTCGGCCTCCGCCCCGGCGGTGCACGACGACGAACGCCAGTGCCCCGACACCGATGATGACCCCGAACAGGACGAGCAGAGCGGTCATGTGTCCCTCCCCCGTGGTTACCGGCAGGGTAACCCGGAGGTCATGACCGGGCCAGGGTCCGGCGGCGAAGTGGATCAAGTCCGTTCCGCTTCCTCGCCTCCGTCAGTTCAGCAGGGTGGGCGTCGCGGCCGCCAGGACCCCGGCGATGCGGTCCCAGCTCTCCCCGTCGTGGGGCAGCGGGGGCAGGACCTCCCCCGCTCCCGTGCCCCACGCGGCGGCCAGGGCGACGGGGTCGGAGCCGGTGGCGGCGCCCGCCGCGAGGGCGGCCGCGCCGAGGGCGACGAGTTCGCCGGCGGCGGGGACGACCAGGGGTCGGCCGGAGAGCCTGCGGACCGTGTCGGTCCAGACCCGGCCGCGCGCGCCGCCCCCGATCAGGCGCAGCGGCCGGTCCCGTACGTCCGGCGCGGCCGGGTCGAGACCGCAGGCGGCGAGGAGTCCGTCGAGGGCGCGGAGGACGGTGAAGGCGGCGCCCTCGTAGGCGGCGCCGAGGACCGACCGGGGGTCCGTGCCGTGCCGGAGGCCGGTGACGAGTCCGGCGGCGTGCGGGAGGTCGGGGGTGCGTTCGCCGTCGAGGTACGGCAGGACGACGACGCCGCCGCCGGGCAGGGCGTCCTCCCGGTCCAGGCCGAGGAGTTCGGCGAACCGGTCGACGGCGAGGGTGCAGTTGAGCGTGCAGCCGAGCGGGAGGTACGTGCCGTCGCCGTCGGTGGCGGCGAAGCCGGCGAGCCCCGGGGCGGTGGGGCGGACGCGGGTCGCGGCGAAGACCGTGCCGGAGGTGCCGAGGCTGACGACGGGGTGGTCGAGCAGGCCCGCGCCGCCGAGGCCGAGCCCGACGGCGGCGGCCATGTTGTCGCCGGTCCCGGCGGCGACGGCGACCGTGCGGGGCAGCCCGAGGGCCTCGGCAGCCGCCGGAGTGAGGGTGCCGACGCGGGTGGCGCCGGTGGGGGCGAGGGCGGGCAGCAGGGCCGGGTCGAGGCCGACGAGGTCGAGGACCTCCGGGTCGTAGGCGCCGGTCGCGGTCCCGTACCAGCAGGTTCCCGAGGCGTCCCCGGGGTCGGTCACGGCGGTCCCCGAGAGGCGTTCGGTGAGGTGGTCGTGCGGGAGGCGGACGGCGGTGACGGCGTCGGCCCGCTCGGGTTCGCGCTCGCGCAGCCACTGCCACTTGGCGGCGGTCATGGAGGCGACGGGGACGGACCCCGTCCGGGCCGTCCAGGCCTCCGGTCCGCCGAGGCGGGCGGCGAGGGCTGCGGCCTGGGGCGCGGAGCGGGTGTCGTTCCAGAGCAGCGCGGGCCGCAGGGGCCGCCCGCCGGGGCCGAGGACGACGAGGCCGTGCTGCTGGCCCGCGACCGCGATGCCGGTGACGGACGCGGCGGGAACGCCCGCGTCCCGTACGGCCGAGCGGACGGCGGCGACGAGCGCCGTCCACCACTCCCCCGGGTCGCTCTCGCGCGCCCCGGCGGTCCCGGTGACGGTGTGCGGGGCGCGGCCGACGGCGAGGAGCTCGCCGGTGTCGGCGTCGACGGCGGCGGCCTTGGCGGACTGCGTGGAGCTGTCCACGCCGATCACGACGGAGCGGCTCGCGGGCACGCCCTCACCTCGTCTCGGTCTCGTCTCTCGACGGCGGTCTTCCGGAAGTCCGTCTCGGGTCGTTCCGGGCGCGGGTCTGGCGCGCCGGCCCCCCGTCCCGTATTAGTTATCTCAGAAAACAAATCCGGTGGCCAGCCCCCGGACGGCGTACGAGAGAAGGACACACCATGCCGGAGCGCTTCTCCCCCACCCCCGCGGACCGCTTCACCTTCGGTCTCTGGACCGTCGGCTGGCAGGGCCGCGACCCCTTCGGCGAGGCCACGCGCCCCGCCCTCGACCCCGTGGAGACCGTCGAGCGGCTCGCCGCCCTCGGCGCGTACGGCGTCACCTTCCACGACGACGACCTGATCCCCTTCGGCACGCCGGAGACCGAGCGCGACGCACTCGTGAAGCGCTTCCGGGCCGCCCTGGACCGCACGGGGCTCGCCGTGCCGATGGCCACCACGAACCTCTTCGCCCACCCCGTCTTCAAGGACGGCGCGTTCACCGCCAACGACCGGGACGTGCGCCGCTTCGCCCTGCGCAAGACCCTCCGCAACATCGACCTCGCCGTCGAACTCGGCGCGACCGTCTACGTGGCGTGGGGCGGCCGGGAGGGCGCCGAGTCCGGCGCGGCGAAGGACGTGCGGGTCGCGCTCGACCGGATGAAGGAGGCCTTCGACCTGCTCGGCCAGTACGTCACCGAGCAGGGCTACGACCTGCGCTTCGCGATCGAGCCCAAGCCGAACGAGCCGCGCGGCGACATCCTCCTCCCCACCGTCGGGCACGCCCTCGCCTTCATCGAGCGCCTGGAGCGCCCGGAGCTCGTCGGCGTGAACCCGGAGACCGGGCACGAGCAGATGGCCGGCCTCAACTTCCCGCACGGCATCGCGCAGGCGCTGTGGGCGGGCAAGCTGTTCCACATCGACCTCAACGGACAGTCGGGCATCAAGTACGACCAGGACTTCCGGTTCGGGGCGGGCGACCTGCGCCAGGCGTTCTGGCTGGTGGACCTCCTGGAGACGGCCGGGTACGAGGGTCCGCGCCACTTCGACTTCAAGCCGGTGCGCACGGACGGCGCCGACGGGGTGTGGGAGTCCGCGAGGAACTGCATGCGCAACTACCTGATCCTGAAGGAGCGTTCGGCCGCCTTCCGCGCCGATCCGGACGTCGTGGCCGCGCTGGCCGCCTCCCGGCTGCCCGAACTCGCCGTCCCCACGGCCGCCGACGGCCTCGCCGGGCTGCTCGCCGACCCCACGGCGTACGAGACGTTCGACGCGGACGCGGCGGCGGCGCGTTCGATGGCCTTCGAGCACCTCGACCAGCTGGCCCTGGAGCACCTCCTCGGGGTACGCCGATAGGCGCGCGGTGTCGGCCGGGCGCGCGGCGGCGCCCTGTGCCGGGCCGAGGATGCCAGACTACGGACCGCGTCAGACCCCGCGCCGAACCGTCCCCGAGGAACCGTGATGCGTGTCGCCCTCTTCGTCACCTGCGTCAACGACGCCGTCTTCCCCTCGACGGGCGTGGCCACGGTCCGGCTGCTCGAACGGCTCGGCGTGGAGGTCGACTTCCCGGCCGCGCAGACCTGCTGCGGGCAGCCGCAGTTCAACACCGGCTACCGCGAGGAGACCGTTCCCCTCGTACGGCGCACGGTGCGGGCCTTCGAGGGGTACGACCACGTCGTCGTCCCGTCCGGTTCGTGCGCGGCCATGGTCCGCCACCACTACGGCCCGTTCGGCGCGCGGGTGCCGGGGGCGGCGGACCTGGCGCCGCGCGTGTACGAGCTGACGGAGTTCCTGGTGGACGTGCTCCGCGTGACGGACGTGGGCGCGTACTTCCCGCACCGGGTGACGTACCACCCCTCCTGCCACGGCCTGCGCCTGCTGGGGCTCGGGGAGCGGCCCCGGCGGCTCCTGGAGGCGGTGGAGGGACTGGACCTGGTGGAGCTGCCGGGCGCGGAGGAGTGCTGCGGCTTCGGCGGCACCTTCGCCGTGAAGAACCCCGACGTCTCGGCGGCCATGGGCGCCGACAAGATCGCGAACGCCCTGTCCACGGGCGCGGGGGTGCTGTGCGGCGCGGACAACTCCTGTCTGCTGCACCTGGGCGGCATGCTGAGCAGACGGGGGGCGCCGCTGCGCGCGCTGCACCTGGCGGAGATCCTGGCGAGTACGGAAGAGGAGCCCTGGCGGTGAGCGACGAGAGGACCCGTACGCCGGAGCCCGATCCGGTCTTCGTCGGCATGCCGGCCTTCCCGGAGGCCGCGCGGCGGGCGGTCGGCGACACGACCCTGCGGGCCAACCTCCGGCACGCCACCCGCACGATCCGGGACAAGCGGGCGCGGGCGGTGGCCGAGCTGGACGACTGGGCGGCGCTGCGCGAGGCGGGGAAGCGGATCAAGGACGAGACGCTCCGTCATCTGGACACGTACCTGGTCCGGTTGGAGGAGGCGGTGACGGCGGCGGGCGGGACCGTGCACTGGGCACAGGACGCGGCCGAGGCGAACCGGATCGTGACCGGTCTCGTGCGGGCCACCGGGGAGAGCGAGGTCGTCAAGGTCAAGTCGATGGCCACGCAGGAGATCGGGCTCAACGAGCACCTGGAGGCCGAGGGGATCGCCGCGTACGAGACGGACCTGGCGGAGCTGATCGTGCAGCTCGGCGAGGACCGGCCCTCGCACATCCTGGTCCCGGCCATCCACCGCAACCGGGGCGAGATCCGCGACATCTTCCGCGAGAAGATGGCGAGTTGGGGGCGACCGGCGCCGGAGGGGCTGAGCGATTCCCCGGCCGAGCTGGCGGAGGCGGCACGGCTGCACCTGCGGGAGAAGTTCCTGCGCGCCAAGGTCGGGATCTCGGGGGCGAACTTCATGGTCGCCGAGACCGGCACCCTGGTCGTGGTGGAGTCCGAGGGCAACGGCCGCATGTGCCTGACCCTGCCCGAGACCCTGATCTCGGTCGTCGGCGTCGAGAAGGTGGTGCCGACCTGGCGGGACCTGGAGGTCTTCCTCCAGACCCTGCCCCGCTCCTCCACGGCCGAGCGGATGAACCCGTACACCTCGATGTGGACCGGCACCACCGACGGCGACGGCCCCTCGGCCTTCCACCTCGTCCTGCTCGACAACGGGCGCACCGCCGCCCTCGCCGACGAGGTGGGACGCCAGGCCCTGCGCTGCATCCGCTGCTCGGCCTGCCTGAACGTCTGCCCGGTGTACGAGCGGGCCGGCGGCCACGCGTACGGCTCGGTCCACCCCGGGCCCATCGGCGCGATCCTCACCCCCCAACTGCGCGGCACGGCGAGCGGGATCGACGCCTCCCTGCCCTACGCCTCCTCGTTGTGCGGCGCCTGCTACGAGGTCTGCCCGGTCGCCATCGACATCCCCGAGGTCCTCGTGCACCTGCGGGGAAAGGTCGCGGAACAGGGCGGCCACCGCCTGGAGAAGGCCGTGATCAAGGCCTCCGCCTGGGTGCTGGACCACCCGGAGGCGCTGGCCGCCGGTGAGCGCCTCGCCTCCCGCACCCGAGGACTCCACCCCCGTCGGGCGCCGGGGCCGGGCGCCCGGCAGTGGAGCGAGAGCCGCGACCTGCCGGAGATGCCCGCCGAACCGTTCCGCGACTGGTGGAGGAAGAACCGCACATGACCGACTCACGCGCGCGCGTCCTCGCCCGGATCCGCGCCGCCGTCGCGGACGCGCCCGAGCCGCCCGCCGTCGCCCGCGACTACCGGACCGGCCACACCGCCGAGGACCCGGCGGCCCTCGTCGACCTGCTCCACGAGAACCTCGTCGACTACCGGGCGCACGTCCACCGCACCGGTCCGGACGGCCTGGCCGGGCTGATCGCCCGGCTCCTGGCGGAGCGCGGCGCCCGCGGCGTCGTCGTGCCGCCCGGACTGCCCGCCGACTGGCTCGACGCCACGGAGGCCGTCCGGCGGACCGACGAACCCCGGCTGTCCCCGTACGAACTGGACGGCGTCGACGCCGTGGTGACGGGGTGCGCGGTGGCGGTCGCCGAGACCGGCACGATCGTCCTCGACGGCGGCCCGGGGCAGGGGCGGCGCGCCCTCACCCTCGTTCCCGATCTGCACCTGTGCGTGGTCCGGGTCCCGGACCAGGTCGTCGCCTCGGTCCCCCGGGCGCTCCCCCGGCTCGACCCGGCGCGCCCGCTGACCTGGATCTCGGGCCCGTCGGCGACGAGCGACATCGAACTCGACCGCGTCGAGGGCGTCCACGGGCCCCGGACCCTGGAGGTGATCCTGGTGGCGGACCGCTGACGGGTCCGGACCCGTCCGCACTTCCCTTCTCTTCTTCAAGTCACCGTGTCGGCAAGGAACTTCGGGGTAGCCGGGTGGTGGGCCGGTCCGCCTCCGGATCAGCTCTCAAGGTGATCGTCCCGAAGGAGTGGAACATGACGACGCAGTACGGCAACCATCCCACCGGCCAGCAGACGCGCGGGGCGAACGGCAACGTGCTGAGCATCATCGCGATCGTGCTGGGCGTGGTCGCGATCATCTTCTTCCCGATCGTGTTCGGTGTGATCGGCCTGGTCCTCGCCGTCATCGCCAAGTTCGTCCGGCACGAGCGGCTCTCCACCGTCGCCCTCGTGGTCAGCGCCGCGGGCCTGGTCCTGGGCATGGTCCTCGGCGCCGTGGTCGCGAGCGCGTGACCCGGTGACCCGATAGGCCGAGGACTCCGCACCGGAACCGTCCCGGCCGGTGGCCGTACCCCCGCACGCGTGGGGTACGGCCACCGGCCGGGGCGGTTCCGCGTCCGTGCGGCCCGGCGGCCGGCCGCGCCGGGTCAGCCCAGCAGGTCGGGCGCGCGCAGCACCTCGGGCGGGACGCCCCAGGCGTCGACCAGGTCGGCCGCGAGGGGGCGGACCTTGCGGCAGAGGTCGTTCACCTCGCGGGTGATCGCCTTGGAGCGCTGGACGGTCAGCCGGCCGTGCTCCATGAACCAGGCCCGGTCCGCCTCGATCGTCGAGAGGGCGAACAGGTCGCACAGCAGGCCGAGCGCCACCTTGTTGCCGCCCTCCGGCAGTGTCCGCACCTTCTCGACGAACGCTTCGAGGACCAGCCGTTCGACGTGCGCGTGGGCGAGCGCGATGACGTGGTCCTGCACCTGCGAGAAGACGGCGCCGGGGTCGCGCTTCTGGTCGATCCCGCGCTTGAGCCGCCGGGCCACGCCGGCGAGCATGTGCTCCTCGCGGTAGCGGACCATGGCGAGCTGGTACTCCGGGTCGAGCAGCCCGGCCTCCCGGTCCCACTCGTCCCCGCCCGGCAGCAGGTCGCGGACCCGTTCGAGCAGCTTGTGGGCCGAGGTCCGCTCCATGACCGTCTCGACGGCGAGGCCGGTGACGTAGCGGACCGTGCCGAGCTGGTCGAGGTCCTCGAACTCGCTGGCGTGATCGGTGAGCAGGCCCTTGGCCACGAGCTGGAGGAGGACGTGGTTGTCGCCCTCGAAGGTGGTGAAGACGTCGCTGTCGCCCTTGAGGGCGGCGAACCGGTTGACCGCGAGGTAGCCGGCGCCGCCGCACGCCTCGCGGCACTCCTGGACGGTCCGGGTGGCGTGCCAGGTGCCGAGCGCCTTGGTGCCCGCGGCCCGCGATTCGAGCCGGCGCCTGGCCGGCGGGTCGTCCTCGGTGCCGGAGAAGACCTCGTGGAGCTGTGCGCGGACGACGTCCTGCGCGAAGTGCAGCGCGTACGTGCGCGCGACGAGGGGGAGCAGACGGCGCTGGTGGAGCCCGTAGTCGAGGAGGAGCTGCTCCTCCGCTCCCGGGTTCGCCTCGAACTGCCTGCGCCGTACGGCGTACTTCACGGCGATCGTCAGGGCGACCTTGGCGACGTTGACCCCGGCGCCGCCGACGCTGACCCGGCCCTGGACCAGGGTGCCGAGCATGGTGAAGAAGCGCCGGTTCGGGTTCTCGATCGGGCTCGTGTAGACGCCTTCGGGGGTGACGTCGGCGAACCGGTTGAGCAGCGCCTCGCGCGGCACCCGCACGCCGTCGAACCGGATGCGGCCGTTGTCCACGCCGTTGAGGCCCATCTTGCGCCCGTCGTCCTCGATCCGGACGCCGGGCACGACCCGGCCGCCGGACCGGAGGGGCACGACGAACGCGTGCACGCCCTCGGACGTGCCGTCCACCTCCAACTGGGCGAAGACGACCGCGAGTTCGCCGTGGCGGGCGGCGTTGCCGATGTAGTCCTTGCGCGCTCCGTCGTCGGGGGTGGTGAGGACGAACTCCCGGCTCGCGGCGTCGTACCTGGCGACGGTGCCGAGCGCCTGGACGTTGGAGCCGTGGCCGGTCTCGGTCATCGCGAAGCACCCCATCAGGCGCCCGGTGATCAGGTCCGGCAGATGGGCGGCGTGGTGGCGCTCGGTGCCCAGGTGCAGGATCGCGCCGCCGAAGAGGCCGAACTGCACGCCGGTCTTCACCAGTACCGACAGGTCGCCGAAGGCCAGCGTCTCGAACGCGGCGATCGAGGCCCCGACGTCACCGCCCCCGCCGTACTCGCCCGGGAAGCCCATGCCGGTCTGTCCCGTCGCGGCCATCGCGACCACGATCTCGCGCACCCGCTCGCGGAACGCGTCGACGCCGAGTTCGTCGGCCTCCTCCAGGACGGAGGCGTGCGTCACCAGATTGGTCCGGACGAGGTCGCGGATTCCGGCGTACTCGCCGTCGAGGACCTCGGCCAGTGCCGGGACGTCGATCTCGGGCTGTACGTAGCGGCTCGGGGAAGTGGTTGCGTCGCTGGTGGCCATGCACCTTCGCTACCCCGCCCCGGGGCGGCCAAGCGGGGCAGGAGGCGGAGGTCCCGCTCCCCCCTGCTCGCGCGCCGCGGGGGCTCAGGCCTCCTCGGCCGTGGCCTCGCGGGGCGACCGGGCGGCCCTGCGCCTGCGGTACGCCACCGTGCCGCAGACCGCGAGGAGGAGGACGGCGACCGCGGCCACCCCGAGCGCCGTCCGCTCGGCGAACAGCCTCGCCAGGATCTCGAACGCCCCGAGGCCGACGGTCGCGTAGACCAGCGCCCAGGCCGCCCCTCCCACGAACAGCGCGGGGAGGTAGCGCGGCAGGGGCATGCGCATGCTGCCCGCGAGGAAGTTGGCGGCGGTCTGGAAACCGACGGTCAGGAAGGAGACGGCGACCACCGGAGCGCCCCACCGCTGGATCGCCCGTTCCGCGCGCAGGAACTTGGCCGATGAGATCCGCCCGGCGAACCTGCTGCGCCGGGCGCCGGCGGCGGTGAGCCACCCGACGGCGAACGTCCCCCCGGCGCGCAGCAGGACGATGACGTACAGCGCGGCGGCCGTGAGCGCGACCTCACGCATGGTGCCCCGCCCCGGGACGGACGTCCCGCGCCGCCCGCTCCGAAGGGGCCGCCCCGGCGGGTCCTCGGCGGGCACACGCCCGGTCTCCGTCTCTCACCTGGGATCCGCCCCTGCCCGCTTCCGTCTCCTGCGCCTCCGCCGTGGCGGCTCCGGAGTCCCGGCCCGGCGCCGAGCCGGGTCCGTCCGGCACGGCCAGGTTAACCGAACGGCCGTACAGCGCGGGTACACGGCCCGGACGCCGGGACGGGACCCGCGCTCCGGGTGCCCCGCGCGACCGCCGGGAGACGCGCGGCCCGAGCGCCCCGTCCCCGGTTCCACACTCCCTCCCACCAGGCACGGAGAGCCACGGGAAGGGACGGAAAGCGACGGGAAAGTCGGGGGCATGGTTCACGTCCGGCCGGGCAGCCGCAGGACACACCGGGCCGCCGCCACATGGGCGGGGCCCGCGCAGCACAGGACCACTCGACCACAAGGAGTCGCCGTGACCGTTCGGATCGGGGTCGAGGAAGAGTTTCATGTGATCGACGCCGAAAGCGGGGAGCTGACGCCGCGGGCCGACTCCGTACTCCGCCGGCTGACCCGGCACGGCGACGTCTTCACCGAAGAGCTTTCGCGGTCCGTCGTGGAGTCCAACAGCGAGGTGCACTCCTCCCTCGACACCCTCTTCGCGGACCTGTCCGCGTCCCGCGGCCTGCTCGACCGGGCCGCCTCCGCCCAGGGACTGGCGATCGCCGCGGCGGGCACCGCGCCGCTGGCCCGGCTGGGCACGATCCCGCCGGCGTCCGACCCGCGCTACCTGCGCATGACCGGCGAGTACCGCCGGCTCGCGGACGAGCAGCTGATCTGCGGCGCGCACGTCCACGTCGACGTGCCCGACAAGGACACCGCCGTACGCGCGATGTGCGCCGTCGCCCCCTGGCTGCCGACCCTGCTGGCGCTCTCGGCGAGTTCGCCCTACTGGCTCGGCAGCGACACCGGCTACGCCAGCTGGCGCACCATGGTCTGGCAGCGCTGGCCCACCGCCGGCCCGCCCGGGTGCTTCTCCGGCGCGGCGGAGTACGACCGGGCGGTGGAGGAGCTGATCGGCTCGGGAGTCATCAGCGACCCCGGCATGATCTACTACGACGTCCGTCCCTCGGCGCACCTGCGGACGCTGGAGCTGCGCGTCTGCGACGCCTCCCCGCGCGTCGAGACGGTGGTGCTGATCGCCGCCCTCTTCCGCGCCCTCGTGGTGGAGGCGTGCGAGCGGATCGGCCTCACCGGTGACGTCGCGTGCGACGGGCGGCACGAGTGGCTGCGGGCCGCGACCTGGCGTGCGGCCCGGTCGGGCCTGGAGGGCGACCTGGTCGACCCCTCCACCCGCCTCGCCGCACCGGCTCCGGAGGTCGTGCGCGGCATGCTCCGGCGGTTGCGCCCGACCCTCGAGGAGTACGGGGACTGGGACACCGTGCGGTCCCTCGCGGAGGAGGCCCTGGCGCACGGCAGCGCCGCGCACCGCCTGCGCGAGAGGGCCGTGGAGGAGGACCTCCTGGCGGGGGTGGACCGCATCCTGGCGGAGACCCGGGGGGAGTACCGGACGGTGGCGGGCGCCCGTGCCCGCCGACGCCCCGCCGTACGCCCGGACCTGCGGACGGACCGTACGGCGGCGAGCGCGTCGTGAACCGCGCGTGCGGCGGCCGCGCCCGGTAGCCGAGGGGAAGCGGTCCGGCGCGGACCGGTGACGGGGGCCGAGGTGGTCACGACCGTACCCGGGCGAGCCAGGCTCGCCCGGGTACGGTCTTCCGTGGCGCGTTTCAGGCCGGGCGGTCGTCGACCCGTTCGGAGGTCCGCGCGGCGTTCTTCAGCTGCGCGTTCTCCCGCTCGAGGTCGGCCATGCGCTGTTGCATGGGGCGCAGGGCCTCCTCCAGCTCGGCGGCGGTGTAGCGGGGTTCGATGTGCTGGGGGCAGTTCCAGTCGTAGGCCTCGACGGTGATCAGGACGATCCGCTCGACCGCGGCGCGGTAGTCGCCGGGCACCGGCGGACCGGCGGCCTCGGGCCATTCCGACGCCTCGGCCGTGCGGGCACGGCCGAGGATCTTCAGCCGGGTCCTGGACGGGTAGTCCATCAGCAGCAGCGCCACCCTGCTGTCGGAGTCGAGGTTCCCCGTGGTGATGTACTGCTTGTTCCCCCGGTAGTCGGCGAAGGCGAGCGTCTTGTCGTCGAGGGGGCGCAGGAAGCCGGGCGGCCCGCCCCGGTGCTGGACGTAGGGCCAGCCCGTGGAGCTGGTGCTCGCCAGGTAGAAACTGGTCCGGGTGGCGGCGAAGACCGCCTCGTCCTCGGTCAGCCGGTCGGCTTCGGCCGGTCCCGAGGTCATGTGCGCGTAGTTCCGGCGGCTTCCGTTCTGCTCCTGGTGGAGCCGGGCTTCCGGAGTGAAGAGGAGCTGTCCGTATCGGCTGGTCATGGGAGCGGCCTACCACCAGTACGCGGGGTAGCGGGCGGTCTTGCCGCTGCGGCCGGCGATGATGCCCACGCCGACCAGGACCAGGGTGGCCAGCAGCAGGAGCAGCAGGAAGAGGAGCGTCGGCGGCTGGGTCAGGACCACGATGACGGCGGTGGCGGCGGCCGGCGAGTGCGGGGCGCGGATCAGGGCCATCGCGCCGATGGACAGGCCTCCGGCGACCGCGGCGGTCCAGTACGAGTCGCCGCCGACCGCCAGGGAGGCGAAGCCGACCAGGGCGGAGACGAGCTGGCCGCCGATGACGCTGCGGGGCTGGGCCAGGGGGAGCGCGGGCGCGGCGAAGACCAGCGCGGCGCTCGCGGCCAGCGGCGGGATGAGCACGGTCTGGTCGAGGACCGTGCCGATGACGACCAGGAGGATCAGGGCCGTCACACCGCCCAGGGTGGCGACCGAGATGGCGGATTTCGCGGCGCGGGCGGGAGCCTTGCCGGCCAGCGCGGTGGCGAAGCGCCGCGAGGGGGCGAGCTCGGTGACCGGGGTTTCGGACATGGCGGGACCTTCCTCAGAGCTAAGTTAACGGTTGGAGCTTATCCTCATGCATTAGCTCCGTGGGGGAAGTCGGGAAGAGTCGAGGGAAGGCAAAATGGTGCGATGGGCGAGGACAGGAACCGGGAACGGCACAGCACGGCGGTGGAACACCTGCCGCTGTCGGGCGAACCCCTGCCGCTGGACCTGGTGAACACCACGTACATCAGGGGCGGGCTGCGCGGGCAGTTCCTCGACGCGCTCGTCACCCCCGACGACCTCGACGTGTGGCTCGCCGCGCACCGGGAGGCCTTCAGTCCCGGGCTCGGGCCGGCCCTCGCGCGCGCGGCGCCGTCGGAGGCGGCCGACGTGCTGGCCTTCGTGGAGCTCCGGCAGGCGCTGCGCGGAGTGACCCACGCGCTGACCTCGCGGCTCGTTCCGGACCCGGACCACATCGCCGTGGTGAACGCCGCGGCCCGCTCGGCCGCCCGGTGGTCGGAGCTGGGACCGGGCCCGTCCCTGGTCGCGGTGCCGCGATGGCTGGAGGACGATCCCCGCCGGGTCGCGCGGGGAGAGGTGGCGACGGCCGCCGTGGCGCTCTTCTCCGGGGAGTCGGCCGGACGCATCCGGGCGTGTGAGGCGCCGGGGTGCATCCTGTACTTCGTCAAGGTCCACGCGCGTCGCGCCTGGTGTACGGCGGGCTGCGGAAACCGGGTGCGGGTCGCCCGGCACAGCCGCCGCGCGCGCGGCGAGGACGGCTCCGAGCCGAAGGGCCGGCCCGGGTGACGAGCACCCGGGCCGGCCCCGTGTGACGGGAGGGAGGATCAGCCCAGCAGGGTGGCGGCCACCTGGTCGGAGACCTTGTAGCCCAGGGTGAGGGCGGCCTGGTTGTCCCACTCGAAGTGGACACCGATGTACTTGCGGCTGTCGGCCTTCTCCTTGGCGGCGCCGCTCAGGCTGGTGAAGGAGCGCTTGACGCCCTGGGCCAGCGGGTCGTCCGTGCCACCGGTCCAGGACAGGTTGTCGGTGCCGAAGTAGTGGCGCACGATGCCGGCCCAGGCGCTGGCGACACCGGAGTGACCGGAGACGTAGGTCGGGAAGTTCGGGCTGAAGCTGTTGCCCGCGAGGTCCTGCTCCTCAGGCTGCCACGTGGGGTCGGCGACGATGCCCGGGTTGGGAACCTCGTTGGCGCGCTGGATCGCGTCGGCCGGACGCCACACGTCCCAGTCGGTCAGGTACTTGGAGTCCCAGATGGCTATCGCGGCGTCCGCGAGGGCGACCGAGGTGGCGGCGAAGAGCTTGGCGCTCTCGTAGGAGGTGCCGAACGGCCGGTACTTGCGGAAGATCACGGCCGTGTGGTCGTACTGCTGGCCGACCGGCTTGTAGGTGCCGTCCAGGTCGTTGGCCCAGTAGTGCGCGATCTGGGTCTGCTCGGCGGTGCGCGCGGTGGAGTTCTTGCCGCCGATCCGCTTGATCTCGTTGACCTGGTCGGCGTACTGCGGGCTCTTCAGCAGTTCCTGGGCGGAGGAGAAGCCGCCGATGTTGCCGGGGCGGAACTGCGAACCGGACGTGAGGGCGAAGGGCTTGACCTTGCCCCAGTTGGGGGCGCCCGCGGGCTTGCCCACGGCGGGCTGCCAGTGGCCGGGGGCGGTGGTCACCACGTAGGGGGTGGTGTCGGCGGAGCCGTCGTTGGCCCGGTCGGCGATGATCGCCTGGGCGGTCTTGATGCCCAGGAGACGGCCGCGCTCGCGCTGGGTGGAGCTCGCGTTGTTCGGCATCGCGAGCGCCGTCTGCAGCTTGGCGTCGAGGCTGGCGACCGGGTAGGCCGGGAAGGCGTCCTTGAGGGCGGTGTAGGCCGCGTAGTCGATCGCGGTGTTCAGCGCGGCGTACTGGCCGGCCGCCGAGGCGTCCTTGATCAGGTACGGCTTGCCGATGGTGCGGATGGAGTTGACAGCGTCGTAGATCGCCAGGTCCATCATCGCCCCGCCCCGGCTGAGGGGGCCGGGGGTGCCGCCCTTGTGCCGGAACAGGTCCATGAGCGCGTTGTTCCAGTACAGGACGTGGTCGTTGGTGCCACGCGCGTTGTTGAGGGCCTGGGTCTCGGCGGCGGACTCCCCGCCGTCGACCGGCTCGACGGCGGTGGCCTGGGAGGGGGCGAGGGTGGCGAGGGAGGCGAGGGCCACGCCGGCCACGGCGTAGCGGATCGAGGTCCTGCCCTGACGTGCTGTGCGGAACATGAGGTCATCCCTGTCTGTTGGCGCCCTGGCGGTCCTGAAGCGGGTGATGTGCCACGGCGATCACTTCTCGCCACGAAACGTATGGCGCCGAGAAGGCCCTCAACCGGTGGGTTCCCAGATGCCAGCTATCGGGAAGTCCGATGCGCCCGGTTCGGACCACAGGTTCACCGGATGACCATATGGAGCTAACGGGGCCGGTTCTCCCGGACGTTAGGCTGGGCTCATGTGCGGGCCGCCTCTGATCTGGCCTGACGACGGGCGTAGTGACGGGCCACCCGGGCCCGGTTGCCGCATCCGGTCGAACACCACGCGCGGCGGGAGCGCGCGTGGTCGAAGAAGAAGACGCATCCCGGTGCCTCGCACGCCCGCAGCTCCACCCCCGAACCGCCCGAGAGCAGTTCGATCAGGGCGTGCGCGATCTCGACCTGCACCCTCACGAGGGGCGGTGCGGTACAGACGTCCTGGGCGGAGGGCGGGGCGCCGTCGGTCCACAGCAGCTGCGGCCAGGGGCGGCCCACGCTGGACACCCGGTTGACCAGTGCCACGTCCCAGGGGTGCGGCGGACACTGGTGGACCCGGGAGTCGAGCAGACCGCGGGTGGCCTGGCGGAGTGCCGCGAACTGTTCGATGTCGGCGGAGGTGATGGCGTGCAGGGCGTGGCCGGAAAGGGGGGTGGCGATGCGGTCGCCGCAGGCCGTCAGCCACCAGGCCAGCTGCTCGGGCGTGCCGATGCCGTTGCGCAGCTCCCCGCGGACCGGAAGGACCGTGTTGGCGAACTCCAGCGGCAGGGGCTCTCCGTGGATCGGAGGCGCGCCGGCGGGTGCCGGGGCGTGGGTTTCGAGGGACATGCCACTCCTCATGGGGATGGGGACCGGGCGTCGGGGACGGGGGCGGGGAGAGGGGGACTTGTGACTGGAACACGCGCGTGCTTAGATCTTCGAACTAACGTGTGTACGCTGTCTGGATCGTTAGTATGTCAGTGGCCTGGTGGGGGGGCTCCAGGAGGAGCCGAACTGTCGAGGACCGACGACCCTTCGGGGTTCGGCCGGCACACCTCAGAAAGCCGCAGCCGCGCGCACCCAGTTTTATACTAGATATGTTTTGGGGGAAACGTGTCGTTAGATATTGCCCTTTACCAACTCAGAACTTTTCGTGAAGTGGCGCGCCTCGGCAGCTTCACGAAGGCCGCTCGCAGTCTCGGATACGCACAATCGAGCGTGACCTCTCATATCCGCTCCCTGGAATCCCGGGTCGGCATGCAACTGGTGCATCGCCTTCCGCACGGCGTCCGTCTGACGCATTCAGGGGAAATTTTCCAGAAGTACACGCAGAGAATCTTCCACGTGGTCGACGAGATGGCCACCGCCCTCAATCCGTCGGGCGAGACGGAGGGGCGCGCCACGGTCGGCGCCTCCACGCTCCTGCTGGAGTCCCGGATCGGTCCGCTGATACGCGACTGCCGCTACCGGTACCCGAAGGTCCAGGTATCGCCGCGCCAGCTGGCGATCAGCCGGGCCCAGGAAGCGGTGCGCAGCGGCGAGGTCGACCTCGCCCTGGTCCACGGGGAATGCGCTCCCGACGAACTGTCCGGCACGGGCATCGTGGTCGAGCAGCTCCCCGACCTCGAGGTGGTGCCCGTCGGTTCGGCGACGCTCCTCGAATCCCCCGGCTTCCCCTCGGCCCTCGCCTCCCCGCGCGTACTCGCCGTCGACCCCGACTGCGAGTCCCATCACGTGCTGGTCGCGGCGCTGCGACGGGACCACGGCGTCGAGCCGACCGTCATCGAGGCGGGCTCCGTGAGCGGCGCTCGCGAACTCGCCCGCGCCGGCTACGGCATCGCGATGCTGCCCACGGAGGCGGTCGGGCCGTCGGAGGAGGGCAGCGGCCTCGTGGTGCTGCCCGGACTCCCCCACATGCGGCTGAACGTACGGGCCCTGTGGGCGGGGGCGGAATCCACCAGGTCGGCGGTGACCGCGGTCTGCCACGTGGCGGCACGCGTGGGACGCGAGGAGGCCGGCGTGACGGTCTGACCCGCACGCCGCGGGGCCGGTCCGTTTCTTCGGCACGAGGCGGGCGGGGTGGAACACGGATTATTTCCGTGTTCCACCCCGCCCGCCTTTTTCTGTTCTCACCGCCGGCCCGGACGGCCGACCCCCATCGGAAAAACAAATACCCGTCATCGGTTCTTTCGAAGAACTGTTTGGAATGGAGCCGCATAGTATTTGTCGTGGCAAATGAAGATGTCACCGGCGGGTCGGCAGGTCTCGGCACACCGGCAGAGGAGAGGCAAATCTGTGTCCGACATCACTTATATCCCGAACGCGTTTCGCAGCGGTTTCGACCTCGACGGGCTGGAGTGGGTTCCGTGGTCCGAGCCCGGTCGGATCGGTGTGGAGCACCACGTCCTGTGGGCGCCCGACGCGGCCACGGACGAGGACTCGGTCGGTCTGCTGCTGCGCTTCCCCGCGGGCGCGCACGGCGACTTCCACGAGCACCTCGGCTACGAGCTGATGCTGGTCCTCGACGGCGTCCTGGACCACAGCGACGGCATCTCGTACGTCAAGGGTGACCTCGTCGTCGAGGGCCCCGGCACCGAGCACCAGATGTCCAGCCGTACCGGATGCACCGTCCTCGCCATCCGCACCAGGCCCGCCGCCGCCCGCACCCCGCAGAAGCCGGTGCGCCCCGTCGGCGTCACCGCGGCCCCCTGACCGGCGGCGGGGTGGTCCTCATGCCCTGACCGGCCACCCCGCCCGCCCTCCCCTCTCACCTCACCTCGACGGAAACGCATCGATCGGCGTTCCGTCCTTTCCGCCGTGCCGTCACCCGCGTCGAACCGAAAGAGTCCGCCTTGTCCACCCACCGCGTACAGCCACTGCAGAGCCGCTGGCAGGATGCGCCGGCACCCGACACCCGGGGCAGCGAGATCAGCACGGAGATCCGGGGCCACCGGGTCCTCGTCTCCAGCGTCTCCTCCGACTCCCACACCTGGAACCTCGTCTTCCTCCAGCTCCTGCTGGAGGAGATGGGGCACGAGGTGACGAACATCGGCTCGTGTGTGCCCGACGAACTGCTCATCGAAGAGTGCCGGCGCGTCCGGCCCGACCTCGTCGTCATCAGCAGCGTCAACGGACACGGGGCGCTCGACGGCGCCCGCGCCGTACGCCGGCTGCGCGGCGAGCCGGACCTGCGGGACCTGCGCGTCGTCATCGGCGGCAAGCTGGGGGTCACCGGGTCCGAGGCGGGCACCTACGGGCCGGGGCTGCTGGCCGCCGGCTTCGACGCGGTCTTCGAGGACGCGGCCGGGGTCAACGACTTCCGCGACTACCTGGAGCAGACCGCCAGGCCCGCCGTGACCGCTTCGGGTGCCCGATGAACGCCCCGGTGGCGCTGGGCTCGTTCGCGTCCGCGGTCACCGCGGCGCGCCACGCCGGAGAGCTCCTCGTACAGCCCCGCATGGGCTTCGCCGACATACCCCGCATGCGTGAGGGGCTGCACGCCGTCAAACGCGCCCGGGCCCGTACCGTCGGGACGCTCACCATCGACAGCTACACCCGCGTCGGCGACGACGAGTCCGCCCGGCTCGCGCTGGCCGAGGGAACCGACCTGAACGGCTACCCGATCACGGCCCACGGCGCGGACACCACCCGTGAGCTCGTCTCCGGGGTGGTGGGCGGGGACTTCGCGGTCCAGGTGCGGCACGGCTCGGCCAATCCGCTCGGCATCATCCGCGCCCTGCTCGACGCCGGACTCGACGCCACCGAGGGCGGTCCGGTCTCCTACTGCCTGCCGTACAGCAGGACTCCCCTCCCCACCTCGGTCGACGCCTGGGCGCGCAGCTGCGAGCTGCTGGCCTCGCGCCCCGGCACGCACCTGGAGAGCTTCGGCGGCTGCATGCTCGGCCAGCTCTGCCCGCCGGCGCTGCTCGTCGCCCTGTCCGTGCTGGAGGGCGTCTTCTTCCGGCAGCACGGGCTGCGCAGCGTCTCGCTCAGCTACGCCCAGCAGACCCACCACGACCAGGACGTGGAGGCCCTGACGGCGCTGCGCACCCTGGCCGGGGAGTACCTCGCCGGGCTCGACTGGCACGTCGTGCTCTACACCTACATGGGCGTCTTCCCGCGCACCACCGGCGGCGCGCTCGGACTGCTGCGCGACAGTGCCCGGCTGGCCGCGCGCACCGGGACCGAGCGCATGATCGTGAAGACGCCGGCCGAGGCGCACCGGATTCCGACCATCCAGGACAACATCCACGCCCTGGAGGAGGCCTCGCTGGCCGCGGCCGCGCACCGGGGCGAAATCGCCGTGCCGGACGGGGAGTTCGGCGTGCTGGCCGATGCCCGCGCGCTGGTCGAGGCGGTGCTGGAGCTCCATTCGGACGCCGGCCGCGCGCTGACCGAGGCGTTCCGCCGCGGCATCCTCGACGTCCCCTACTGCCTCCACGCCGACAACGCCCAGCGCTCGCGGAGCTACATCGACGGGCGCGGCTCCCTGCAGTGGCACGCCACCGGGTCCATGCCGGTGCGGGCGGTGCCCGCGCCGGACCGCGACCGGCTCAGGGCCGCCGACCTGCTCGGCATGCTGTCGCACACCCAGGAGGCCTTCGACCGGGCCGCGCTGACGAGCGACGGCGAACGCCCCAGGGGCACGGCGGCGCTGTCCGGCTGACCCCCAGCGGGCGGTGACCGTCTCCGGACCGCCCCGTCGGGCCCGCGCCCCGCTTCCGGTGTCCGCGCGTGCCCCCCTCCACCACTCCCACGCCCTCCTTCTTCTCCGGGCGTTCCTCCCACTGCTTAGGAAGCTCCTGTGTCCGCACAGACATCCGATACGCGTCCCCTCGTCATCGCCGTCGTCGGCAGCGGCCCGCGCGGCATCTCGGTCCTGGAGCGGCTCGCCGTCCGGGCGACCGCGGAGGCGAAAGCCGCCGAGGCCACGGCCGGCCGGCCGCCCCGGCCCCTGCGCGTCCACCTGATCGACGCCACCGAGGTCGGTGCCGGCCGGGTGTGGCGCACCGACCAGGACGACTGGTTCACCATGAACACGGTCATCAGCCAGGTGACCATGTACTCCGGAGACCCCGACGGCGGCCCGGCCCGGCCCGGCGCGGGCCCGTCGCTGGGACAGTGGATCGCCGAGCAGACCGCACCGGGCGAGGAGCCGCTGGGGCCCGACGACTACGCCTCCCGGGTCACCTACGGCCACTACCTCGCCGCCGTGTACCGGACCATCGCCGACGCCCTCCCGGACCACGTCGAACTCGCCCCCGTGACCGGCCGGGTCACCGACCTGCGTCCCGGCGACGGCGGCGGCTACCTGCTCACCCTCGACACGGCCCCGCACCTGCTGGAGGCCGACCGGGTCGTCCTGGCCACCGGCCACCCGTTCAACGCCCCGGACGACTTCGAGCGCGACATGCTCGACTTCACCGCCCGCACCCCCGGCACCCGTTACCTGTGCGGCGACTCGGCGGCCGACATGCCGCTGGGCGAGGAGAACATACCGGCCGGCAGCGCGGTGGGGATCAGGGGCATCGGGCTCTCCTTCTACGACGTGATGCTGTCGCTGACCGTGGGCCGCGGCGGCGTCTTCCGGACCCGGGAGAACGGCACCCTGGAGTACCGGCCCAGCGGCCGCGAGCCCCGCATCGTCGTCGGGTCGCGCAGCGGGCTGCCCATCCCGGCGCGGGGACGCAACCAGAAGGAGCCGTCCTACAGCCACAAGGCGCTGTTCCTGACGCGCGACGTGTTGCTGGCGGCCCGGGCGCGGCGCAGTGCCGAGGGCGGCACCGGGCAGCTCGACTTCGCCGAGGACGTCCTGCCGCTGCTGCTCCAGGAGATCCAGCACGTCTACTACCTCACGCACGTGCGCATCGCCCGGGGCCCCGAGGCCGCGGAGGAGTTCGCCGAGCAGCACGCCCGGGCGCTGCGCGCCGGGGAGGACACGGGCCCGCTGCTCGTGGAGTCGGGTCTCGCCCACGTGCCGCCCGTCGACCTCGACGCGCTCGCCCGCCCGTTCGGCGAGGACCGCTTCGAGTCGTCGGAGGAGTTCCGCCGGCAGCTGCTGAAGGTGATGGACGAGGACCTCGCGGCCGCCGCGCTCGGCACGGTGGACGGGCCGCTCAAGTCGGCCCTGGACGTGCTGCGGGACATCCGCAACATGGTCCGCGAGGCGGTCGACTTCGGCGGTCTGCTGCCCGAGTCGCACACCGAGTTCTTCCACCGCCGCTTCCTGCCGGTCAACGCCCTGCTGTCGGCAGGGCCGCCGATGTACCGGGTCGAGCAGCTGCGGACGCTGATCCAGCAGGGCGTGGTCGAGGTGACCGGCCCCGGCAGCCGCTTCGGGGCCGACGAGTCGGCCGGCGCCTTCCGCGTGGAGTCGCCGCAGGTCAAGGGTTCGGCGCGGCTGGTCCACACGCTGATCGACGCCCGCATTCCCACGCCCGACCTGCGGCGCGACACCTCTCCGCTGACCCGCCGCCTCCTGGAGGAGGGGATGATCCGGGAGTACGTGATCGAGGGTCCGGGCGGCAGCAGGCACGTCACCGGCGGCCTGGAGGTGACCGGCAGCCCCTTCCACGTGGTGGACGCCACGGGCGCGGCGCAGCCCGATCTGTACGCCCTCGGCATCCCCACCGAGCACACCCGCTGGTTCACCCAGGTCGGCAGCAGCCGGCCCGGCGTCGCCACGCTCTTCTACCGTGACGCCGACGCGATCGCGGCGGACGTCCTGCGTCCCCTGCCCGCGCCGGTGCCCGCCGCCGCTTCCGTCCCCGCCCAGGCACGTGCCGAGGAGCTGCCCGGCATGGCGGCCGCCCGTCCCGGGGGTGCGGCGTGACGCGCCCTTCGGCGACGGAGGAGTTCCGGGCGGCCAGGGACGTGCTGCTGCTGCACCGCGAGGACCTGGCCAAGGCGGTGGCGGAGTTCCGCTGGCCGCGCCCGGAGGAGTTCAACTGGGCGCTGGACTGGTTCGACACGCTGGCGGCCGGGCCGGACCGGGCCGCGCTGCGCCTCGTCGGTGAGGGTTCCGCGGACACCGACCGGGTGCTGACCTTCGGGGACCTGACCCGGCGCTCGAACCAGGTCGCGAACTGGCTGCGGTCCCTCGGGGTGCGCCGCGGGGACCCGCTGCTGCTGATGCTGGGGAACCGGGCGGAGGTGTGGGAGACGATGCTCGCCGCCGTCAAGCTGGGCGCGGTCGTCATCCCGACGTACACGACGGCGACCGCCAGGGAGCTCGCGGACCGGCTGGAGCGGGGCAGGGCGCGGTTCGTCGTGTCCGAGGCGGGACTGACCGGGCGGTTCGACGAGGTGGAGGGGGACGGGCCCCGGGGCTGGACGGGCATCAGCGTGGGCGGCGAGGCGGCGGGATGGCTGCCGTACACGCGGTCCCTGGAGGCGGCCGCCGACTTCACCGCGGACGGGCCGACCCGTGCGGACGACCCGCTGTTCCGGTACTTCACCTCGGGGACGACCTCCAGGCCGAAGATGGTGGAGCACACCCACGTCAGTTACCCCGTGGGGCACCTGTCCGGGATGTACTGGAACGGCGTCAGGCCGGGCGACGTGCACCTGAACATCTCCGCCCCCGGCTGGGCCAAGCACTCCTGGAGCTCCTTCTTCGTCCCCTGGAACGCGGAGGCGACGGTCGTCGCCGTCGACGCCGCGCGCAGCACCCCGGCGGACGTCCTCGACATCCTGCGCACGCGCGGAGTGTCGACGTTCTGCGCCCCTCCGACCGTGTGGCGCGGCATGGCGGCGCACGGTCTGGGGCCCAGGCCGGCCCTGCTGCGCGAAGCCGTCGCGGCGGGCGAGGCGCTGGAGCCCTCCCTGATCGAACTAGTCCGCGCGCAGTGGGGTCTGGACCTGCGCGACGGGTACGGACAGACGGAGACCACGGGGCAGATCGGCAATCCCCCCGGCCGCACCCCCCTCGGGGGCAGCATGGGCTTCGCGCTTCCCGGCTACCGGGCCGTCCTGCTCGATCCGGAGACCGGCGAGGAGGTCCCCGACGGCTCCGTGGGAGAGATCTGCCTGGACCTGACGGACCCTCCGCTGGGCCTGATGCGCGGATACGTGGACGACGCGGAGCGTACGGCGAAGGCCCTGGCCGGCGGTTACTACCACACCGGTGATCTGGCGGTCCGCGCCACGGACGGCTCCTTCACGTATCTGTCGCGCGCCGACGACATGTTCAAGTCGTTCGACCACCGGATCTCGCCCCGCGAGCTGGAGGACGTGCTGCTGCGGGACGCGGCGGTGGTGGACGCGGCGGTCGTCCCGGTCCCCCACCCGGTCGGCCTGTGGGCGCCCAAGGCCTTCGTGGTGCCCGCTCCCGGCCACCCGGCGGGCCCGGACACCGCGGAGCGGGTGCTGGCGCGGGTCCGCGCCGAGCTGCCGCCCGAGAAGTGGGTCCGGGTGCTGGAGTTCACGCCCTCCCTGCCCCGCACCACCTCGGGCAAGGTCCGCCGGGCCGAGCTGAGGGAGCGGGGCGCGGGCGACGTGGAGTTCCACGTCGACCCGCCGCCCGCGGACTGACGGTCCCCGCGGGGTCGTGCCGTACGGAAGAAGGTCTGGCCCTGGCGGTCAGGCCTTCTTTCGGCGTGCGTAGTGGCGCTGTGCCTTCACCCGGTTCCCGCAGCCGGCCATCGAGCACCAACGACGCGTGCCGTTCTTGGACACGTCGTAGAAGTGCAGGACGCACTCGGGGTTGCCGCACGGCCGGATCCGCTCCGGCCGTTCCGCGAGCAGCCGCAGGTAGTCCTCGGCCGCCCGCCACCCGGGCAGCCAGGAGGGGTTGCGCACTTCGACGAAGGTGTCGGGTCCGTCGGAGCGCAGCAGGTGCCCCCTGCGGCCGTGCGCGAGTACGGCGTTGAGGGCCTCGACCGCGTCGGGATCGGGGTTCCGGGGGTTCACGACCGCCCTGTCGAGGGCCGCGCGCGCCCGGAGCAGCCGCTCCAGGGTGTCGTGGTCCGCCGTGGCCGGCGGGTCACCGAGCGCCTGGCGCACCAGGGGGGCGGCGAGCCAGGTCGCCAGTCCGTCGAGCGAGTCCAGCAGGTCGTGGTAGCCGGCGGCGTCGATCCAGCGCGTGTTGAGCAGGTCGATGCCGAGCGGCTCGTCGGTCAGAGGGCGGGGGTCGGCCCCCGGAGTCGGTGGCACGGTGCGACGTCCTTCCTTCGTGGTATGGGCTGGTTCACCCTCCCACCATAACTGCTCATCCGTTGATCAACGGTTGACACTCTTGGTTTCTAACCCCTAAAGTTCTTTTCAGTGGTTGCGAGACGAACTCGCGACGATGAGTGAAGGCATGTGATGGACCATGGCTAAGGCGAAGACCCTGCAGACCGGTCACGTGGGAGTGAACGTCACCGACCTCGACCGTTCCCTCGCCTTCTACCGCGCCGTCTTCGACTTCGAGGTGGTGGCGGAGGGCAAGGAGGACGACCGTCGCTGGGCGTTCCTCGGCCGGGACAACCGGATGCTGGTGGCGCTGTGGCAGCAGAGCACGGGCTCGTTCCCCACCGACCGGCCGGGCCTGCACCACCTGTCGTTCCAGGTGGAGAACGTGGACGAGGTGAAGGCCACCGAGCAGGTGCTGCGCGAGCTGGGCGCCGAGTTCAACTACGACGGCGTCGTCCCCCACGGCGAGAACGGCACGTCCGGCGGCATCTTCTTCACCGACCCCGACGGCATCCGGCTGGAGATCTACGCGCCCACGGGCGCCGACCCGGCCGACGCCCCGACCCCCGGCGCCCCCACCTGCGGCTTCTTCTAGGAAGCCCCGCGTCTGTCCGGGCGCCGGAGACCGGGACAGGCCCGGCGCCCGGACAGACCGTCGAACGAAACCGCACGCTCGGAAAGGACATGTCGTGGCCACCTATCACAGCGGCGAGATCGCGGTGCAGGAGCGCGCCGGCCTCGCCCGGCAGGCGGACTTCTCCCTCGGTGGCATCGGAGAGAGCATTCCGTCCGTGGCGAAGGACTTCCTCGCCGAGCAGCCGCTGATCGTACTGGGCGGCACCGACCCGGAAGGCCGCCTCTGGGCCACCCAGCTGACGGGCGAGCCGGGATTCCTCAAGGTTCCCGACCCCCGCACCCTGGTGGTCGAGGCCCTGCCCCTGCCGGCCGATCCGCTGGCCGGGGTCCTGACCGGCGGTTCGGGCGCCCGGATCGGGATGATCGCCATCGAGCCGGCCACCCGGCGCCGGATGCGCATCAACGGGCGGGCCCACCGGCAGGGCGACGGCCTGCGCGTCGATCTCGACCAGGTGATCGCCAACTGCCCCAAGTACCTCCAGAAGAGGGACCACAGCAGGATCGGTCCGGGCGAGGGCGGGGCCCCGGCCCCCGTCGCCACCGACGGCACGGAACTGAGTCCGGCCCAGCAGCGCGCGGTGCGCGCGGCCGACACCTTCTTCGTCGCCACCGCCTCCGACCGCGGCGACGCGGACGCCTCCCACCGCGGCGGCAACCCCGGCTTCGTCCAGGTCCTCTCCCCCACGCTGCTGCGCTGGCCCGACTACGTCGGCAACGCCATGTTCCTGACCCTGGGCAACCTGCTGCTCAACTCGTCGGCGGGCCTCCTCGTCCCGGACTGGGAGACGGGCACCACCCTCCATCTGTCCGGCGCCGCGCGCACCGTGTGGGACGCCGAGGAGATCGCCAAGGTGCCCGGCGCGCAGCGCCTGGTCGAGTTCTCCGTCGAAGCCGTACGGGAGATCACCGCCGCCTCGCCGCTGCGGTGGAGCAGCCCCGGTTACTCGCGCTTCAACCCCGCGGTCGCCTGACCCACGGGCGCACCGCACGCACCGACGACCATCACGGCACCCCTACGGAGCGACCATGCAGATCACCGTGGACATGAACCTGTGCGAGAGCCACGGGCAGTGCGTCTTCGCGGCGCCGGAGATCTTCTCCTTCGACGACGACGACTACCTCGTGTACGAGGCCGCCCCGTCCGACGCGCTGCTCGACAAGGCCGAGAAGGCCGCGGCCGTCTGCCCCGTGCGCGCCATCACCGTCCTGCCGGCCGCCTCGTGACCACCGGCGACCAGCACGGGCTGGTGATCGTCGGCGCCTCGCTCGCCGGACTGCGGGCCGCGCAGACCCTGCGCGAGCGGGGTTTCACCGGCACCGTGACCCTCGTGGGCGACGAACCGCACATGCCCTACGACCGGCCGCCGCTGTCGAAGCGCGTCCTGACCGACGCCGACCGGCCGCCCGGGGTCGAACTGCCCGTACCGGACGGGCTGGAGGCCCGCTGGCTGCTCGGGCGGGCGGCGGTGGGGCTGGACCCCGCCGCGAGGACCGTCACCCTCTCCGACGGCACGCGGCTGCCCTACGACGGGCTGCTCATCGCCACCGGATCGGCCGCCCGCGGCTGGCCGGCCACCCAGCCTCCGCCGCCGGCCGGCGTCGTCACCCTGCGCGGCCGGGACGACGCGCTGGCCCTGCGGGCCGGACTGGACTCGGCGGAGCGGCTCGTGGTCATCGGCGCCGGCTTCCTCGGCGGTGAGATCGCCGCGGGCGCGCGGGAGCGCGGACTGGACGTCACGCTCGTCGAGGCGGCGGCCCAGCCCCTCGAACGGGCCATCGGCACCACCGCGGGCACCTATGTCGCCGCCCTCCACCGCCAGGCCGGCATCGACCTGAGGACCGGCACCTCGGTCGAGGGCTTCGTCGCCGGGCCCGACGGGCGCCTCACCGGCGTCCGCCTCTCCGACGGCACCGCGGTCACGGCCGATCTGGCGGTCCTGGCGCTCGGCGGGGTGCCCGCGACCGGCTGGCTGGCCGGCTCCGGCGTCGCCCACGACGGCGGCGTCCACTGCGACCCCTGCCTGCGCGTCCTGCGCGCCGACGGTTCGGTCGTGCCCGGTGTGGTGGCGGCCGGCGACGTGGCGCGCGTACCCCAGCCGCTGGCCGACGGCGAGCCCCTGGCGCTCGGCCACTGGACCAACGCCGTCGAGCAGGGCGCGGCCGCCGCCGACACGCTCCTCGCCGAGCGGGGACACGGAGGGACGCCCACGCCGTTCACGGCCGTGCCGTCCTTCTGGTCGGACCTGCACGGCGCGAAGATCCGCTCGGTGGGCCTGCCGTCCGCCGCGGACGAGGCGCGGATCGTGGAGTACGACCTGCCCGGCCGGCGGCTGGAGGTCGGCTACCACCGCGCGGGCCGGCTGGTCGGGGCGCTGACCGTCGGACGGACGGGCCGGCTCGCGTCGTACCGCCGTGCGCTGGAGGAGAGTCTGGCCCCCGCGACGGCGGCGGAAGCCCCGGCCGCCGTCTGAGAACCGGCCGCCGCCCGAAGGCCGACGGCCGTCCGAAAGCCGAGCGGAGCGGACCGTATCGACATCCCCCGGGTACGGTCCCGCTCCGCTCATTTTCTCTTTTTCCACCGTGATCCACCGCCCCTTCGGGGGCTTTTTCATTTCCCGGGACGATGGCGCCCGGGGGCCCGGCGGCCGACGTCCGGAAAGCAGGGCGGGAAAAGACCGGAAAACAAAAAAAGCTCCGCCGCGTCCTTGTCGGACGCGGCGGAACCGGTGGTGAGGGAGATCAGTTGAAGTTGCAGTACTTGGGGGCCTCGCGCTCGTAGCGCAGCGGGGTGCCCTTGGGCTTGAGGTAGGTGAGGTGGAGCTCCACCGGCTCGGTGCCCTCGTTCACGCCGTTCAGCGGGACGTTGCCCTGCTTGATGAAGGAGCTGCCCGCGGGGAAGACCTCCTCGGTGCAGTCGGCGTTCTTGCGGACGATCGTCCCCTTCTGCACGGTGAGAACCACCAGGCCGGGGTGGACGTGCCAGCCGGTGTCGCCGCCGGGCTGGATGGTCAGCGTCTGCTCCACGACGTCCGTGACGTCTCTCACCCGGAGGTCGTGCGGCGTGCCGAACCGGCCCTCGGCGGTGGTGACCGCGGTCAGGTCGTGGGCCGGGCTGGCCGTGGCGACGGACGCGACGCCGGCCAGGGCGACCGCGGCGGCGGCGGTCGCCAGAATCCCACTACGGCGCGACAGAGCAATCTTCTTCATTCTCGTCCCCTTCTTGGGCATCCGCCGAACGGACGCCGGTGATCAATTCTTGCAGCTGCAGAAAGAATTCTAGAAATGGAATGGGGTCACCCACAAGAGTTGACCCCATTCGCCTGTCCGATGGGGCAATTCGGGAATCGAATACCGGGCGTGATTCAGGGGCGGCGCAGAAGGGACCGGCCGGTGTCCGGCTGGACGCTCCACCCCTGGTCGGCGAGTTGCTGTGCCGTGGTCAGGACCGCCGCCTGATCGACCAGGAGCTCGACACGGCCGCTGCGGTCGCCGGGCGAGTGGTCGATCGACACCTCCTCCACGTTGACGCCGCTGCCCGCGACGGTCGCCAGCAGCCGGGCCAGCTCGCCCGGCCGGTCGCCGATGAGGACGCGCACCGGTGCGGTGTGCGAGGGCTTCCGCCCGTGCTTGCTGGGCACCTGCGCCCGTCCCCTGCCGCCGCGGCGGAGCAGGTCGACGAGGTGGGCGGCGCCGTCCGTCCCTCCGACGGTGCCGTCGGCGGTGGCGAGGGCGCGCAGGGCGGCCACGGCGAGGAGGAGGTCGTCGGCGAGGCCGGCCAGCACGTCGGCCACGGCCGGGGCGTTGTGCGCCAGGATGTCGGCCCACAGCTCCGGGTCGCCGCCCGCGATACGGGTGACGTCGCGCAGTCCCTGGCCGGCGAGACGTGCCGCGTCGTGCGGCATGTGCTCGAGTCGCGCCGCCATCAGGGCGGCGACCGCGTGGGGGGCGTGGGAGACCAGCGCGACCGCGCGGTCGTGGGACTCGCTGTCCATGACGACCGGGATCGCCCCGCACAGGGCCACCACCTCCAGCGCGCGGTTCAGGGTGGCCGTGGTGGTGGCCGGGGTCGGCGTCAGGACCCAGCTCCGCCCTTCGAAGAGCGAGGCGGACGCGGCGAGCGGGCCGGACAGCTCCCGGCCCGCCATGGGGTGGCCGCCGATGAAGTTCACCGGATCGGCCAGGGACCGGACGTCGCGCACCGGTCGTCCCTTGACGCTGGCCACATCGGTGTAGACGTGGGCCAGGGCCCGTGTCTGCTGGGCGGCGAGCACGTCGCCGACCGTGCTGGGCGGCACCGCCAGTACGGCGATGTCGACGGTCTCCGTGGGGGCGTCCACCGTGCCGGCGCCGAGCGCGGCGGCCGTGCGGACCGCCGACTCGTCGATGTCGAGGAGGTGGACGGCGACGCCGCTGCGGCTGAGGGCGAGCGCGATCGACGTACCGATGAGGCCGGTGCCCACGACCGCCGCCGTGTGCATCACGACTCCTCGAGCAGGTCGGGCTGTTCGGCGACGATCTCGTCCCACAGCAGCTGGAAGCTGAACCGGCCGAGCTGCTCGTCCCCGAAGCCCAGCCCCGCGGCCACCGCCTGCTCGTGCGTCAGCGTCTCGGGAGTGCCGGCCGCCCGGGCGAGCAGCTGGACCTGGGCGCAGCTGTCGTAGGTGAAGAACCAGTGCACGGCCTCCTCCAGCGAGCCGCCGACCGTGATCAGTCCGTGGTGGCGGAGCAGGATGGCGCGGTTGTCGCCCAGCTCGCGGGCGATGTCCTCGCCCTGTTCCAGGGAGACGGAGGGCCCTTCGTACGCTCCGTACAGCACCTGCCGTCCGTAGAAGGCGGCGGATTCCTGGTCGATGGGCTCCAGCAGCCGGCCCAGCGCGCCCAGGGCGCGGGAGTGCGCGGTGTGGCCGTGGGCGGCGGCCGTCGCTCCGGGGTGGAGTTCGTGGATCCGGGAGTGGATGACGAACGCGCTGGGGTTGACCCGGTGCCGGCCCTCGACGACCCGGCCGGTGGAGTCCACGCAGATCAGGTCGGCCACCTTGACGTGCTTGAAGGACACGCCGAAGGGGTTGACCCAGAACCGGTCGTGGTGCTCGGGGTCCCGGACCGAGATGTGGCCGGAGATGCCTTCGCCGAACCCGTACTTGCCGAACAGGCGCAGGGCCGCGGCGAGGCGCTGCTTGCGGTGGCGGCGGGCCTCGTCCATGGTGGCGAACTCGGCGTCGCCGGGGATGGGCAGGCCGGTCGCGGTGTCCGCGAGGAACGCGGCGCGGGACGTGGTCGTGTCGCTGATCGTGGTCATGACGACTCCGTTTCTCCGTGCTCGGTCATGGCTGGGCGGGCAGCAGCGCGCCCTGGGGCCGGGCGGTGTTCCCGGTCTCGGCGTGCCGCAGGATGGCGTCGACGATGTCCACGCTCCGGTCGACCAGGGACGGGACTCCGAAGGTGAAGAACAGCGTCCCGGCGGCGATGGTGCCGAGCCCGTACAGGCGGGGGTCCGGTACGCCGTCGGTGACGAACCGGCTCGTCGCCCTCTCCACGTGCAGCCCGCCGTGCGGGTGCGGGCTCACGGCGCGGTCGCCCGTGAGGGCGGTCACCAGGGACAGGGCCCGTACGGGGATGCGGTCCCCGGTGGCGCCGACCGCGTTGACCACGGTCTGCGCGTGGAGGACCGTCCCGTCCGTGACGACGGCGTCGAAGCCGCCTCCGGGGTGCTGTTCGACCGTGCGCAGACCCGCGCGGATCTCCAGCCGGCCCGCGTCGACGAGGGCGAGCAGCCGGGCCGCGCTGTCCGGCGGCATGGGGCAGCACAGGCTCATGACGGTGCGGTAGTGGGAGCGCAGGATCCGTGTCCGGTCCCGCTCCCCCAGCAGCGGCCACACGTCGGGGCCGATGTCGGGGACCGCGCGCTGGAGGACGCGCAGTCCCGGGTCGGGCGAGTCGACGGCGGCGAACTGGCGCCGCAGGCGTTCGACCGGGGCCTCCCTGTCGAGGCCGGTGATCTCCTCGTACAGCACGTCGAGGTCCGCGCCGGCCTCCCGGGCCTCTCGTCCGACGATCTCCACCAGCTCCCGCAGGGCGATCCGCGGCTTCCGGCGGCCGAGTTCCCTCATGCGCTCCGGGGTGAGGTGGCGCGGCTCGAAGGGGAGGGGCCGCTGCCGTACACCGGGCAGGGCGCCCCGCCGGGACAGCAGGCTGATGGGCCCCCGGTGCTCCTGCGCCACGAGGGAGAGCACGGTGTCGACCGCCGTCAGGCCGCTGCCGATGACGGCCACGTGGTCGTCCGGGTCCACGGCCGGGAGCACCTGTGCGACGGGGTAGGGATCGGCGATGAAGCCCGGTGCGCCGGTGAGCCCGTACACGTCCTTGGGGCCGTCGCCGCCCACGCAGAGCACGACGTAGTCGAAGGCGTCGGCGTCGCCGTGCTCCGTGCCCAGCAGCACCTGGCCGGCGGTCCGTCGCGCCGTGGTGACGGCGGCGCCGATGATGTCGACGCGCCAGCCCCGTCGGCGCAGTTCGGCCAGGGCCGCGTAGGCCGTCTGCTCCAGGTACTCGCCGTAGACGGTGCGCGGGGCGAACCGCACTCCGGAGAAGGCGTCGGGGGCGTGGCCGCCGCCGATGAGGCGCTCCCGGCCGTCCAGCCAGCGCTCGAAGTGGCCGGGGTCACCGGCGCGCACCGACATGTCGTCGGCCGTCGCGTTGACCTTGATGCACTCGCTGTCGACCTGATAGGCGCGCCCCCGCCAGAGGCGGGGCGACGGCTCGAAAACCGTCACGGTTCCCGGTCCGCCTTTCGCCTGGGCCAGTGCGTCTATCAGGCAGACCGCGGACGCGCCGCCACCGATCACACCGATCGATATTCCAGCCATGGGTCACCTGTCACCGGTCGTCGGGGCGGCGATCCGGTGAAAACCGCCGTGCAGGAAAATGAGCGGCGAGAAGGAATTGGGCGCCGAATTGCGGGCCGAATTCCGTACGCCGAGGTCGACGACCTCGCCGATGACGAGGTCGTGGTCGCCGGCCGCCACGTGGTTCCGGTAGCGGCACTCCAGCCAGGCCCCGGAGTCGAGCAGCAGGGCGCCGGTGGACGGGCCCGGTTCGGCGGGGAGGCCGTCCAGCGCCCGCCTGCGCTCCTCCTCGGGACGGGCGAAGATCCTGGCCAGGTCCTCCGAGTCGGCGTCCAGTACGGAGACGGCCCACAGCCGGGAGGCCATCAGGTCGGCGAGGAAGCCGGATCCGCGGCGCAGGCTCAGTGACACCAGGGGCGGTTCCAGCGAGAGGGAGGTCAACGAGTTGACGGTGAGCGCGTTGTGCCGGCGCCCGTCCGGCAGGTCGACGAAGGTGCTCACCACGCACACGCCGGTGGCGAATCGGCGCATGACGGAACGCAGGTCTTTCTCCGCCGTGGTTGTTGCCGTAGGTGTTGCGGATATCTCGCCCGTCATGATTTCCCTCCGGTTCATGGGCTGATATCGGCAACACTACAAATGACTCCGGTGCGGGATTTGCTGTGGTGCGCACAGGATATGGCCGTTCCACGCCCGGATCTCCGGACGATTCGAGCGGAACGAAAAAGGGGCCCTGTTCCACTCCTGGTGGGAGGAGTGGAACAGGGCCCCGGTGCCGGGAGGGCCGGCCGCTACCGCAGGGCCGCCTTGCGGCGCGAGGAGGCGCGCAGCGCCGCGACCAGGGTGAGCAGCAGGGTCACCACCGAGAAGCCGGTGACCACCCACAGGCCGTCGTGGTAGCCGGAGAGCGGGACGGTGCTCTGGTCGCCTCCGGCGTGGTCGGCGGCCATCGTGGCGGTCACCACGGCGAGCACGACGGCCGCGCCGACCTGGTAGCCGGTCTGCAGCACACCGGCCGCCAGGCCCTGTTCGGCGTCGTCCACACCCGTGGTGGCCTGCACGTTGGCGGCGGGGAAGGAGAAGGGGAACGCCACTCCGATGAGCAGGATGCTCGGCAGGATCACCCACAGGTACGAGGACGTCTCGTCGATCCGCAGGAAGAGCAGGTAGGAGGCGGTGTAGGCGACGAAGCCCATGAAGATCATCCACTGGACGCCGAACCGGCCGATGAGCTTGCCGGCGCGCGGTGCGATGGTGGCGATGAGCAGGCCGATGGGCAGGAACGCCAGGGCCATCTCCATCGGCGACCAGCCGCGCAGGGACTGCAGGTACAGGCCTCCGATGAACTGGAAGCTCATGTAGGTGCCGAGGATGGAGGCGGCGACCAGGCTCGCGCCCACCAGGGCGCGGTTGCGCAGCAGCCCGAGGCGGAGCAGGGGCTGCGCCGTGCGGCGCTCGATGACCACGAAGAGCGCCAGGAGGACCAGCGCGGCACCGAAGACCAGCAGGGTGCG
This sequence comes from Streptomyces sp. NPDC012825, assembly GCF_042900925.1. Taxonomy (NCBI): domain Bacteria; kingdom Bacillati; phylum Actinomycetota; class Actinomycetes; order Kitasatosporales; family Streptomycetaceae; genus Streptomyces; species Streptomyces sp. NPDC012825. The sequence goes on along the minus strand of NZ_JBIBBZ010000004.1, from coordinate 38,440 downwards.
CGGTGCGAGCCAGCCCGCGTTGGGCGCCTCGACGATGCTGTAGACGAGGAGCAGCATCGCGGCGGTCACGGTGACGGCGCCGGCGATGTCGAAGGAGCGCTCGGCGCGGTCCGTCCTGACGTCGCGCGGCACCAGCACGAGGGCGCCGGCGAGGGCGAGGACCGCCACGGCGACCGGGAGCAGGAAGGTCCAGCGCCAGCTGATCTCGGTGAGGGCGCCTCCGACGATGACGCCGGTGGAGTAGCCCACGGCGCCGCACGCGGTGTAGATGCCGACGGCCCTGTTGCGCTGGGCCCCGGCCGGGAAGGTGGTGACGATGATGGAGAGGCTGGCCGGCGCGGTGAACGCCGCGCCGATGCCCATCACGAACCGCGCCGCGATCACCACGATGCCCTCGTCGGTCAGGCCGCCGACGAGCGAGCCCAGGGCGAAGACGGCCACGCCGACGAGGAACATGCGCCGCCGGCCCAGGAGGTCGGCCATGCGCCCGCCGAGCAGCAGGAAGCCGCCGAATCCGAGGACGTAGGCGCTCACCACCCACTGCACGGACGCCGTGGACATCCCGAGTTCCGCCTGGATCGGCGGGACGGCGATGCCGACCATGATGTTGTCGAGCGCGTCGAGGAAGAACGCGGCGCAGACGCTCACCAGCAGGCCCCACTGGCGAAATCCCCAGGAGGTGACGGCCGTGGGGTCTTCCTTCTGGTCCGGGGCCGTCGTCTCGACTTGCACTTCTCCGGAAGCTGCCATGAACTGTCCTGATTCCTAGGTGGGTTGGGTGGCTCGACGCGACGCCGGGGTGGTGGGTTCAGCCCTTGAGCCCCAGAGGGAAGGGTGCGTGGGGAGTCCCGCCGAGAAGGTGGGCGCCCGCGGACTGGACGATCTGTTCCTGGGCGAGGATGTGCTGGCACATGGTGTGGAGGTCGCGCATCCAGCGGTCCAGCGGCGAGCTCCGGTAGATGGAGGCGGTGCCGACCAGGTCGGACAGACGCGAGACGACGGTGCGCGCGGTGCGGAAGGCGTTGACCCGCGCGAGCGCGGAGGAGACCTGCTGGTCCGGGGTGGGCGGGGTGCCGGACTCCAGCCGGTCCCACAGGTCCCGGAGCGTGCCGTAGACCGCGTAGCGCGCCGCGGCGAGCTGCATCTCGGACTCCCCGATGGCCGTCTGCACCCGGTAGGTCTGCGCCCAGGGCTCGCCGGTGGCCTTCTCGGTCCGGCCGGCGGCGAGTTCCCGGACGTGGTCGAGGGCCGCGCGGGCGATGCCGAGGGGGACGCCCGACACGTTGCCCAGGAAGGCGTCGGGAGCGGACAGCGGGCCCGTGCCGCGCGGGGTGGTGAAGTCGAACGAGCGCTTCTCCGGCACGAACAGATCGGTCACCTCGTAGTCCCGGCTGCCGCTGCCGGCCAGGCCGGTGGTGTGCCAGGTGTCGATGGTCCCGACCTCCTCCTGGCGGAACAGCATCAGCCGCCAGTTCACCGGCGCGCCGTGCGCACCCGGCTCGGGCTTGCCGTCGCTGTGCACGACGCAGCCGCCGACGACCCAGTCGGCGTGGGTGACGCCGCTGCCGAACGGCCAGCGTCCGGTGACCCGGTAGCCCCCCGGTACGCGGTCGGCGCGGCCGACGGGGAAGATCAGGCCGGCGGTGATGGCGTCGGGCCGGGTGAGCATCTCCTCGACGAGCGACTCGTCGAGGTAACCCGCGTATATCCAGGTGTCCATGCCGATCATGGCGCACCAGCCGGCCGCGGCGTCGCCGTACGAGAGCGCCTCGATGACCTCGGCCTGCTGGGCGAAGGTGAGTTCGGGGCCGCCCCAGGCGCGCGGCATGCCGATGCGGAAGACGCCGGTGCCGCGCAGCAGTTCCACCACGTCCTGGGGCAGGTGCCGGGTGTTGGCGATCTCCTCGGAGCGTTCCCGCAGCAGCGGGGCGGCCGCGCGGGCGCGGTCCAGGATCGTCTGCGGGGTGAGGGGCCCTTCCTCACGCGTGGTGACGGGGGCCGCGGTTTCGGTGGTCGTCATGGCAAGCTCCTCGGGCGTGCTGGTGTGTTCGTCTCGGGGATCCGGGCGGATCGACCGTGGCCGATCGGACGCGGAACGGGGAGGCGGACGGTGCTTTCGCGTCCTCGTTCCGCGCGCCCTCACGCTAGGGACACGGACCGCTGTGCTGTCGCTCGATCGCGCACGTGATCTGGTACGTACGCACATGGCGCGGCACGGTCCGGCGCACGCGGTCGAGCCCTGAAGAGCTAACCTGCGTGTCTGACTGTAGGGGTTAGAAAGCACATCCTGCAACCACTGAAGTGGCCATGAGCGGTTACAGAGGGTTCTCCTGGACGGCCTTCGCGCGCGCCGACTCGAACCGCTCCCGCAGCCCGGCTCGGCGCAGTTTGCCGATCCCGGTCTTCGGAACGTCCTCCTTGAGGACCGGGACCACGTGGTGCACCTCGACACCGATCGTCTCGGCCACCCGGTCGCGGATCCTGCGGCAGGCCTCGGACACCCCGGGACCGCCGCGCTGGTGGAAGAAGACCGCGAGTTCCTCGCTCCGCCCGTCCCGCCCCGTCACGACGGACGCCACGGTGTAGGACGGTGCGACGAAGTCGAGATCCTCGACCCGGGCCTCGATCTCGTGGCCGTGGCAGGCGATCCCGCCCAGCTCGATCACGTCGTCGGCCCGTCCGGTGACCGTCAGGAGGCCGTTCTCGACGTACGCCAGGTCACCGGAGCGGAACCAGCCGTCGGCCGTGAAGGAGCGCCGGTTCTGTTCGGTGTTGCGGTAGTAGCCGGCCGTCACGCTGGCCCCCGTCACCTGGAGGTGACCGGTGACGCCGACGGGCAGGGGCGCGTCGCGTTCGTCGACCACGCGCACGGACGTTCCCGGCTGGGGCCGCCCCACGGGGACGTACCGGTCGTCGCCCGTGCCGCTCGACCCGAACTCGCAGTCGGCCACGCCGGCGGAGGTCTCCGACATCCCCCAGCCCGGGTACATCACGTCCCCCGCGAGTCCGAAGGGGGCCAGCAGTTCGAGGAAGCGGCGGACCGCACCGCCGCGGATCGCCTCCCCGCCGTTCATGACGTAGCGCAGGCGACCGAGGTCGAGGGACAGCCCCCGCAGCCGGTCCGCCTGATCGTTGATGAGGCCGAAGGCGAAGTTGGGGGCCCAGGTGGTGTCCACGCGGTGCCGGTCCATGAGGGTGAGCCACCGCAGCGGGTCCTCCAGGACCCACTCCAGCCGGCCGTGGACCTGGTGGCAGCCCAGATAGGTGTCCCGCGCGTGGAACATGATCAACCCGCCCACGTGGTCCAGCGGCATCCAGTTGAAGCTGCGCGTCGTGGCGTCCAGCCGGTTCGTCCGGACCGTGGCCGCGGTGCGGCTGAGCACGTTGCGGTGGCTGAGCACCACGGCCTTGGGCACCCCGGTGCTGCCGGAGGTGAGCAGCAGGACCGCGGTGTCGTCCGGGTCGGCGCGGTGGTGGTGCGGGTCGGTTGGGTGGTGGTGCGGGTCGGTTGGGTGGTCCGGGTCGGTCGAGTGCTGCGGGCCGGTCGAGTGGTGCGGATCGGCCCGGTGGGAGAGCAGAGAGCTCGCGTCACCGAGCCACGCGGACGCCCACCCCGGGTCCGCCGCCACCTCGGGTGCGATCGGCTGTCCCGTGCCGGTGACGACCTTCGGCCTGCCGTAGCCCTCCCAGACCCGCCGCAACAGCCGGGGAGCCTCCGCCCGTTGGTCCGCGGTGGCGCCCGCGCCCACGGGCATCGGTACGAGACCGCCCAGCACGCAGGCCCAGAAGGCCGTCAGCAGCTCCAGGTCGTCGGCCGCCTGGAGGATCACCGTCTCGCCCGGCGAGGCACCGGCCGCGCGCATCCCGCCCAGGAGGCGCGAGGCGTCCTCCAGCAGCCGGCGGTACGTCCGCGACCGCTCCGTGCCGTCCCGCCCGACCAGGACCAGGCCGCCGTCCGGGCCGGGCGACGCCGCCGCGCGCACCAGGGCCTCGCCGAGCGTCCGCACCTCCGGTTCGACCGCCGGGCCGCCGTCCAGCCGGGCGACGTCCCGGCGCGTGGTGTCCGTGCCCGTCATGCCACACCCTCCCCGGTCCGGGACGCCACGATCACCAGCGGGCCGCGCCCGTGACCGGGAGCCGGCTCCTTGCGGAAGCCGCCGTACTCGGCGGTCACCGTCAGACCGGCGTCCGCCAGGAGCTCGCGCACCTCCGGCCCGGTGAGGACGGACTGGTCGAAGAAGTTGTCGTACAGGGAGACCCGTCCGTCCGCGTCGCGCACCAGCAGCGTCTCCTCGTTGCGCCAGATCGCCGCGTGCGGGTTGAGCGACTGGCGGACCAGCCGGGTGATCAGCACTCCGTCGCCGCGGTGATGGGCCACCGTGTGCTGCTGGTAGCTCTCCACGAAGTTGAGCAGGTGCCCGAACTCCAGAACCACGTGGCCGCCCGGCAGCAGCCGGTCCGCCGCGTTCCGCAGCGTCCGCCGCAGTTGCTCGCGCGGCAGGTAGTTCAGCGTCATGAAGAGGCTGTAGACGAGGTGGAACCGCTCCTGGGAGGTGAAGTCCTCGGCGCGCCCGTGCACGTAGGCGACGCCTTCGCCGCCCGCCCGCTCGGCGTAGTCGACGAAGGAGGCGCTCTGGTCGACCCCCACGCAGGACAGCCCCCGCGCGCCGAGTTCCCGCAGGTTGGTGCCGGTGCCGCAGCCGAGGTCGAGCACCCGGCCGCCGTCCGGCACGTACGAGGCGAGGAAATCCGTCTCGGCGGTGAGATCGCGGAAATCTCGCCGCATCATCTCGTAGTAGCCACCAGGAAATTCAAAACTGGACAACATGCCACCTTCCTTCTCGGACCCGACCGAGGAGCCCGACCGAAGAGCTCGACCGAGGGCCTCGGCCGAGGAGATCAACCGAAGAGCTCAACCGATTCCCTCCGCTTCCGGTACTCCCTGGGGCTCACCCCGTACCGGTCCCGGAAAAGACGACTGAAATGGGATGCCTCATGGAACCCCGATCTCTCTCCGATCAGCGCGATGGAGAGATGATCGAGTCCCGGATCGTTCAATTCGGAACGACAACGGGCCAGCCTTTCGTCCCTGATCCACCGCGCCGGGCTGGTGCCGCGCTCGTGGAATATCTTCTGGAGATAGCGGAGCGACACCTTGTGGAACCGGGCCACCGACATCGGGCTGAGGTCGGGGTCGGCCAGCCGGGCGCGGATGTGGGCCTGGATCGTGATCATCAGGGCGTTCCTGCCGACGTCCGGGTCGGAGGCGACCGAGCGGATGCGTTCCGCGAACAGGGCCGCGGCCAGGCCCGCCACGCTGCCGCCCAGGAGGTCGATGGAGGTCTCGACCTCCTCGCCGTACCGCTCCAGGCCCACGAGCAGGTCCGACATCAGCGCGCCCAGCCCCTGGGACCCGTACCACGCCTTGGCGGTGATCAGCTCGGCCTCTTTGGTGGTGAGGCCGATCAGCCGGTGCGGCAGCAGGAGCGTCACCATGCGGAAGGGTCCCGGTATGACGATCCGGTAGGGGCGGGAGCTGTCGTAACAGACGATCCGGGTGCCGGAGGCCACCGACTCCCGGCCGTCCTGGAAGACCCGCACCTCACCGGAGAGCGGCCGGCACACCCTCACGTACGGTTCGGCCGGGCGCCCGGCCGGACGGCCGGTTCCGATCCACTCGCACGGGCCCCCCTCGACCACGGAGACCTGCACCTGCCCGAACCGCCTGCACAGCGTGGTCCCTTCGAACTCCTCACCACGGCTCCGGATGATCCGCGTACGTCCCCGTGCCATGCCCATCGCCCCAGGACGGGCGATGTCCTGGCGGACACGCGGCATATCAAGACGCTGCATCGACCCCCCTCGAAGGCTGAGGACTCCGGGGATGCCTGCCATCCGCCGGCCCGTCGAGATAGGAACATGCCGACAGGTCGCTTTTCCATACTGATCGGAACCTCCGATGGCGTGTTTGCGCGCCGTCCAGAAGCCGTGCGCGATTCGTCAACCACCGGCCGTAAGACCGCGCTACTCTCACTTCGCGCGACGCCCCGCCATTTACCCGGCGCGGCCCTTCATCCGTTCATTCGATTTCCGAACGGGCCACGAAAGGAGATGCGTCATCCCTTTCCCTCCGGGAAATTCCGTACGGCGGACGCACAGGCCGGATCGCTTTCCGGACGGGCGGCCTTTCGGAGTCGCCGGCGGCAGGACGCCGGAAAGGCCGGAAGGCCGCCTCGGCCGGTGATCCGCCGGCCCCCTCCCCCGGGCGGGAAGGACACGGCGGACGGAGGGAAGCGCGGAGGGGCGGGCGCGAACGGGCCCGGATCACCATGCCGGGACGGAGTGGCGGGACCACCACACCGTCCCGGTGGTACGGGGCGACCCGACACGGCCGCCGGGCACCGTGACCCGGTCGGGGCGGGGGGCCGGCCGGACGCGCGGCACCGCGCCGCGGCCGCAGGCGTTCGCCGTCGCGCGCGTACCGGTCCTCGTCCCGGTCCGGTGGCTCACGGCTCCCGTCGTGCCCTCACCAGGCCCGTCTCGTACGCGGCGATGACCGCCTGGGCCCGGTCGCGCACCCGCAGCTTGGCGAAGAGGGCGGTGATGTGGTTCTTCACGGTGGAGGCGCTCACGCCGAGCCGGTCGGCTATCTCCGTGTTGTCCGAGCCGACGGCGATCAGCCGCCACACCTCCCGCTCCCGCGGCGTGAGGCCCTCGGCCCCGGACGGCACCGGGGGCTCCGTCCGGTGGTCCGGGGCCGTGACGTGCCGGGAGATGAGCCGGGTCAGGAGCCTCGGGGCGAGGATCGCCTCGCCGTCGCGGACCACGCGCAGGGCGGCGACGAGGTCCTCGGGCGAGATGTCCTTGGGCAGGAAGCCGCACGCCCCGGCCCTCAGGGCACCCACGACGTGTTCGTCCATGTCGAAGGTGCTCAGGGCCAGGACCCGGCAGCCGGGCAGCTCGGCGGTGAGCCGTTCGGTGGCCGCGATGCCGTCCAGGACCGGCATGCGGATGTCCATGACGACCACGTCGGGACGGTGCTCGTGGGCGAGGCGGACCGCCTCTGCGCCGTCCGCGGCCTCGGCCACGACCTGGAAACCGGGTTCGGGGGCGAGCATCAGGGCGAGGCCCCGTCGGACGAGCGACTGGTCGTCGGCGATGAGGACCTTCACGGTCGCGCTCACGCGTACGTCTCCCGACGGTCGGTGGGCAGGGGCAGCCGGGCCCGGACGGCGAACCCCCCGCCCTCCGGCCCGGTCCGCAGGGTGCCGCCGTGGAGGGCGACCCGTTCGCGCATCCCCACGAGTCCGTGGCCCGAGCCGCGTGCGACGGGACGGCCGGGACGCGGACCGTCGTCGGTGACGGCGACCCGCACCTCGTGGACGGCGAAGGTGAGCCGCACGTCGACGTGCGCGCCGTCACCCGCGTGCCTGCGGGCGTTGGTGAGGGCCTCCTGGACGATGCGGAAGACGGTGAGCGCGACACCGGGCGGAAGCGACCGGGGGTCGCCGTCGGTGGTGAGGGTGGTGGGAAGGCCCGCCCGGCGGCTGTCCCCGACGATGCGGTCGAGGTCGCCGATGCCGGGCTGCGGTGCGGTCGTCTCGCCCTCGTCGCTCTCGTCGCCGGCCCGTAGGACGTCGAGCAGGTGGCGCATCTCGCGCAGGGCGGTGCGGCCGGAGCCCTCCAGGGTGACGAGTGCCTCGCGGGCCGTCTCCGGGGACCGGTCGAGGTTGGCCCGGGCGCCTCCGGCGAGCAGCTGCATCGTGGTCAGGTGGTGGGCGACGATGTCGTGCAGTTCCCGGGCGATGCGGCGCCGTTCGTCGGAGACGGCCCGTTCGGCGAGCAGTCGCCGCTGGGCCTCGGCGTTGCGCTGCCGGCGGCCGACCACGACGGCGGCGCCGGCCACGAACAGCGCGGACACGACGTTGGGGACGAACTCCATCGGGGAGGGCGCGGGCAGTCCCGGGTGGACGAACTGGAGCACCACGACGCAGCCGGCGACGGCCGCCGCGCCGACCGCGGCCCTGTGGTGGCGTACGGCGGTGTAGAGGGCGACGACGGTGGCCGCCCCGTAGTGCAGGCCCACGGAGCTGAACCAGTTGAGCGACAGGTTCGCCGCGAGGACGCACACGAGGACGCGCAGGGGAGCGCGGCGGCGCGCCAGCAGGAACAGCGAGGCGGCGACCACGACCAGGCACCCGGCCACCGGCACGTGGCCGCGGTCCATCTGGCTGGTGACGGTGAAGCCCACGAGATCGACGGCCGCGGCGCCGACGGCGACGAGGCCGTCGTGCCGGCTCCACAGCCGCAGCCCTCCGCGCCGCTTCCCCGGTCCGGCCTCACCGACCAGCCTCCCGGTCACGTCAGGAAGCGCCCCGGCCCCGCCGACGGACGTCCCGGCCGCGTCGCCCGGAAGCCCGGCACCGGACGCGCCGGACTCACTGGGCACAGCGGGCGCACTGGCCGCGCCCGCCCCGTCCCGGACCCGGCCGGGGCGCGTCTCGTCCGCACGCCGTCCCATCTCCGCCTCCCCCCGCATGCCCACGCTCTCCCCGGGGCCGCCGCGACGGCCCGACGACCCGCGGTTCGTCCGCCGAGTGTCCCATGGTGCCGGTGCGCCGGGGCCGTGGCGTCGGGACCGGGAGGGAGTCGGAGGTGGGAGCGGGCTCCCAGTGGCCGGGCGACGCGGGCCCGTGCTCCCAGCGGGTTTCTCGTCCCCGGCTCCGAGGTGCGGGCCGCGGGCCGCTGATGTGCTGGACGCGTGCCGGGACGACCCGGCACGGGGCGCCGCCCGGACGTCCACGGTCCCGCGGCTCCCCTCACCCGTACCCCTTCCCGGAGGACTCCCGTGATCCGTGCCCTGACCGGTTTCTCGACCCGCAGACCGTGGCGGGTCATCGCCGTGTGGGCGGTGGTCGGCATCTTCGTGACGCTCATGGGGCAGGCTCTCGTCTTCCGCGTGACGCACACCGACAGCGCGGGCTTCCTCCCCCCGGAGTACGACGCGGCCGCGGCACTACGCATCGCCCGGGAGGAGTTCGGCGCGGAGCCCGACGCCGACGCGGTGACGGTGCTGGTGGCACGGCGCGACGGCAGGCCGCTGGAGGAGGCGGACGAGAAGCGCGTGGAGGCCGTGGCGCGTGAACTGAGCGCCACGCGCGTGGAGATGCCGTGGACGGACGAACAGATACGGGGGCTCTCCGAGGACTACTCCCAGGTCCCTCGCGTGGCACCGGTGACGACCGCCCCCGACCGGTCGTTCGCGCTGCTCGGCGCACGGCTGCTCGGCAACTCCACCGACCCCGGCATGCACTCCGTGTACCGGGCCTTCCACGACCGCGCCCGGCAGGAGTTCGGCGCGGCCGGGTTGCGCACGGGGTTCACCGGGGGCCTGGCGGACGTGGTGGACCGCACCGACGCGGAGAGGACCACGCAGACGGTGGTCGGCCTCGTGATGGTCGGACTGATCGTGCTGATCAACGTGCTGGTGTTCCGCAGCGTCCTGGCCGCGTTCGTCCCGTTGTTCGCGGTGTCCGTGGTGAGCGGGGCCGCCGCCGGCACGGTCGTGGGAGCGGCCCTCCTGACCGGTTTCGAACTGGACCCGGGCACCCCGAGCATGATCGGCACCGTGCTGATCGGGATCGGTGTGGACTACTTCCTCTTCCTGCTGTTCCGCTTCCGCGAGGAGCTGCGGCGGCGCCCGGAGGAACACCACCGCCTGGTGGCCGCGGACGTGGCCGGACGGGTGGGCACCGCGGTGACCTCGGCGGCGCTGACGATCGTGGCGGCCTTCGCGACGCTCGGCACGGCGACGTTCGGGCAGTTCCGGGTGCTCGGCCCCTCGGTGGCGGTGTCGGTGCTCGTGATGCTGGTGGCGAGCCTGACCCTGATGCCGGCGCTGCTGGCGGTGACCGGCCGGAGGATGTTCTGGCCCTCGCGGAGCCTCTCGAAGGCCGAGCGGACCGGTCCGGCGGCCCGCACCGGCGAGCTGGTGGCGCGCCGTCCGCTGCTGGTGCTCGTGGCGTCGGTCGCCCTCCTCGGCGCGCTCGCGGCCGGCGTGACGGGCGTCCGCATGGACTTCGGTACCGGTGGCTCGGCGCGCGGGACGGCGGCCGCCGCGACGGCGCGGGAGATCGCCGGCGCCCTGCCACCGGGGGTGTCCGACCCGACGACGGTGTACGTCACCGCCGTCGACGGGCGGACCCTGGACCCCGCCGGCCTCGACGCCCTGCGCCGGGCGCTGTCCGGGGTGGCCGGGGTGGGCCAGGTGGCCGCCCCCGTGTTCGGCACCGACCGCACCGCAGCCCGGCTGGACGCCCACCTGACGGTGGACGCCCGTTCCCAGCGGGCCCGGGACCTCGTGGCGGGCCCGGTGCGCCGGGCCGTACGGGAGGCGACGCCGGCCGGAACGACCGCGCACGTGGGCGGTACCGCGGCCGTGTTCGCCGATGTGGCGACCGCGGTCGACCGGGACCTGCGGACGGTGTTCCCGGTGGCCGCGGCACTGATCGCGCTGATCCTGGTGGTGCTGCTGCGCAGCCTGGCGGCCCCGGTGGTGCTGATGCTCTCGGTCGGGCTGTGCTTCGCGGCGACGTTCGGCGCCTCCGCCCTGGTCTTCCAGCACATCGGCGGCGAGCCGGGGGTGAACTTCGTCCTGCCGCTGGTGCTGTTCCTGTTCGTCGTGGCGCTGGGCACCGACTACAACATCCTCGTCAGCGACCGCCTGCGCGAGGAGATGGCCCGCGGAGGTCCGGTCCGTACCGCCGTGGCCCGCGCGGTACGGCACACGGCGCCGGCCGTCGCCACGGCCGGCGCGGTCCTCGCGGCCTCCTTCGGCAGCCTCGCGGTGAACGCGGACCCCTCCACCCGCCAGCTGGGCTTCGCCACGGCCCTGGGCATCCTCCTGTCCGCCCTCGTCCTGTCGCTCCTGCTCGTCCCGTCGGCCGCCGCGCTGCTGGGGCGGGGGATGTGGTGGCCGGTGCGTGCGGCACGGGACCGGAAGGACACTGCCCGACCGGCGGACTGACCGACGGCCGGGCGGTACGCCGGGCGCCCGGGGCCTGTCCTGCGGATCAGGGCCCGGGACCGGGACCGCGACGCCCGGCACGCCCCCTCGTCGTCCGCGACTCCACCGGCGCCACCTCCCGGTCGTCCGCGACGACGAGCCGCCCAGCAGGCCGCCGCCACGAGTTGTGCCTAACCTGAGAGGAAGAAGCACGTGAGACCGGAGGCCATCATGATCGTTCTCGGGGTCATCCTGCTCGTCATCGGATTCGTGGCCGGTATCTCCATCCTGTGGACCATCGGGATCATCCTCGTCGTCATCGGCGTCGTCCTGTGGGTGCTCGGTGCCGCCGGTCACGCGGTCGGTGGACGTCGTCACTACTGGTAGGAGGACCGGCCGGCAGGGGCGTCCTTCCCTTCGACGCGGCCTCGCCGCCGATACCGGCGCCAGAGCTCCTCCGGGCACCGTCGTGTCCGGATCTGACAGAACATGGTCATTGCGGCCCTCGGGACGGGGCGGAATGATCGGCGCATGCTCCCACCGCACAGAGTCGTCGTCGCGGCCTTCCCCGGCGTCGAACTGCTCAACGTCACGGGCCCGGCCGAGGTGTTCTCGATGGCCACCCGGGTCGCCGGCTCCGGCCGGCCCGGCTACACGGTCCGTGTCGCGACGGCCGGGGGCGAGCCAGTGGCCACCTCCGGCGGGATCCGGCTGATGGCCGACCTGACGCTGGACGAGGTGGACGGCGACGTGGACACCCTGCTCGTGTCGGGTGCCGTCCGCGTGCGCGACCACGAGGTGGAGCCGGTGCTCGACCGCGGGATCGTCGAGTGGCTCCGCGAGGTGGCCCCCGGAACCCCCCGGCTCGGTTCCGTCTGCTCGGGCGCGCACCTGCTGGCGGCGGCGGGACTCCTGGACGGCCGCTCCGTCACGACCCACTGGCGGACGGCCGCGCGGCTGGCCGCCGATCATCCGCTCGTCACCGTCGACCCGGACCCGATCTTCATCCGGGAGGGCCGGCTGTGGACCTGTGCCGGCATCGCGTCGGGAATGGACATGGCACTGGCCATGGTCACCGAGGACCACGGGCCCGAACTCGCGCTCGCCACCGCCCGGACGATGGTCATGTACGTCAAACGGGCGGGCGGACAGAGCCAGTTCAGCGTCCCGCTCACGCCCCCCGCGGCGCCCGGCGACCGGCTGGACGACCTGCGCGTGTGGATCGGCGAGCACCTCACCGAGGACCTGTCCGCCGAGGCCCTGGCGACCCGGCTGCACCTGAGCGCGCGTCACTTCTCGCGGCTGTTCCGGCGGCGTACCGGCACCACCCCGGCCGCCTACGTCGAGTCCGCCCGCCTGGAGGCCGCCCGCCGGCTGCTCCAGGACAGCACCCACGGCCTGCCCGAGATCGCCGCCCTCAGCGGCCTCGGCTCCGTGGAGAGCCTGCACCGTTCCTTCCGGCGCCGTCTCGGCACCACCCCCGCCGAGTACCGGCGCCGTTTCCGCTGAGCCCCCGCCCACTCCCCCAGCCGCCCGCGGACCACCGCGCGGCGGAAGACAGTCGTGCCCGAGGAGAACCGTGTCCCGCACCAAGGTCGTCCCCATCCCGGTCATGGACCGCCACACCGTCAACGCGTACCTGCTGCTGGGCCGCCGGCCCGTCATCGTGGACGCGGGAACGCCCGGCAGCGGCCGGAAGATCTACGAGCAGGTCCGCGCCCACGGCGTGGACCCCGCCGACGTGTCGCTGATCGTCATCACGCACGGTCACATCGACCACTTCGGCTCCGCAGCCGAACTGCACCGCCTGACCGGGGCGCCCATAGCGGGACACGTCGCCGATCTCGGCCCCTTCCGCACCGGCCGGGCCCGCGAGCCGTATCTGCCCACCGGGCCGATGGGCCGCCTCATGGCCGGGCACAGGAGCCTGCACCTCGAGGTCCCCCCGTTCGAACCCGACGTGATCGTGACCGGCGAGACCGACCTGGAGGACTTCGGGATCTCGGCGCGCATCATGCCCACCCCCGGACACACCGCCGGATCGATCTCCGTCCTCACCGACCGGGGAGACCTCGTCGCCGGCGACCTGATCGCCAACTCCTTCTTCGGTCTCGTGCGGGGCCGCCCCGCCAATCCTCCCTTCCACGACGATCCGCTGGGCAACCTCGCCAGCCTGCGCAGGATGCTCGCCCTGAACCCCACCGGCCTCCACGTCGGCCACGGCACCCCGCTGGAACCCGACCGGGTCCGGCGCTGGGCCGACCGGGAGCACCGGCGGCTGTCCCGGCTCCAAGCGGCGGGACGGCTCCCCGTCCGTACGGAGAACGGCGTGCCCCGGTAGGGGGATCGCACCCGGGGGCCGGTCGTCGGAGCCGTCGCCCGGCAGAACCGGGTGCCGACAGCACGCACCACGGCCGGTAAAGTGCTGATACGACACGGTGTACCATTCGGCCGCACCAGCAGAGGCGGAGGGGGACCATGCACGGCGCATCCACCACCGCGGGCCCGCGGACGGCGGCGGACAAGCACGCGAGCGTGGTGTTCTCCACCGACGCCGAGTGGACCGACCACCTGGTCTCCTTCGTCCGCGCGGGACTGCGGCACGGCGAACAGGTGCAGTACTTCGCGGACGGCACGGCGCCCGAGCTCGTGACGCGCGCGCTCATCCGGCACGGCGTCGACGCCGTCTCCGCCGTGCGGCGCGGCCAGCTTGTGGTGACGACCGCGGCCGAGACCTATCTGGCGAGGCCGTGTTTCGACCCCGACGCGATGGTCGGGCTGTGGCACGAGGCCGTCGCGTCGGCCGAGGCGCACGGATACACGGGACTGCGGGCCATCGGCGAGATGTCCTGGGGAGCCCGCGACGTGGCGGGCGCCGAGCGCCTGCTCGAGTACGAGCTGCGCATCCACCACGAGGTCTTCGACCCCCTCCCCCTGACGGCGTGGTGTTTCTACGACCGGCGCCTGCTGCCCCAGGACGTACTCGACGTGCTGGTGGGAGCACACCTGACGCGGCGGGGCACTCCCGACCCGTCCCCCCGCACGCCCGCCCTGCGGGTCGCTCCCCTGGCCGACCGCCCCGGCCTGCGGCTGGAGGGGACGGCCGGGTACGAGAGCCGTCGTGTCACCGCCTCCGCGGCCGCCGCCGTGTCCGGTTCCCCGGCGGAACGGATGACCTTGGACCTCACGCGTCTCGATCACCTCGACGTCGCGGCACTGGCCGACATCGCCCGTGCGGCGGTACGAAGGCCGAGCCCGGCGCCGGTCCGGATCGTCGGAGCGCCGCCCTCGCTGACCCGCATGCTGGAACTCTTCCCCGAACTGAACCGAGGTCTGGAGGTGGCCGGCCGGTGACGACGTTCACACGGCCGCCGTCCGACCCGGACCACATCACGGCCTTCGAGCACCCCGCCCTCTTCTACACCACGCGGGAGGACTACCTGAGCGGCGTCGGCGGAGCCGTCCGTGCCGCCGCCGACCAGGGCCGTCCGGTCCTGGTCGGCGTGCCCGGCGAGCGCCTGGACCTGCTCCGGGACGCCCTGGGAACCGATCGGCCGGACATCGTCTGGACCGACATGCGACAGGCAGGCCGCAACCCCGGGCGGATCCTGTCGATGCTCCAGGACTTCGCCGCCCGCGGAGCCACCGGGCGTCCGTTCATCGTGGGCGAGCCGATCTGGGTGGGGCGCACCCCCGCGGAGGCCGGGGAGGCCACCCGTCACGAGGCGCTGATCAACCTCGCCTTCGCCCGTCTCGAAGCGACCATCCTGTGTCCCTACGAGACCGCGCTGCCCGAGCAGGTGCTGGCCCAGGCTCGCCGGACCCACCCCGTCCTCGTGGGCTCCGACGGCCACCGGCCCAGTCCCGCGCACGCGGACCCGCACGAGGTCTGCCGGGACTGCGACACCCCGCTGCCCGAACCCCGAGACCCCGTCGTCCTGCACTTCGGCGAGCGGGAACTCCCCGACGCGCGGGACGCCGCGGGGCGCTGGGCCGAAGCGGGGGGCATGTCGCCGCACCGTCGCACCGACTGGGTACTGGCCGTCAGCGAGGCGGTCACCAACTCGGTGCGTCACGGCGGCGGAAAGGGCACTCTGCGGCTGTGGCGCGCGGAGAACACCCTGGTCGCCGAAGTCCGTGACCACGGCCGCATGACCGACCCCCTCATCGGCCGGCGCCGCCCCGACCCCTCCGCCGCCACGGGCGGCCGGGGCGTGTGGATGATCCACCAGCTCTGCGACCTGGTGGAGACGCGCGCCTTCCCCTCCGGTCTGGTCGTACGCCTGCACATGACGGTCGACTGACCACGGCCGCCGGGGCTCCCCCAGCCGGACCACGCAGGGCGACGCCGCGCTCACGATCGAGTCGGCCGGCACCACGCAGCCACGCCCGTGGACCGTGGCCGTGCCCTCGTACCCGGTGCCGTCCTCGGCGGCCACCCAGGAGAGGTACGGCTCGTCCCGATGCGTACGGTCCTGGCGGGCCCTGAAGCGAACCCTCGGGGAAGACTTCCTTCCGGGCCTCGCCGAGCCGAGCCCGGCGAGGCCCAGCCCTCAGACATGCGGTTCCCCGGCCGGTGCGGAGAACAGGGAAGCGGCCGGTTCGTCGTCGTGGCGCGTCAAGGGACCTCTCAGAAAGCGGAATCGCTTCACGTGCCGGGCGGTCCCGTGATCCCGGCCGCTCTGGATCATCCCAGGAAGCTCAGCCGCACCTGACGGTTCGGGTTGTCCTTGTTCGTGTCCACCAGGCACACCGACTGCCAAGTCCCCAGGACCAGTTCGCCGTCGACGACCGGGAGGGTCGCGTGCGGGGGGACGAGGGCCGGCAGGACGTGGTCGCGGCCGTGGCCCCGGCTTCCGTGGCGGTGCTGCCAGCGTTCGTCGGCGGGGAGGAGGTGGTGGAGGGCCGAGAGGAGGTCGTCGTCGCTGCCCGCACCCGTTTCGATCAGGGCGATCCCGGTGGTCGCGTGGGGCGCGAAGACGTTGAGGAGTCCGCTCCGGCCCTGCGCCACCTCCGCCAGGAAGGACGCGCACTCCCGGGTCAGGTCGCGGACCGTCTCCGACGATCCGGTGGTGACGTCCAGGGTGCGGGTTTCGAATCCGTGGCTCATGGCTCCATGGTGGCCGACCGGGCCGTTCCCTCAAACTCTCCACGCGGGTGGGCGGATTAGGACGGGGGTGGCCGCGTACGCGCCCCGGGGCGGTTCCCGGTCGTACGGGCGGTCGTCCGGCGATTCGGGTCCCGATCCCGAGGGGGCCGCGCGACGGGCGGGTCGGGGCGCGCCCGTCGCCTTGTTCTTTCTCGTGGTCCGGTGCGGTGGTGCGGCAGGAGACACGGCATGCGGGTGGTTCTCCTCGCGGCTCGGAGGGGGAGGGCGGGTGCGAAGAGCGGAACGTGCCCGGAGACAAGACTTGAACCAGTGGGAGCGCTCCCACTGTGCAGCCGGGGCGCGATGGCGTCAAGGTGCGCGAGGAGTTGAAGACGGACGGCGAGGAATTTGCTCAACTCCTCTTTTGCTTGGCGCCTGTTGGCGCTACGGTCTGCCCGACCAGTGGGAGCGGTTCCATCCAGTCGGCACACCGTCAGAGGGGTGTGCCCTCACGGTGAGGACTCGCTCATGCGACAGCCCGTGCGCTTCTCACGCTCTTTGCGCTCCTCGCCCCTCCCCTGTCCGTTCACGCCACGCGGGCGGAGGGGCTTCGCCCGCGTGGCGGACATCGCGTACTCCGACGGCCTGCGCCGGTGACTCGCGTACGTCCCCGGGAGCCCGGCGGAGCAGCCTTCCGCCGTCCCGGGCCGGCCCCATGACGCCCGGAGCCCCGGGGTCGCCGTTCCGGGTCCGTCCCGGGTCCGTCCCGGTCCGTTCGTACGGCGGCACACCCGCCGCGTCCGGTACCGGGCCGCGCGGCCGTCCGCGCGCCCGCACCCCGATCCGCCCCTCCGCCCCTCCACGACACGACACGACACGAAAGGAACTCCCCCGCATGAGCCGCACCCGTCGCACCAGTCGCACCGCCCTCCTGGCGGCGCTCGGTCTCGTCACCGCCACCGGCGCCACCGCCACCGCCCTCGGCGCGGCCACCGCCGGCGCCGCCGCCCCCGGCTGCAAGGTCGACTACCGGATCACCAACCAGTGGAGCACCGGCTTCGGCGCCGACGTGACCGTCACCAACACCGGTGATCCGGTGACCTCATGGACCGTCGAGTGGGTCTACGCCGGGAACCAGCAGATCACCCAGGGCTGGAACGCCACCCTCACCCAGTCCGGCTCCGCCGTCACCGCCAGGAGCCTGTCCTACAACGGGGCGCTGGCCAACGGAGGTTCGACCTCCTTCGGCTTCAACGGCTCGTACAGCGGCACGAACGCGGTGCCGGCGGCCTTCAAGCTCAACGGGGTCACCTGCAACACGACCACCACCCCGCCCACGGACCCGCCCACCACTCCCCCGACGACCCCGCCCACCACGCCGCCGCCCGGCTCCAAGGCCGACAACCCCTACGCAGGCGCCAAGGTGTACGTGAACCCCGAGTGGTCCGCGAAGGCCGCGGCCGAGCCGGGCGGCACCAAGGTGTCCAACCAGCCCACCGGCGTCTGGCTGGACCGGATCGCCGCGATCAACGGCTCCGCGACCTCCATGGGCCTGCGCGCCCACCTCGACGAGGCCCTGAGGCAGAAGGGCTCCGGCGAGCTCGTCGTCCAGCTGGTGATCTACAACCTGCCCGGCCGGGACTGCGCGGCGCTCGCCTCCAACGGCGAACTGGGCCCGACGGAGATCGGGCGCTACAAGACCGAGTACATCGATCCCGTCGCCGCGATCCTCGCCGACCCGAAGTACGCGGGCCTGCGGATCGTCACCACCATCGAGGTCGACTCGCTGCCCAACCTGGTCACCAACGTCAGCGGACGCCCGACCGCCACCCCGAACTGCGACGTCATGAAGGCCAACGGCAACTACATCACCGGCGTCGGCTACGCGCTCGGGAAGCTGGGCCCGCTCGCCAACGTCTACAACTACGTGGACGCCGGGCACCACGGCTGGCTGGGCTGGGACGACAACCTCGGCCCCTCCGCCGAACTCTTCAAGCAGGCCGCCACCGCACAGGGCTCCACGGTCGCGAACGTGCACGGCTTCATCGTCAACACCGCCAACTACAGCGCCCTGAAGGAGGACCACTTCAGGATCGAGGACAACGTGAACGGCGTCTCCGTGCGCCAGTCGAAGTGGGTCGACTGGAACCGGTACACCGACGAGCTGTCGTACGCACAAGGTCTGCGCGCCAAGCTGGTGTCGATCGGCTTCGACGCCAACCTCGGCATGCTGATCGACACCTCCCGCAACGGCTGGGGCGGCGCCGCCCGGCCCACCGCCGCGGGTCCGACGACCAGCGTCGACACGTACGTGAACGGCGGGCGCTACGACCGGCGCATCCACCTCGGCAACTGGTGCAACCAGGCCGGCGCGGGGCTCGGCGAGCGGCCGCAGGCGGCACCCGCCGCGGGCATCGACGCGTACGTCTGGATGAAGCCCCCGGGCGAGTCCGACGGCGCCAGCCAGGAGATCCCGAACGACGAGGGCAAGGGCTTCGACCGGATGTGCGACCCGACGTACACGGGCAACGCCCGCAACGGGAACAGCATGTCGGGCGCGCTGCCGGGCGCTCCGATCTCGGGCCGGTGGTTCTCCGCCCAGTTCCAGGAGCTCCTGAAGAACGCCCACCCGGCGCTGTAGTACCCCGTACGGGAGCCCCCGCGGTCCGGCCCCGGGCCCGCGGGGGCTCCCCCGTCGCCTCAGGAGGACTCCCGTACCACCAGCTCCGTCGGCAGTACGCGCCGGTGGAGCCCCTCCCCCTGCGTCCGGCCCTTCCCTTCCGACCGGTCCTCCCCCTCCGTGATCTCCCGTATCAGCATCCGCGCCATCGTGCGGCCCATCTCCTCGATCGGCTGTCGCACGCTGGTCAGCGGCGGGTCCATCAGCCGTGCCACCGGCGAGTCGTCGACCCCGACGAGGGCGACGTCCTCGGGCACCCGGCGGCCCGCCTCCCGCAGGGCCCCGCGCGCGCCGGCCGCCATCACGTCGGAGGCGGCGAAGACCGCGTCCAGGTCGGGTCTGCGGTCGAGCAGCAGCCGCACGGCCCGCCGGCCGCCCTCCTCGGTGAAGTCGCCCGCCGAGACCAGCTCCTCGTCGGGCGCGAGTCCGGCCTCCGTGAGGCCGGCCCGGTAGCCGCCGAGCCGGGCGCGTGCCACGTACATGTCGAGCGGTCCGGTGACGGTCGCGATCCTGCTCCGGCCGCGCCCCACCAGGTGGGCGACGGCCGCCCGACCCGCCCCGATGTTGTCGGAGTCCACGTACGGCACGGGTTCGGCCTCCGTGCGGCGCCCGTTCATGACGACCGGCAGGCCCAGTTCCCCGATCCGCTCGGGCAGGGGGTCGTCGCCGTGGACGGAGGCGAGCAGCACCCCGTCGACGCGCTGGGCCGCGAGGTACTGCTCGAAGCGCTGCCGCTCCTGTTCGGTGCGGACCAGGGTGAGCAGCAACTGTTTGTCGGATGCCGCGAGTTCGGCGCTGACGCCGCGGATGAGGTCGAGGAAGTACGGCTCCGCGAAGAGCCGGGCCTCGGCCTCGGGGATGACGAGCGCGATCGCGTCGGTGCGGCTGCCCGCCAGGGCGCGGGCGGCCTGGTTGGGCACGTAGCCGAGCTCCGCGACGGCCCTGGCGACGGCCGTCCTGGTCCGTTCGCTGACCCGGGGGGAGCCGTTGATGACCCGGGAGACCGTGCCCCGGCCGACCCCGGCCCTGGCCGCTACCTGTTCCAGGGTGGGTCTGCCGCTCTGCCGTCCGTTCACGACTTCGGTGGCTCCCCTCGGAGGACGACGTGCTGTTCGCGAGGCCCCCACGGGGTGGGAGCGCTCCCACATTAGATCATCCGGCCCCCTCCACACCATGAGATGCGTTCAGGAGATGACGGGACGGGCGGCCGGGCCGGGGCGACCGGAGGGCGCGAAACCCCCGGAAAACCTTCCCGTAACGAATCCGCGTTCATCTCTTGACACCCGCACCCGGCAGGCAGCAACCTTCCGGCAACGACGTGGGAGCGCTCCCATAAGAGGGGCGCACACCCCGGGACGGGTCCGGGCCGGCCGCCGCCGAGCCGCGATCAGCCGGCCGGACCCCTTGGCGCACAACGAGCACCACCTTGGACGAGGAGAGTGGAATGCGCACTTCCAGCAGCAGACGCGGGCGCCGCACGGCGATCACGGCGGTCGCCGCCGTCATGGCCGGCACGACCCTGCTCACCGGCTGCGGCAGCGACGGTGACGACGGCGCCAAGAGCGGCGGCACGATCACGCTGCGGGTCGGGACCTTCGGTTCCTTCGGCTACGACGACAAGACCGGCGCCAAGCTCTACGCCGAGTACGAGAAGACCCACCCCGGCATCAAGATCGAGGAGTCGAACGTCGCCGACGGGCAGAAGTACTGGGACACGCTGAAGCTGCGCCTCTCCCGCAACAGCGGTCTCGCGGACGTCCAGGCGATCGAGGTCGGCTACATCGCCGAGGCGACCGGCCCCACCATGGCGGACAAGTGGGTCGACCTGGGCAAGGAGGGCGGCGCGAAGCTCGACGCCTTCCTCGACTGGAAGGTCAAGCAGGCGACCACCGCCGACGGCAGCGTGATCGGCCTCGGCACCGACATCGGCCCCATGGCCGTCTGCTACAACAAGGACCTCTTCGCCAAGGCCAAGCTGCCCACCGACCGCGACGCCGTCGCGAAGCTGTGGGCCGGCGACTGGTCCAAGTTCCTGGAGACCGGGCGTACTTACCAGAAGAACGCGCCCGCCGGCACCGCCTTCCACGACTCGGCGAGCGGCCTCTTCAACGCGGTCGTCTCCAGCGACCCGGTGCAGTACGCCGACACGAACGGCAAGCTCGACTGGGAGAACAGCCCCGGCGTGAAGAAGGCCTGGGACACCGCCGTCGCGGCGGCGCAGGGCGGACTCACCGCCAAGCTGCGCCAGTTCGACGAGAAGGGCACCTGGAACGCGGCCTTCAAGAACGCGAAGTTCGCCACCGTCGCCTGCCCGAGCTGGATGACCGGCATCATCAAGGACCAGGCCGGACCGGCCAACCAGGGCAAGTGGGACATCGCAGCGCCGCCGGTGGCCGGCAACTGGGGCGGGGCCTTCCTCGCCGTGCCGAAGTCCGGGAAGCACGTCAAGGAGGCGGCCGAGCTCGCCGCCTGGCTGACCGCCCCGGAGCAGCACGCCAAGGTGTTCGCGGTCAACGGCAACATCCCCTCGTCCAAGGACACGCTCACCTCGGTCGCCGTCCAGGAGGCGAAGCTGCCGTACTTCGGCGACACGCCGGTCGGCAAGATCTTCTCCAGCGCCGCGGCCCGGATCACGCCCGCCAGCATCAGCCGCTACGACGGCCAGGTGAAGACCTTCCTCACCGACAACGGCATCCTCGACATCGAGCAGCGCGGCACCGACCCGGCCAAGGCCTGGGAGAACGTCAAGAAGCTGGTCGACGACAAGATCGACCAGTAGCGGGGGCCGCGTGCCGGTCCGCCGCCGCCTGCCGGGCGGCGGACCGGCACCGTCCGCACCAGCGCACGCATCGACCTGGAAGGACGCCTCCGTGGCCACCTCCGTCCGGGCGAGGTCCGACGGCTCCCCGCCGCCCGCCGACCCGCCCTCCTCCCCCGGCCCGCGCGGCCGCCGCCCCGCCCCCGGCGGCCGGCGCAGCACCCTCTACCGCTGGGACCTGAAGGCGACCCCGTACGTCTTCGTCGCCCCCTTCTTCCTCACCTTCGCCGCCTTCGGCCTCTTCCCGCTGATCTACACCGGCTGGCTCTCCCTGCACCGGGTGGAACTCGGCGGCGGGGCCGAGTGGAAGGGTTTCGAGAACTACACCGACCTCGCGACCAGCGAGTTCTTCTGGAACGCGCTCCTCAACACCTTCACCATCGGGGTCGTCTCGACCGTCCCCCAGCTGCTCATGGCCCTGGGCCTGGCGCACCTGCTGAACTACAAGCTGCGGGGCCGCGGCTTCTTCCGGGTCGCGATCCTCGCCCCGTACGCCACCTCGATCGCGGCGGCGACCCTGGTCTTCGCCCAGCTCTTCAACACCGACTACGGGATGATCAACAGCCTCCTGGAGTGGACCGGCATCGGCCCGGTCGACTGGGAGTCGTCCAAGTGGCCCGCGCAGATCGCCATCTCGACGATCGTGACCTGGCGCTGGACCGGCTACAACGCGCTGATCTACCTGGCCGCCATGCAGGCCGTGCCGCAGGACCTGTACGAGGCGGCGTCCCTGGACGGGGCCTCGCGCTGGCGCCAGTTCCTCAGCGTCACCATCCCCTCCATCCGGCCCACCATCCTCTTCACCATCATCGTCTCCACCATCGGCGCCACCCAGCTCTTCGGCGAGCCGATGCTCTACGGCGGCAGCGTCGGCATCAGCGGCGGCAGCGGCAACCAGTTCCAGACGCTGAGCCTGCTGATGTACGAGAAGGGGTGGGTCACCGGCGCCCTCGGCCAGGCCTCGGCCATCGCCTGGGTGATGCTGCTGCTCCTGCTGATCGTCGGCGGCGTCCAGGCGCTCGTCTCCCGCCACAACCGCAAGAAGCTGGGGGGCTGACCTCATGGCCCGCACACTCGACACGCCCCGCCCGGCGACCCCGGCGACCGGACGTCCCGCGCCCGGCCGGCGCTTCCGGCAGTCGGCCGGCCGGCAGCACCACGCCGGACCGCTGACGTACGTCCTGCTCGCCCTCGCCGCGGCGGTCTCGCTCTTCCCGCTGTACTGGAACGTGGTCGCCGCCTCGCACACCGGCGAACGGGTCGTGGCGGCCCCGGCGCCGCTGCTGCCCGGCTCCCGCCTCCTGGACAACCTCACCTTCGCCTGGAACCAGGTCGACATGGGCGAGGCCCTGATCAACACGACGATCGTGGCGAGCCTGGTGGCCGTGTCCACCGTCCTCTTCTCCACGCTCGCCGGCTTCGCCTTCGCCAAACTCCCCTTCCGGGGGCGGACGATGCTGCTCTCGCTCGTGGTCGCCACGATGACGATCCCGCCACAGCTCAGCGTCATCCCGCTCTACCAGATCGTCACGGACCTCGGCTGGGTCGACCAGCTCCAGTCGGTCGTCCTGCCCTCGCTCGTCGCCGCCTTCGGCGTGTTCTTCATGCGCCAGTTCCTCGTCGAGGCGCTGCCCGTGGAACTGGTGGAGGCGGCCCGGATGGACGGCGCGCACAGCCTCCGGGTGATCTGGCACGTGGTCTTCCCGGTGGCCCGGCCCGCGATGGCGGTGCTCGGCATGCTGGTCTTCGTCCAGTCGTGGAACGACTTCTTCTGGCCCTTCATCGCGCTCACCCCGGACGGCAACCCCACCCTCCAGGTGGCGCTCGCCGGACTCGGCGCGGGCAACCACAGCGTGGACCACGCCATCGTGCTGACCGGTGCCCTGATCTCCACCGTGCCGCTGCTGCTCGTCTTCGCCTTCCTCGGCAAGCACATCGTGGGCGGCATCACGGCCGGCGCCGTCAAGAGCTGACCGGCCCCCTTCCCCGCACAACGTACCGATCCCGCACCAGCGTTGGGAGCTCCCTCCTATGACCGCGTCCGAAACCCGGCCGCTCACCGCCACCCGTTCGTTCCCGCCCGGCTTCCTCTGGGGCGCGGCCACCGCCGCGTACCAGATCGAGGGAGCGGCGGCGGAGGACGGCCGCACCCCGTCCATCTGGGACACCTTCTCGCACACCCCGGGCAGGGTCTTCGAGGGCCACACCGGCGACGTGGCCGTGGACCACTACCACCGGTTCCGCGAGGACGTCGCCCTGATGTCCGAACTCGGCCTGAACGCCTACCGGTTCTCCGTCTCCTGGTCCCGGGTGCAGCCCACCGGGCGGGGCCCGGCCGTCCAGAAGGGCCTGGACTTCTACCGGGCGCTCGTGGACGAGCTGCTGGCCGCCGGGATCGAGCCGGCCCTGACGCTCTACCACTGGGACCTGCCGCAGGAACTGGAGGACGCGGGGGGCTGGCCCGAGCGGGCGACGGCCGAACGGTTCGCCGAGTACGCGGGGATCGTCGCGAACGCCGTCGGCGACCGGGTCTCCCGGTGGACCACGCTCAACGAGCCCTGGTGCAGCGCCTTCCTGGGGTACGGCTCCGGGGTGCACGCGCCGGGCCGCACCGACCCGGTGGCCGCCCTGCGCGCGGCCCACCACCTCAACCTGGGACACGGGCTCGCGGTCCAGGCGCTGCGGGCCGCGCTGCCGGCGGGCCGTCCGCAGCAGCTCTCCGTCTCGCTCAACCTGCACGAGGTGCGGCCGCTGACCGGTTCCGCCGGGGATCTGGACGCGGCCCGCCGGATCGACGCCGTCGGCAACCGGGTCTGGCTGGGCCCGATGCTGGAGGGCGCCTACCCCGAGGACCTGCTCGCCGACACCGCGCACCTCACCGACTGGTCCTTCGTGCGGGACGGGGACACGGCGACGGCGAAGCAGCCGCTGGACCTGCTGGCGATCAACTACTACGCGCCGACCCTGGTGTCGGAGGTCGCGGAGGGCGCCGAGAAGCCGCAGGACGACGGGCACGGCGACAGCGAGCACTCCCCGTGGCCGGGGGCGGACCGGGTCGCCTTCCACCGGGCGCCGGGCGAGCGGACGGCGATGGGCTGGCCGGTCGACGCGGGCGCGCTGTACGACCTGCTGAAGCGGGTGTCCGCCGCGTACCCCGGCCTTCCGCTGGTGATCAGCGAGAACGGGGCGGCGTACGAGGACGTGGTGGGGCCGGACGGTTCGGTGCACGACCCGGAGCGCGCCGCGTACGTGCACGCGCACCTGGAGGCGGTGCACCGGGCGCTCACGGACGGGGTGGACGTGCGCGGCTACTTCCTCTGGTCGCTGCTGGACAACTTCGAGTGGGCGTACGGCTACGCGAAGCGGTTCGGAGCGGTCCGGGTCGACTACGACACCCTGGAGCGGACGCCGAAGTCGAGCGCCCGCTGGTACGCGCGGGTGGCTCGGTCGGGCGAGCTGACGGCCCCGGACGCGGGCTGACGGTCCCCGGCCGGGGGCCGGGCGGAGACGCGCGGAGGGCCGTGCCGGATCACCGGCACGGCCCTCGGGCCTTCCTGACGACAGGTCAGATGTCGATCACCCGGTAGCCGATGACGTACACGCCGCCGGAGCCCTCGACGGTGCGCCACTGGGTCTCGGCGCCGACCTCGGAACCGGTGACCAGGGTGGCGCCGAGCTTGTCGTCGCCGCTGGTCGAGTCGTAGTCCCACAGGGTGAGGGTGCGGGCCTGCTGCTTGCCCAGGATCAGGGCCGCGCTGCTGTTGCCGTCGGCCATGGAGCGGACGTAACCGGTGCCCATGGTCTGGTACTTGAGGCTGCCGCCGGGCCAGACCTTGACGGCGTTGCCGTTGGCGTCGGTGACCTTGAGGTAGGCCTCGTCGTGGTCGCCCTCACTGTTCTTCTGGCAGTGCAGCTCGACGAGTTCGATCCTCACGTAGTCGATCGGCTCGGCGTGCGCGGTGCCGGCGAAGGCGCCGAGGCTGCCGAGTCCGAGCAGGGCGGTGGCGGCCAGTCGGACGACTCGGTTCTTGCGCATGTGGTGTCCCCCCGTACATCGGGTCACTGGTGTGACGCGGAGTCGGGCCGCCCCCGTGGCGGTCCGGTGTGCCGTTTCCCCCGGCACGACTCCACTGTGCCCGGCTTCCCCGGCCGGGTTCTACGCGCGTTCCACTGGCCGGAACGGAGCCGCGGGAAGACTTCCTCAAGGGACGAGGACGGTCGGCGGGAACGGCCTTCGCCTGCGGCCGCCGGCGAGCGCGCGGGTGATCGCGGCGCCGGTCCCGGCGACGGCGTGGGCGAGCGCGTCGAGCCGGCGGCCCGCAGGGACCAGGGCGGCGAGCGCGGCGACGGTGCGCCCGTCCGGGGCGCGGACCGGCAGCGAGGCGCAGCACACCCCTTCCATCACGTCCTCCCGGTCGAGGACGGCGCCGTTCGTCAGGGGTGCGCGCAGGGCCCGGCCGGCGGCGGTGTCGAGCCGGAACGCGAGGCCGTTCCGTACGGGGAGGAGGGGCTCCAGGTCCCCCGGCACCGAGCCGACCGTGAGCGCCGTCTCCTCGCGCAGCACGACGAGGACCACGCTCGCGCCGGTGGCGGCCCGCAGGCGCTGGAGCGGCAGCCGGGCGGCGTGGCGGAGGCCGGGGTGCGGCTCCCAGGCCTGGCCGAGGCGGTAGAGCTGCGGGCCGACCCGGTAGCGGTTCCCGGCCCGTTCGACGGCGCCGACGCCGACCAGCTGGTCGAGCAGCCGGTGGACGGTGCCCTTGGGCACGCCGCAGGCGAGCGCCAGTTCGGTCACCCCGGCCTCGTCACCGTTCCGGCGGAGGGCGTCGAGCAGGGCGAACGCCCCTTCGAGCACACCCCGGCCGCGCGGGGCGCCCTCCCGCGCCTCCGGTGTCGCGGTCGTCCCGGTGCCGGCCGTTCTCGCTTCCGTACCCGTGTCCATGAGTCCCCCTCACGTCGTACGCCCGGCCGTTGTCCCCCGACGGCACGGCTCCGGGCGCGTCTTCCACCATGCCGCAGACCGGACGTTCCGGCGAAGGGGTTCGGACCGCGCGTCGTGGCGCGAACACGCCGTTGTCGGACACGTCCCCCCTAGGGTGGGCGCTCATGAAAGACGCTCTTCCGCCCGTTCCCCGGTCGCGTCGCCGCCGGACCACCGGATTCACCGCCGGGGCCGTCGCCGTGGCGGCGTTCGCGACCGTGTTCGTGACCGCTCCGTCCAGGCCGTCCACTCCCTCCAAGCCGTCCACTCCGTCCCGGCCGTCCCCCTCGTCTCCGTCTCCCTCGTCCCCGGCGTCCGAGCCGTCCGCCCCCCGCCCCCTCGACCAGGACGCCAAGGCCCCGGGGAACCGCTGGATCCGCTCCGCCGGGGCCCCGTTGACGGTGTTCGCCCACCGGGGGGCCTCCTCCGCCGCGCCCGAGAACACGCTGGTCTCCGACGAGGTCGCCCGCCGGGGCGGGGCCCAGTGGATCGAGAACGACGTCCAGCCGAGCGAGGACGGCGTGCCGTACGTCCTGCACGACGCGACCGTCGACCGGACGACCGACGGCACGGGCCCGATCCGGTCCCTGACCTCCGCTCAGCTGGACGCCCTGGACGCGGGTTCCTGGTTCGCCCCGGCCTACGCCGGCACCCGCGTCCCGACCCTGGCCGCCCAGCTGGCGGACCTCCGGGAGCGCGGCGGCGGCATGCTCCTGGAGATCAAGGGCCGGCACAGCCGCGCCGAGGTGGACCGGATCGTGCGGGAGGTCCGGGAGCAGGACATGACGGGCCGGGTCTTCGTCCAGAGCTTCGACGTCCCCTCCCTGCGGTACGCGCACGAGCTGGCACCCGAACTCCCGCTCGGGCTGCTGCGCGACACCCTGGACGCCGATCCGGTCGCGCTCGCGGAGGAGCTGGACCTCACCGCGTACAACGTCTCGCACGTCGCCCTGGCCCAGCGGCCGGAGGTGGTCGGCGCGCTGCACGCGGCGGGCGTGGCGGTGAACGTCTGGACGGTCGACACCCCCGTCCGCTGGAAGGCCATGGACGACCTCGGCGTGGACGGGATCATCACCAACCGGCCGACGGAACTGGGCGGCTGGACCGCCGGCCGGAGCGCGGGGTAGGGCGCGGACGGGCACTGGGTGGTACTGGCACCGTCGCTACCGAGGGGGACGAAGGCGGGGTGGCCGCCCGTCCGGCCTCGGCGGCGGTCGATTGACCTCGAGTGGCCCGACCCGCGCGCGGAGACGCTCCTGCACCACCCGTACGCCGTGCTCCGGTCCGGGCGGGCGGGGTTGGTGGAGCAGGAGCGTCTCCCAAGGTGGCCGGTGAAGCCCGAAGTTGATCGCCGTCGGCGTGTAGACCGACGACGAGACGGTGTCCACTGGCCACGGCATGGATCCCGCACGTCGCGGGAGGCGCTCGAGGTCGCTGTGCGGGCCCTTCCGTACACCTTGATCCAGACCGGGAGCCGGGGATCCCGCACGAAGCCGGAGGTGATTTCAGGTGATTCGAAGCACCATGATCGCAAAATCGTCGTCGAGCGGGCTGTCCGTATAATTGATGACCGCTTCTTCAAGAATACCGAGCACTTCCGCAGAGCTCTCGTCGGTGAGGTTTTCCATGACGCGGCGAATACCGGATTCGGCGAACATGGAAGTTCCCGAACGCCGTTCTGTCACTCCATCGGTGTAAAGAACGAGGAGATCGCCCGAGCGTATTTCATGCATGGTCGTCTGCAGTGGTGGCGTGTCGAAGATTCCGAGAAGAGCACCCGGCCGCCCCAGTGCAATGATTTCCCCGTCGGCCCGTCGGAGGAAGGGCGGAGGATGACCTCCGAGAGCGAGACTGAGCCGTGCGGGCTCATTGGAGAAGTCGATCACCCCGTAAGCCGCGGTACAGAAGCGAGATGCTCCCTGCTCGGCGAGAATAGCTGCGTTCACTGCCCGCAGGACGTACTCCGGGTCGTGACTGACTCGTGCTGCCGCCCTGGCGGTATGCCGGACCAAGCCGGTCAGTGCCGCTGCTTGCGGACCCTTACCGCATACGTCACCGATGGCAAAAGACCATGCCCGCGATCCGAGAGGGGCGATGTCGTAGAAATCGCCTCCCACCAGTGTTCCTTCGGCGCCGGCGTGGTAGCAGACCGCGAGGTCGACGCCGGGCACGCGAGGAAGGTTCGCGGGCAGCAGGCTTCGCTGCAAGATGTCGGCCACATCCTGCTGAGCGGTATAACGGCGCGAGTTGACGACAGCTTGCGCAGCGCGCTGGGCCAGGTCCTCCGCAAAAGGAATGTCACGCTCGGTGAATGTTTTCCTCCCGGTGGCCGACTGGATCAGCACCATGGCTCCGATGACCCTGTCGTCATGAGTCATGGGTACGGCCAGCCATGACGCGGCGGGCAGGAGACGGTGCAGAGCGGTACGGTGCTCAGCGCTGCGTGAAAGGCGGTCCAGTGCTCCGGACACGTTGGTGATCAACTCATGACGGCCGGTACGGACGACGGCTCCGACGCCCCCCTCCGCGTCCCGCTGCGGCGGGAAGGACTCCAGCAGCGCACTCAGTTCCCTCTGTTGCCGCGGATCGCGGTGGCGCAGCATGGCCAGCTTCGGCCGGCCTTCACGGTCGAGGAGGTGAATGACGCACGCGTCCGCAATACGGGGAACGACCGCTTCGGCAAGACTGCGAAAGTTTGCACGGGTGTCGAGAGAGGACGGCAAGGCACGACCCAGATCGGCCAAGACCTGCAACTGTGCTTGCGCGGCGTCTGCCGATGCGCGCAGACGAACGCGTTCGAGGGCCAGGGCGCAGTGATCGGCGAGAGCGGTCAGGAAAGCTCGTTCGGAGGGATCGAAGGGGTGCTGGACAGCGAAGTGAAAACTGACTGCCCCCAGGAGAGAACCATCCGCCGCGAGTGGGAGGACGGCAGACGATCGGTGCCGCTCTTGGAAAAGGGGGGCGGCTTCGGGAAACACCCGGTCGCGTTCGGCCGACGTGGAGAAGAACAGGGCCTTCCCTGTGCGAGCGGTGTGCGCCATGGGGTAGGGCGCCGAAATACTGAAGGGCGCGGGTGGACGGAGGCCTTCCTGGGCGTCATGGATGTGCTGGACGGTGTAGGTGTTGCTGTCCGGTTCGTTCAGTACAGCTGCCCCGGTCGTCGCACCCACCGCGGGCATGATCTGAGCGGTGAGCGTACCGAGGACTTCCTCGAAGCTGGTCGCACCGGCCAAGCTCGTGACAATGGCGGCAAGGACTTCGGCCCTCCGTACCCGAGCGCTGTTGTCCCGCAGTACCCAAAGAAGGCGATCGGTCCCGATCCTCACTGCTTGGTACTCGTAGTCGGCGGCCCGGTAGGTCGACTCCTCGGTCCAGGCGAGAGGCCCCTGCTCGCCGACACCGCTGTCCAGTACGCGCATGCAAGCCGCAAAGGTCCCGTTCTTCACCATGAGGGGCCAGACTTCACTGCAGAGTCCGCCGATGGCCGTGTCCGGTTCGGGATGCGCCGAGCGAGCGGCTACGTTCATGTATTCCAGCCGCATGTCGATGGCGCGACCGGAGGTGTCACGCAGGGCGGTGCAAACGGTGACAGCATCCGGTATCTGCTCCAGGGCCTCGAACACGGCATCGGCCTCGAAAGGCACCTCGTTCCTCTGCAGGCGCGGCTGAAGACCGAACCCTGGACCTGGAATGCTCATCGCAGGCACTTCCTCACTCCTGGAACCCCCGCAACGTGCCGGCCACGATGCATGTGAAACGCGTTGAGAGTATCCCCTCCCTGCGCAAGCAGAACAGGGAACCCGGCCTCATATATTACTAAATTATATCCACCCTCATACCAGATCTTTGCTTTTTCAGGCATCCATGGATGACAGTGACAGTATTCACGAATCGGACGCCCCTTGCGGCTTCGCTACGAAGCGTCGCCGCGATCGACAGTACTCGAACCCGCAAAGGACCCCGAAAGGGTCGACGCCGCCATCGGCCCTTGATTCCCTAATCAATCATTCATGTCCATAAGGAACAAGACGGCCTTTTGGTCTTTCTGCTTATATATCGGGCATCATCCGGCTCGAGTGCCCGCGCAACGCACAGGTCAAGCGTTGGTGTCGGATCGTCTCG
The DNA here is from genome assembly GCF_042900925.1 of Streptomyces sp. NPDC012825. NCBI lineage: Bacteria > Bacillati > Actinomycetota > Actinomycetes > Kitasatosporales > Streptomycetaceae > Streptomyces > Streptomyces sp. NPDC012825. Next base: position 7,748 of record NZ_JBIBBZ010000004.1, on the reverse strand, counting down.
TTGACCAGACGAGGTTGCGGATGCGGACGCCAGTGGGGAATGGCTGTCGGACGGCAAGCATTTTTTCGCGCAGGAGTCGGACCGGAGGGGCCTAGATCATGGCTTCTTCCCCGGGCAGGCACCGCACCGGAGTCGGCAGCGTGCTGTGGGCTGCCGAGATTCCCTACCCGGTGATGGTGCTGGACGGGGCCGGATACGTGGTGGAACTCAATGACGCCGCCTCCTCTTTGCTGCCGGACGTCCGTACCGCTCGTCCTCTGTCGTCGCCGGACTGGCTCACGGGCGCACACCACGGCACTCCCATAGGTGCGGCCGGCGGCATGGTGGGAGAGAACTTCTTCTCGGCGCACCCCTCGTCGTTCGTGAGCGGGGACACGGCGTGGTGGCTGGTGGAAGAGACCGCCTACCGGACGGCGGTGGAAGAGCTGACTGCCGAGCGGGAGCGTGCCGGGTTTCTCGCCGAGGCCTCCAGCGCGCTGTCGGCGTCGCTGAACCTCCAGCGGTGCATGGAGGTCACCGCACGCCTGGCCGCCGAGCACTTGGCCGATGCCGCGCTGGTCATCGCGCCGACGGGGGCAGGAAACTGCCGGTGGGTGGTCGCCTGCCACTCGGGCCGCCCGTCGCACAGCACCGCCCCCGGCGCGATGCAGGATGCGCCCGGACTCGCGGAGGCTTTGCGGGGCTTTCCCCCGTGCCCTCCCGGTGGATGGACCCCGCCGTGACGCCGCACTGGTTGATCCCGGAAGGATTCGGAGAGGTCGGCTCGCTGGCGATCACGCCGTTGCCGGGCCACGGAATGCCGGCCGGAGCACTGGTGTTGCCGCGCCGGGACGCGCAGTCGGCCGCGGGGTTCATGGAGGAGGCCTGCTTGAACGTGTTCCATGTGGCCTGCCGAGGAGCCCGCACCGTGTGGCCTACGGCTGCCGCCGGTCTCCGGCCCGTCGGAGCCGACCGCACACCGGCCTTCCCCGAACGAAGTGCCGCCCGGATCCGGGCCGAGTCGCGCCGCGTCATCCTCGATGGACCCGGCTCCCGCGGCGACCTGGACCGCTGGTGCGCGGCGACCCGCCGGTCCGGTCCCGCCGCGGACCTCGCCGGCGACAGCCGGCCACGCTCCACGCGGACACCGGACGTATCGGCGCACGATGCCCTGGCTGGGCGGCTGCCGCCGCCTGCACCGGTGTCATCGTTCTACGGATGGGTCGAGGTCCTGACGGGGGTCACACCGTTCTTCTCGAAATCCCGCACGGAACGGAGGAAGTATCTCCGAGTGCCGGGCGCGGCGGGTCGGCATGACACAGAAGGAGGCATATGTCGTCGTCTCCGGGGTTGTCGTGCAGGAGATCGGCCAGCAGCGTTTCCGCGTCCTGCTCGGCAGTGCTGTCGGCCCGGGCGTCCAGGCCGGCCAGGGCAGTGGCGAGCCGCTGGATGCCGGGATCGACGCCCTGGGTCCGGCGTTCGACCAGTCCGTCGGTGTAGAGCAGCAGAGTGGAGCCGGGCGCGAGGGTGAGCCGGTGGTCGCGGACGATCTGCTCCATGGGCAGGCCGAGGAGGGCCCCTCCCCGGTCGTCCAGGATCTGCACGGCGCCGTCCGGGGTACGCAGGAGCGGGGGCAGATGGCCGGCGGTCGCCCAGGTGACCTCGTGGCCGGCCGGTTGGTGCTGGGTGATCAGGGCGGTGGCGTAGAGGCCTGGTTGCTGGCTGCGCATGAGGTTGTGCAGGAGGGTCAGCAAGGCGCCCGGAGAGTGGCCCTGGAGCGCATAGGCGCGCAGGGCGTGGCGGAGCTGGCCCATGAGGACGGCCGCGTCCAGGCCGTGGCCGGTGACGTCGCCGATGACGGTGGTCAGGGTGCCGTCGGGCTGGAGGAAGGCGTCGTACCAGTCGCCGCCGATGTTCATTCCTTCGCTGGCGGGAAGGTAGCGAGCAGCCATGCGCAGGCCGGGGACGGTGGGCAGGTCGGTGAGCATGGCGCGCTGCAGGATCGCTGCGGTGTTGCGTTCGTGCTCGTAGCTCCGGGCGTTGTCCAGTGCGGTGGCGGCGCGGCGGGCCAGTTCGGTGAGCATGACGATGTCGTCGGGGGTGAAATGCTCCGCGGCGGGGGTCAGGGCCAGGACCCCCAGTGGGGCCAGTCCTGTGGTGAGGGGAAGGGCCAGCAGGGACGGACCGGTTGCGCCGGGGAGGGTTGCGGGGCGGTCTGCCCGGGCGTGGTGGACGCGGCCGGTGCGAGCGGTGAGGGCGGCGGGATGGTCGGCCGGAAGCTGCGAGGCGTCCGGGGTGTCTCCGGTCGATGCGATGAGCGTTCGCCGCTCGTCGAGGAGCCAGATACGAGCCGTGGCGGCGTATTCGGGTACGAGCATGCCGGTCAGGTCCTGCAGGACTTTCTCGTGGTTCAGGGTTCGTGTGAGCGTGGCGCTGGCCGTGGAGAGGAACGTCAGGCGTCTGCGTGCGGTCTCTGCCAGTTCACGTGCGGCCTGTTCGGCGCTCAGCAGCTCGGTCTGGGCGTGGTTGGCGGCGTCCAGCTCGGCGTGCAGGACCAGTACACCCTGGTTGGTGGTTTCCAGCTCTATGCGGTGCCGGTCCAGGAGGTCGACCAGGGCGCGGGTGTCGCTGTCGTTGTCCGCGAGCATCTGGACGAGATCATCACGGTCCTTCTCGGAGGGCTCGCGAAGGACGGGGGTGCCTGACCGGTGTGTCTGCTCGGTTGTGGCCGGTGCTGGAACCACGTGGCGGGTGGACTTGCCCACGGTGGTCCGGATCGTGGGCAGCCCGGTCGTGGGATCGGTGTGGACGGAGGCCTTGAGGTGGGGGGCCGTTCCGTCCGCGAGTGCTGTTCTGAGCTGGTCGAAGACGTCGGCGACCAGAAGCAGCCGTTTTTCGAAAGGAATCGCAGCGTCCTTGGCGAGGGCGAGGAGGCGCTGACGTGCCTGTAGGGCGTCTGCGGGTGTGGTGATCGTCAGGCTGAGGCGGGAGGTGCTCATCGCTGTTCTCTCGGGTCCGGGGAACCGGCGGCGGCTACGGCGAGGGTGGTGTCGTCGCGGACGGGGTTGGCGGGGCTGAGCGTGTCGCGGAGGACGACGGCCGCGGTCATTGCCGGGGCCGGCCGGTCGAGGGCGGAGTCCTCGGGGTATCGCCGGCGGCTGGGCAGGCCGTCACTGTGCAGGACCAGTACGGCGTCCTGAGTCCGGGGCGGCTTCTGGGAGACCGCCGGGCGGGAGTGCTGGTGAAGGCCTGCGACGCCCGGACGGGAGACAAGGGACTCCCGCCTCCCCTTCGTACGCGGTCGTGCGCCGATGTCCCCGGTGTCGGCGAAGGTCGACAGCTGGACGCCGGTGTCCACGTGGGCGCCGGCGACGGCTGCTCCACGACTGCCCCGGAGAACTTCTTCCACGATGTGGGAAAGGCTGTGCGGAGGCAGCTCGGGGTGGTACGGGGTGCGGACGGCGTCGGCGGCCGCCTCGCCGTGGCCGGGGCCGTCGGCCGGTACGAGTGTGATTCCTGAGGCTGCGGAGTGCCGGCTCGTTGCGTCTCCGCTGGCGGCGGCCGCCCCCAGCGGGATGTGCGGCCCGCCCGCGCCGACCGGGTGTCGTGTGGGGAACCGGCCCGAGCGCTCCGGGGCCGGAATCTGCACCACGCGCGTGCATGGGGCCGGACGCGCAGCCGGATGCGGGACGGTTCTGATCAGCACCTGGCCGCCACCTACGTGTTCGAGCACATCGGTGGCCGGTTCGGTCGCCACCGGCGCCGCTGATGCGCAGCGCAGCGGGTCCGGGCCGGCCTCGGCCGCCGCCCGCGCATCGTGGATGCGGGTGATGTCGCACGGGAAGAGGTCCCCCACTCGGGTCGCTGTCCCGGCATCGCCCTCGTGGAGGACTTCCTCTGTCGCCACGCAGCCTCCGCCACCGTGTACCAGGGTGTTACGGGCCGGCTCACCGGCGGCGGTCACCGGCTTGGTCCGCCGGTCCGGGCCGAAGTCTGCGCCGAGCGGCGTCCTGCGTACCGCCTGCCGCGTCACCGCGCATTCCACGTCGGAGGCGACCGGGACACGCCGGGGTACCGGGTTCACGGCTTCTCCATGGATGGCCTCGCGCCCGCGCCGAGCCGAGCGAGAGCCGCTTCGGTGTTCAGTGCCGTCCTCAGCCCGGACAAGGTCATGCCGAGTTCGACCAGCGTCATGGCGATGGCGGGACGCAGACCTGCCACGACCGTCTCGGCGGCCAGCAGCTTGACCGCCGCAGCCGTGTCGGCGAGGACCCGGCAGATGAAGGTGTCCACGACCCACATGGCCGACACGTCGATGACCACGCCGCGGATCCCTCCGCGCGCCACCATCGCCGACAGATCGCGCTGCGTCCGCACGGCGAGTTCGTCGGTCAGGTCCGTGGGAAAGGTGACCAGCAGTACCTCTCCGAGGCGTACCGGCGTGATGCTGTCGGGAACCGTGTCCATCAACGGCCTCGCGCAGACGCAGGTCGCAGTGGCGTGAAGGAACCGCCCAGATGGTCCGGGGCCGGGGAAAGAGCGTCGACCGGTGTGGCCCGGGTGGTCACCACACCAAGATCGTTATCGAGCCGGGCGACGGTCTGCGCGATCACCGGGCGGATGCCGGGGATGACGCACGCGGCTCCCATGAGCCGCCCCGCTACGACTGTTCTCGTCAAGCACCGCGCCACCAGGGTACCTACTGCAGGCACGCCAGTGATGTGCGAAACGGCACGGGAGGCCCGCTGCTCGAGGATCACTCGCAGCAGGATCTCCGTCACGACCCGGTCGCGCGCACTGTCGAGTGTGCCGATCAGAGGGACAGCCACGGCGCGGTCCCGGAATTCGATCACCGATGTGGCCGTTTCCAGCGTCTGCCGGCACTGGCGCACGATCACTTCCCGGCCTTCCGTGAGCGTGGCCTCCGTCACCACCGGCCGCAGCGTGTCCGGCAACTCGGTGAGTGCCGGCACTTGTGTCGGATCCCCCTCGCGGTTCTCTCCGTGCGGTTCTCGTGCGAGCACCTGGCGTGCGGCTTGCTTCAGCGCGGTGACCTCGTCGGCCACCCGCCCGGCCCACCGGCCCGTCTTCCGCCCGGACGCCGGCATCCGGCCGAGCCGTTCCCGTACGGTGTCGAAGCCGGGAGCTTCCAGATCCTCGATCCGGCCCGAAGCGGCTGCCTGGACCAAGACGTCCACGATGTTCCGGCATGTCTCCACGGCCTTGTCGCGGTCGACCGTGAACACCGTCCGGAGCAGCGGCAGCTCCGCCCATCGCTGCACCGCCTGCTCTCTGCGGCGCTTCGGGAACGCGGCTGCGTTCCCGATCGCTTCGGCCTTCGGCGTTTCGACCGCCATACGTGGTTGCTTCCTTCCTGGGGTTCTGAAGCACCCCGGCAGCCGCAGGGACCGGTAGATGATGACCAGACGGCAATAGTTGCCATGCGGCAACAATAAGCGAGCCTCGCCAGAGTGGTACACCCCGCCCGGGTCGATCTTTACGAGACTCCCCCATAACCCACTCAATGCTCGTATGAACTGCCAAACATCAACAAAACAGCACTTGAGGAGGGTTGGTTGCCTCGGGTGACCGGGGGAAGGCGGCGGGAGACCCCGCACGAAAGGAGGGCGCGATGTCGGGCGCCCCTGAGGCGATGGACACTGTCGAGGCGGCCGAGCGGGTCGCCGAAGCCATGATCGAATTGTGGCGGCGGGCGCACCTCGAGATCGCACCGGAGGTCTCCGATCAGCAGATGCGCACTCTGCTCGCGCTCGAGAAAGGGGCCTGCGGCCCCACTCTCCTCGCCAGGACCCTCCGGGTCAGTCTGTCGTCGACAACCCGGCTGTGCGACAGGCTCGACCAGCGCGGCCTGATCCAACGCACCGCCAGCGGTCGGCACGTCACCGTCTGCCTGACGCCCGACGGCGAAAGACTCCTCCACGCCACGAGGGAGCACCGGCGGTGCCTGCTGGCGCGGGCCCTCACCGATACGGGCGCCGACCAGGCAATCCTCCAGGACACCCTGGGTCAGCTGTGCGCACTGCTCGCCCACTTGTCCGACCCTCCGCAATCGGCGCCCATCCATGTCGACACGCCATAGACTTTCCTGTTCAGCCCCATGACGCCTGCTGACACGGCAGCCAGTTGGGCGAAGAATTCCTCTCGCAGTCACTTCCCGCAGAAGAAGCTGATAGAAAAGCAAAGCGAATTGCCCGGTATGCCGCTTTGCCTTGACTTGGATGCCGTCGACCATCGGCGACAGGAGCGCCGCCGACCGTCATGATGGCCGTGTTACTTCTCAGCAGGCACGAAGGGGCCCGTTCAGGGGATATGGAAGGGAAGCCTCCAACTGTACGCCCGCCATGAATGACGACCCGGACGACGCCGTCGACCCCTCGGCCGACGAAGCGGCCACGACCGCCGAGGTGCTGAGGTTGTGGGAAGCCCTGGAACTCGGCCAGGAGCCCGCAAGCCTCGCCTACCGCGTGCTGACCCTGCTGGAGCGCTTCGGCCGGACGTCTCCGGGGGAAGTGGCCCATCTCCTCGCCGTCTCGAGTACTTCGATGAGCCGCCTGACCGCGCAACTGACACAGGACGGGCTGGTGGTCAGCACTCCGGCACCGGGCGACGGACGGAGCAAAGTCATCAGCGTGACGCCGGCCGGCAAGCTGCTGCTCGACGAGCTGCGCGCTGAACGACTGACCGCGCTGGTGCTCTTCCTGCCGTCGGCCAGTGCCGACAGCGAGGCCGCAAGAGACGGGGTCGCCAGCCTGCGCGACGTCTTGAGGAGGCGGCTGCAAGACCGCCGCGAAGCCGACTGATCCCTTCCCGCCCGGGGGTCCGTACGGCACGGTCGGACCACCGCGCCGTCCCGACCGGAGGCATGAGACCACTGGCACCCAGAGCCGATCCCCCCGGAGGAGAGGGCGAGCTCCCTTCTCATCGAGTCCCCGGCGGTGTGCGATGCGAACCCGCCTCGGACCTGTAGTTGTCCTCAGACAATACTTTCCATTTGACAAGTATCTCCTGGAGGCAGGAATCTGTGGCAGCAGCACGAGCCGGAGACCCGGCCTCAGGAAGGTGGAATCGTGCACCTATCGGCGCATCTGTCGGCCTCAGGCCGACTCCGGCGCGATGGCCTCCGGCCTGTCACGACCAGGCGCGACGCCATCGGTCAGGGCGCGAATTCCGACCAGACCCCGCATCAACATGGTCCGCTCCGCCGCAGTCATCCTGCCCAGCAGTTCGCGCAGGACCTCCTCGCGGCGGGCCCGAAGGGATTCGAGATAGCTCGCGCCCCTGCGTGACAGGCGCAGCTCCAGCTCGCGGCGGTCGGACGGGTTGTGGGTCCGGTCGATGAAGCCCACCGCGTGCAGGCGGTCGCACATCCGGCTGACCGAAGGCGGCATGGAGTCGAGCTTCCCGGCCAGGGTGCGCAGGTTCACCACTCCCTCGCGCTCCAGCACGTACAGCACACGCACCTGGGACGACGACAATGGAGCCGTCGAGACCGCTTCCCCCTGATGCCACAGGACCTCAAGCAGCTCAAGGACATCACGCGCAATACTGGCGGCGGATCTTCCAGTGCTGTCCTGTCGCAGTGCTTCCTCCGGTCGCCGAGACATGAGAGGAGCTTCCTTTCGCATGCGTTTTAAACCTAGGCGGTAACCGAATAATGGACAGATTCGTCGCGATCGAGCGCGCCCTGCGCTCTGCCACGCCCGACGCCCTCCTCCGTTCCCTGGAGGAAGGGCTGGTCGCGCACTACG